>OZ253580.1:5830000-6198070 GCA_965263035.1 Acidobacteriota bacterium
CCGGGCCAACTCACCTTCCGAGTCTCGAACTCCAGGTCATAGACCTTCTCTCCGGAACTCGTCTCTTTGATCACCACCTCCCGGTACCGGCGCCGACAGCCTGTACGGTGTCGGGAGATCCTTTACACGTCAGGGTGAGAAATAGCCTCCTTTTAATAGGAGATGGAGATGCCCTGGAGAGTGACGGATGTGATGGATCAGAAGATAAGTTTCGTGGTTCGGGCGGTGGGGCCTGGGGTCAACATGAGCGCGCTGTGCCGCGAGTATGGGATTAGTCGGCCGACGGGGTACACCTGGCTGAAGAGGTATCGGGAAGCCAGCAGTGTGACGGGACTGCGGGTGCGGTCCCGACGGCCTGGCTGTCAATGGCCACTGAAAATGTCAGGGTTGGCGCGCTGCCCCGCTTCGGTCGCTCCGCTCCCTTCGCGGGGCAGCGCGCCAAGAGTCGGATGGCCTTCATGACACGGCCTCCCCAGCAGCGAGAGGTTCGGCCTGTCTTCGGTGGGCGCCCGGATGGATCGCCTTCGAGAGCTCTCTATGGCGGCGCATCCGAAAGCTGTTGTCTCGGATGTTGACGATGTGGCAACGGTGCAGCAGCCGGTCTAGGAGCGCGGCCGCCATCACCTCGTCCCCAAGAACTCGGCCCCACTCCTCGAAGCCCTTGTTGGAGGTCAGGACCGTCGACGCGCGCCCATATCGCCGGTTGATGAGTTGGAAGAAACAGGATCGCGCCGCTCTGGGTCACCGGCAGGTATCCGATCTCGTCCACGACCAGGAGGGCCGGATACGTCAGAGTCTTGAGCCGACGGTCCGGCCGACCGGCCGCCTTGGCCTCCTCCAGGGAGTCGACCAGATCGGCCAGGGTCCCAAAGTAGATCTTGCGTCCGCTTTCCGCTGCGCTGATGGCCAGGCTGATCGCCAAGTGCGTCTTGCCGACACCGGGCGAACCCACGACACAATGCTCACATTGCGACCTCCGTTAGAATCCACTACCCCTTTCACCCTTTAGCAGAACGAGACCTTGAACTAGCCGAACATCCTCGTCACGGACAGTGGGGTGAGTGGTTCACCTGCCGGCTCCCGGACGGCACTCACGCGAAGATCCCACGCTGGATTTGCCAGCCCGAAGCTGCGGCAGTGGGTCGGGTCGACGACCAGCCGCGTTGCAGCGTCTGCGCCTTGCAAGAACTCCAGGACCTGATCGAGACCTTCGGGTCGAAGTCGGATTGTCAGACCGCCCGGGGCAAAGTTCCCCCGGGAGGACGGCATGAAGCAAAGGGAGCTCGCGTTTGCAACCCCGAACCAGCCCGAGTGGGACCAGCTACCCCCTTCGACCCGGAAGAAACTGCTGCGGCTGATGGCTCAGCTACTGGAGCAGGCTTGGCGAGGGCGAAAGGAGGACGTCGATGAGAGGAAAGATCACTGAGGATCATCTGAGACGCCAGGCCTACGTCTACGTGCGCCAGTCGAGCCTGCAGCAAGTCCGTTGCCACCAGGAGAGCCGCCGACTGCAGTACCAGCTGGTGGCCAAAGCCAAAGACCTCGGATGGAGCCAAGTCGAGGTCATCGACGAGGATCAGGGGCGTTCGGGGGCCTCCACGGTCGATCGGGTGGGCTTTCAACGCTTGGCCGCCGAGATCAGCCTGGGACGGTGCGGGGCCATCTTCAGCCTGGACGCCTCTCGACTGGCTCGCAACAATGCCGACTGGTACCGATTGCTGGACCTGTGCTCGCTGACGCGGACCCTGATCGTCGACAGCGAGGCCGTCTACGAGCCGCGTCTCAGCAACGACCGACTGCTTCTCGGGTTGAAGGGAACCCTGAGCGAGGCGGAGCTGAGCCTGCTCCGGCGGCGCGCCCAACAGGGACTGCTGAGCAAGGCGGCTCGGGGAGAGCTGTACACCTCTTTGCCCGTGGGTTTCGTCCTGACCCCGAACGGGCGTCTGGAGAAGGATCCGGACCGCCGGGTGCAGGAAAGTATTCAGGGAGTGTTTGCTAAATTCTCCGAGACGGGCAGCGCCCGTCAGACCCTGCTCTGGTATCGGCAAGAAAGGATCCAGTTGCCCGTGAAACGGCACAGCGCATGGGGTTGGGAGACCGTGTGGAAGCTGCCCGTCTACAGCACGGTGTTGAGGTTGTTGAAGAACCCCCTGTACACGGGAGCCTACGCCTGGGGGCGCACCTGGACCGAGACCTACTTGAAGGACGGTCAAGCTCGCAAACGGATTCGGTCCCGGGCCCACCCGGAACAGTGGACGGTCTGGCTCAAGGAGCATCACCCAGGCTACATCGACTGGAAGCGCTTTGAAGGGAATCAACGCCTCTTGGCCGACAACGCTCAGATGCGAGGCAAAATGGCGAAGGGAGCCGTTCGTTCGGGAAAGAGTTTGCTGGCGGGCCTGCTGTTGTGTGGGCACTGCGGTCGTCGGCTGCACGTGGCCTACGCTGGGGTTGGGGGACGGATCCCCCGCTACCATTGTCGAGGGGGGCAGATCAACCACGGAGTCGCCGGTTGCATCTCGTTTGGAGGACGCAAGGTCGACCAGGCCGTTGGGCGTGAGATCCTGCGAGTGGTTTCCCCAGGAGCGATCGAGGCGGCTCTGCGGGTGGAAGAGGAAGCCACCGAGCGAGACCGGTTGAAACGAGAACTCCTGGAGCGCGAACTCGAGCAATTGCGCTACCAGGCAAGACGGACCCAGCGACAGTACGATGCGGTCGACCCAGAGAACCGGCTGGTGGCTGCGACGCTGGAGCGGAAGTGGAACGAAGCCCTGAAGAGAGTTCGCCAAGTGCAGTCCCGGCTCGAGCAGATCGGGCAGGAGCGATCGAGTTCGCCGGGACCGCAGCGAGTGGAACTGCTCCGGCTAGCCCTGCCCTATACCCACAAATAGTGCTGAACAAACAAGAATGCCTGTCGTAGTCTTCACGACATGGTAGTTCAGAACCAGATCAAGCGCACCTTGGGCCGAGAGTTGGATCGTTTGCACGCCGTGATGAGGCGGGAGAAGTTCGCCCACCGGACGGCGCTGGCGGACCGGGTCTGCTCGGAGTTTGGATTTCACGATGCCCGAGGGCGGGCGCAACGGAGCGGCTGCCTGAAGGCGCTCCGGGAGTTGGAGGCGGGCGGACGGATTCGTCTGCCGACGCCGCGACGGCGGGTGAAACATTGCGGGCCCCGAGGACTGGGCCGTGCGGTGCCGGAGCCGGTCGGGGTGCCCGAGACGGTGGACGGCGTGCGGGAGTTGGAGTTGATTCTGGTGGAGACGGGTCCGCAACGAGCGCTCTGGAACGAGTTGATGGCGCGAGAGCATCCACGGGGCGCGGGGCCGTTGGTGGGTGCTCAACTACGCTATCTGGTGGGCTCGGCCCACGGCTGGCTGGGGGGCTTGGGGTTCGGGGCGGCGGCGTTGCGGTTGCGGGACCGGGACCGCTGGATCGGATGGGATGAGGAACTGGAGTTGACCCGCTTTCGTGGACACATCCAAAGTAGGGGAGTAAGGAGGGATCCACGATGGCAAGAAAGCAGAGACGGTATCCGCCGGAGTTCCGGCGGGAGATCGTAGGGCTGGTGCGCTCGGGGCGATCGCCGGAGGCACTGGCGGGGGAGTTCGAGCCCTCGGCTTCGGCGATCCGGAAGTGGGTCAAGCAGGCCGATCTGGACGAGGGGCACCGGAACGACGGGTTGACGACGTTCGAGCGCCAGGAGTTGCGCCAGGCGAGGCGGGAGATCAAGCGCCTGCGGATGGAGCGGGACATCCTAAAAAAAGCCGCGGCTTGGTTCGCCCGGGAGAGCGACTCGATCCCAGGAAAGGATTCGAGTTCGTAAAGGCGCACCGGGCCCAGTTTCCGATTCGGGTGATGTGCCGCGTGTTGGGTCTCTCCCCCAGTGGGTACTACGCCTGGTTGAAACGTCTGCCCTCGAATCGAGCTCGCCAGGACCAGGCGCTTCGGGAAAAGATCGTGCAGATCTGGAACGAGAACCGGAGAGTTTACGGTCGGCCTCGTCTGCATGCCGAACTGAGAGCTCGAGGGGAACGGACGAGCCCGAAGCGTGTCGGTCGATTGATGCGGGAAGCCGGGATTCAGGGGGCGAGCCGGAGACACCGGAAGGCCGGGCTCACCCGGAGGGACCGGGAGGCCCGTCCAGCACCGGACTTGGTGAACCGGAACTTCGCGGCTGAGGGACCGGATCAGCTCTGGGTGGCGGACCTGACGTATGTCCGCACGAAGGCGGGCTGGTTGTATGTGGCCGTGGTCCTGGACGCTTGGAGCCGCTTGGTCGTGGGCTGGGCGATGGAGACCCATCTGCGGTCCGAACTGGTCGAGAAGGCGCTCGCCATGGCGGTGATACGGCGGCAGCCGAAGCAGGTGATCCACCACTCGGACCAAGGGGCGCAGTACACCTCGACTGCCTTCGGGAAGAGATGCCGGGAGGCCGGGGTGCGGCCGTCGATGGGCTCGGTGGGGGACGCTTACGACAACGCCATGTGCGAGAGCTTCGTCGCGACGCTGGAGTGCGAGTTGCTGGACCGTCACCAGTTCCGGAATCCGAATCAGGCGAGGCGGGCCGTCTTCGACTTCATTGAGGGATTCTACAACCGGCGCCGCCGACACTCGGCGCTGGGCTACGAGTCGCCGGTCCGCTACGAGCAGCAGGCAGCGTAGGACCCACGCCGTCGTCGAAACTCGATCCGGACGACGAGATCCTCGATTCGTGCTCTCGCCGAGTGCAGTGATGACCTGCTGGGGTCGTCTTTCCTGCCTCCAATGCCGGTCCTGCGGGCCGGGAGGCTCAGAAGGACTGACGCCGCCTCACGAACCGGTTCGTTTTCGCGCTGCTCGACCACGAAACCAGCACCATCACCGTCGCACCAAGCGTCGCGCGCGACACGATTGAAGAGGGCAGGGGGGCGCTGCCCCCCTGAGACCCCCGGATGCAAAGAGATACACACCACTCTTAAATCCCTGGAAAGAGAGCGCCGAGGCCCCCTCGTTACGCGGTATCCCATTGTGGAAAATCAGAGATTTCCCACAACGTGAGCCCTTTTGCTGACGCCTCCATCAGTCCCCCCAAAGAAGAAAGAACGCTCTGTCAATGGTCAAAACCCTGACATTTTCTATGGCCATTGACATTCAGCGGGAGGAAGTCTTGCTCCCCAACGACAGAAGGAGTATTACAACCTAGACCAACGTAAACCGCACTAATAAACCGTCCACGAAAACGGGACACCTTCACTACGGACCTATGCCAGTGGACGCGACAGGCCCCCTTTCCTCCCCGGGCCCCTGGGTGGTCTCAGAAGACCGTGCGGGGGGCGACGGGCGACCAGATGCGGTCCTGTCGAACGAGGGTGTTGGCCAGGACGATGAGCTTGCGCATCACGGCGACGAGGGCCACCTTGCCAGGCTTGCCGCGCTCTCTCAGCCTCCGGTTCACCTCGGCCAAGTCGGGGTTCCAGCGCAGGGCGGACACGGCCGGCATGTACAGAAGCCGTCGCGCCCGCGCCCGTCCGCCCCGGATGAAGGCCCGGCCCTGCCAAGCCCCCGACTCGCGAGGAACGGCGGCCAGCCCGGCCAGACTGGCGGCGGCCTTGCCGCTAAGGGCACCCAGCTCGGGCATCTCGGCCAGCAGACCGGTGGCGGTGGTGGCCGCGATCCCCGGGATGGAGGTGAGGATCTCCAACTTGCGGTCGATGGCGCGCAGGTGGCGCTCGAACATGTTGATCTGGATCTGGTTCTGCTGTTTGAGCAGGGGTTCGCGGAGCTGTCGGCGGCGGTTGAGCGCGGCCGTGCGCTGGCGCATCAGCGCGTCCCGGGACGTCTGCAGATCCTGGAGCCGGCGTTGCGTTTTGGACGGCACCTGGGTCCGGCGCGGCTCCAGCGTGGCGGCCAGTTGGGCCAGTTTCCGAGCGTCTACGGCGTCGGTCTTGGCGCGGCTCCCGGTCGCCTCGGCGAAGCGCCGCGCCTGCCAGGGGTTCACCTTCGCCAGCGGCAGCTTCGCTTTGGACAGCGCTTCCTCGAGGTCCCGGTGGTAGGGGCCGGTGGCCTCGTACGCGACGCACTCGACCGGAGTTCCGATCCAATCGATCAGCGCCCGGAAGCCGGCCGGGTCATTGTCGAACTGGGCGGAATGGCCGTCGGCCAGCCGGTGCGCGTCCAGGTGCGCTTTCGAGATGTCGATGTCTAGCGGTATGCTGTTTCATCTTTCCTGTCTCCTGTGCTTGTCATTCGGGCCTTGATGCCCTTGTATCCATTCAGGACATCGGGAAAGACGGTGGCCGACCTGACTGCTTTTCGGTTCGCAAAAGTCCGCGGCGGTACGGTCCAGCCACCGCCGTCCGGGTCGCTCATGAGCGACCCGGACGGCCCCATTTAAACAGACAAGCGGCGGTACCCGCCGGAGTTTCGGCGGGAGATCGTGGCGCTGGTGCGCTCGGGGCGATCGCCGGAGTCGCTGGCTGAGGAGTTCGAGCCCTCGGCGTCGGCGATCCGGAAGTGGGTCAAGCAGGCCGATCCGGACGAGGGACACCGAAACGACGGGTTGACGACGTTTGAGCGCCAGGAGTTGCGCCAGGCGAAGCGGGAAATCAAGCGCCTGCGGATGGAACGGGACATCTTAAAAAAAGCCGCGGCTTGGTTCGCCCGGGAGAGCGGCTCGATCCCCGGCAAGGATTCGAGTTCGTGAAGGCGTACCGGGTCCGGTTTCCGATCCGGGTGATGTGCCACGTGCTCTCGTCTCTCCCCCAGTGGGTACTACGCCTGATTAAAGCGTCCGCCGTCGAACCGGGCTCGCCGGGACCAGGCGCTTCGGGAAAAGATCGTGCGGATCTGGAACGAGAACCGAAGAGTTTACGGTCGGCCTCGTCTGCATGCCGAGTTGAGAGCTCGAGGCGAACGGATGAGCCCGAAGCGTGTCGGTCGATTGATGAAGGAGGCCGGGATTCAGGGGGCGAGCCGGAGGCACCGGAAGGCCGGGCTCACCCGGAGGGACCGGGACGCCCGTCCCGCGCCGGACCTGGTGAACCGGAACTTCGCGGCTGAGGGACCGGATCAGCTCTGGGTAGCGGACCTCACCTATGTCCGCACGAAGGCGGGCTGGTTGTACGTGGCCGTGGTCCTGGACGCCTGGAGCCGCCTGGTCGTGGGCTGGGCGATGGAGACCCACCTGCGCTCCCAACTGGTCGAGAAGGCGCTCTCCATGGCGGTGATCCGGCGGCAGCCGAAGCAGGTGATCCACCACTCGGACCAAGGGGCGCAGTACACCTCGACGGCCTTCGGCAAAAGCTGCCGGGAGGCCGGGGTGCGCCCGTCGATGGGCTCGGTGGGGGGCGCGTACGACAACGCGATGTGCGAGAGCTTCTTCGCGACGCTCGAGTGCGAGTTGCTGGATCGTCAGAAGTTCCGGAATCCGAATCAGGCGAGGCGGGCCGTCTTCGACTTCATTGAGGGATTCTACAACCGGCGGCGCCGGCACTCGGCGCTGGGCTACGAGTCGCCGGTCCGCTACGAACAGCAGGCGGCGTAGGACCCACGCCGTGGTCCAAACTCGATCCGGACGACGAGATCCTCGATTCGTGAACCTTCGCACCAAGGGTCGCGCGCGACACGATTAAAGAGGGCAGGGGGGCGCTGCCCCATAGGCGTTAACTTGTTACGATTAGATCATGTATGATGAGTCTATGGAGAATGAAGTGGCTCGCGGGATGAGGGAAGACTGGTGGCTGCTGGTGTCGTTCCTGCCGGGTAACTGGCGGGAGCTGGCAGCGAGTACCGGGGCGCTCAAGGGGCTGCGCAAGGACAAGTCGGCGGAGAACCTGCTGCGCGTGCTGCTGCTGCACCTTGGATGCGGGCACTCGTTGCGCGAGACGGTGGTGCGCGCCAGGAAGGCGGGGCTGGCGGAATTGTCGTCGGTGGCGTTGTGGAAACGGTTGAAGAAGTCACGGGGCTGGCTGCAGGCGCTGTGTCTGGAACTGTTCCGGGAGCGGGGCGTGGAACTGGCGGCGGGCGGCGGTATGCAGATGCGGGCGATTGACGCGACGACGGTGAAGGAGCCAGGCAAATCGGGGTCGCTGTGGCGCCTGCATTACAGCGTGCGGCTGCCCTCGCTGGCGTGCGACTTCTTCCGGCTGACGGGGACACAGGGGCGCGGCACGGGGGAGTCCCTGCAGCAGTTTCCGATCCGGGAAGGGGACTATCTGCTGGCGGATCGGGGCTACTCAACGGCGGCGGGTATCGGTTACGTGGCGGAAGCAGGTGGACGGGTGACGGTGCGGGTGAACACGAGTTCGCTGCCGCTCCAGACCTCCGGCGCCCGACCCTTCCGGTTGCTGAAAAAGGTCTCGACGCTGCAAAGTCCGGGCGACATCGGATCTTGGGCCGCCCGGGTCATCGGCCCCCGGGGAGTTCCGGTGGCGGGTCGCGTGTGCGCACTGCGCAAGACGGAGGAAGCGATTGAGATCGCTCACCGGAGCCTGCGTCGGAAGGCCTCGAAGAAAGGCAAGAAACTGCAGCCGCGGACCTTGGAGTTCGCCCGCTACGTGATCCTCTTCACCAGCTTCCCGGCCGCGGATTTCCCGGTCGCCGAGGTGCTGGAATGGTACCGTGTCCGGTGGCAAGTCGAGCTGGTGTTCAAGCGCTTCAAGTCGCTGGCAGCGCTGGGGCATCTGCCCAAGCGCGACGACGAGAGCGCCCAGGCTTGGCTGTACGGCAAGTTGCTGGTGGCCCTGCTGGTCGAGCGGCTGATCGGCTACGCGATGGCCGTTTCCCCCTGGGGATACCCTCTGGCGTCACCGGCAACCCCACAGCGCTTGGCGTGACTTCAAATTCGTGCTCCACCAGGTGCGGCGCGCGATCGACCCGCACTTGTCGCGGGCTGAGGTGCTCGCCAGTTGGAACGAGATCTCCGAGGAACTCGCCGACCCGCCTCGAGTTCGCTTGGCCCAATTGGAGTCCTATTTCAGCCGGACTCAAACAAGTTAACTCCTATGGGGCGCTGCCCCCCTGACCCCCGGATGCAAAGAGACACATACCACTCTTAAATCCCGACAAAGAAAGCGCCGAGACCCCCCAGTTACGCGGTATCCCATTGTGGAAAATCAAAGATTTCCCACAACGTGAGCCCTTTTGCGGACGCCTCCATCAGTCCCCCCCACAGAAGAAAGAACGCTCTGTCCATGGCCAAATCCGTGCCATTTTCGATGGCCATTGACATTCGGCAGGAGGAAGTCTTGCTCCTCACCGACAGAAGCGGTATTAAAACCAAGACCAACGTACACCGCACTAATAAACCGTCCACGAAATCAGGACACCTTCATCTCGCTGAGTCGCACCGAGGCCCGCGGGTACCCCGTAGATCACCTCCCGCACCAATCGGTCCGCGGTCTTGGAAATCCCTCCGAGACTTCGCTCGAGAATCGTCGGATCTGCGCTCGAATCTGGGCGGTTCTTTGGCACTATGCATCTGGGTCCCTCCCGTGTAACTGGTCCTTGGATTTGGTCTTTCAGAGAATCAGTCTCCTCGTCAGGGACCCACACTCATAGCGGGCGAAAGTTTCCCCATTTTTGGAGAAATTCGACCCCGTCCACTTGTCAGATCTTCTTACTCTCCTGTTACCAATCGCTTGCGTAGATGACACCCCGATTTTTTGGGGAAGCTCCTGGGGTACAAGTGGTTGACATACTCGATCTTCCTCGACTACGCTCAGTCGATTATTAGTTTTGGGTTTGCGGGTGGAATCAGTCCGACGGCTTCCATTCGCGACGTTTCGCGGGTTTCGCCTAATACCAACGACGCCGGTTCTCGGCAACCACACGGAAAGAGAGTCAGATGGCAACACTTGATGATGTGCAAGCAGTTATTAGGGACAACGACGTCCGGCGCGTCGATCTACTCGTCACGGACTTGATCGGACGCTGGCAGCACTTTTCCATTCCCGCGTCCAAGGTCGACGAAGACTTGGTCCAGAATGGTCAAGGCTTCGATGGCTCAAGCCTGCGTGGTTTCCAGTCGATCGATGAATCCGATATGCTGCTGTTTCCAGACCTTGCAACGGCCCGAATCGACCCGACCGAATCCGAACCGACGCTCAAGATCATCTGCGACATCGTCGACCCGGTGACTCGCGAGCGCTACACGCGTGATCCACGCTACGTAGCGACCAAGGCCGAAGCCTATTTGAACGCTTCCGGCATTGCAGACAAAGCGTTCTTCGGCCCGGAACTCGAGTTCTTTTTGTTCGACAACGTGCAGTTTGGTCTCAAGGTCAACTCCTCGTTTCATGTCGTGGACTCGGACGAGGCGGACTGGAACTCTTCCCGGGACGAGGACGGCCGCAACCTCGGCTACAAGATTCCCCCGAAGCAAGGCTACTCTCCGGTTTCCCCTTTCGACTCGCTCGCGAACCTGCGCTGGGAAATGGCGGAGAAGATGGGGCAGGTGGGTATCGAGTTCGAGGTTCATCACCACGAGGTAGCAACGGGAGGTCAGGGGGAGATCGCCACCCGCTTCACTACGTTGCGCAGAAAGGCGGACGATACCCAGTGGTACAAGCACATCATCCGCAATGTGGCCAAGGCCCACGGAAAGACGGCCACGTTCATGCCCAAGCCCCTGTTTGGCGACAACGGAACCGGAATGCACGTGCATCAGTCGCTGTGGCTCGGCGATCAGCCGCTCTTCTTTGACGCAGACAATTACGCACAGCTTTCGGATCTGGCGAAGTACTATATTGGGGGCCTGCTGGCACACGGACCGTCGCTTCTCGCCTTCTGCGCCCCAACGACCAATTCGTACAAGCGCCTGGTTCCCGGTTTCGAGGCGCCGATTTACCTCGCCTACTCACAGCGCAACCGCTCGGCTGCCATCCGAATCCCCACCTACGAGAACTCACCGAAGAGCAAGCGGGTCGAGTTTCGTCCGCCCGATCCCTCAGCCAACACGTATCTTGCTTTTTCAGCAATGCTGATGGCAGGACTTGACGGAATACGGAACAAGATCGATCCGGGCGGCCCGACCGACACCGATATCTATGAGCTCTCCCCGGAGGAAATCGGCAATATCCCTGCTGTTCCGACCTCGGTGGAGGCGGCGGTGGAGGCTCTGGGCGGTGACCACGACTATCTGACGGAGGGCAGCGTCTTTACGCAGGACGTAGTGGACCAATACATCGCCTTCAAGGAGCAGGAGGCGCGGGATGTCTTTCTCCATCCTGTTCCGGCGGAATTCTTCCACTATTTCCACATTTGACCCGAATTCCGAAACCCGGCTGCCACGAGGCATCCCAACTCTCCCTCAAGCAGCGCCACGGAAACCGCCTGAATTCTTCGCTCCGGTCCGCTTGGAAGATCGGTGAGATCGCTCTCATCCCCGGACGGGACCATCCAGGTGAACGACGGCGGGGTCCTCAACCGTCTCCGTGAGCCTCTGACACCTCAGCCCACTCTTGCCCATCTTCCAGCCGTTACCTGTATTTCTCAGTGCGCCGTGGAAAGGCGCTGTTTCTCAGTGGGTGCGAATCCCACCCGGCAACTGTCGCTCCAGCCGGTAGCAGTCGGAGCGGTTCATGGAGGCAACGATATGGACTGAAGCACTCCGATGTCAAAGGGTCGCTTTAGGCGACTCAGCGAGTCCGCAGGCCGTAGCTTGAGCGAACGCTGAGCAGGCCTCGAAACGGGTAATGCGGAAGCCGACCCGCCTGAGAAACGCACGAAGGCTGCCAGCGGCCGGGAAGCGAGCGACGGAAGCACCGGCCGGTTCCGCCGGGGTAATGGCGGTGGCATGTGGACAAGAGGGAGACAGCAGCAACACGGGAAGCCCCGCCGGTGGCGTGGCACGCGTCAACCGGGAACCCGTGAGGGCCAGCCTGGGCCGTCGGGGTGGCGGAGAGGCCCGTAGTACTGGAGAAGCCGGGTAACGCCGGTGGAGGGAAGGGGCCTTGGTTCGAGAACCGCGTTGGACGGGGAAAAGGACGTGAAGACTGGTGAGAACCTAGCAGCTTCAGAGAAAGTTCAGAG
Source organism: Acidobacteriota bacterium (assembly GCA_965263035.1). Classification (GTDB taxonomy): domain Bacteria; phylum Acidobacteriota; class UBA6911; order RPQK01; family JAJDTT01; genus JAJDTT01. The sequence continues at coordinate 5,842,013 of OZ253580.1, forward strand.
ACTCCGGAAGACGCTCCATGCGAAAGCGAAGGAGGCTCCGGGCTTCCGGTTCTACTCGCTGTGCGACAAGGTGTGGCGGTTGGACGTGCTCCGTGTGGCCTGGCAGGAGGTCCGCCGCAACGGCGGGTCGGCCGGGGTGGACGGGGAGGCGATCGCCGACATCGAGTCGTCGGGGGTGGACGGGTGGCTCGGGGAACTGGCGCGGGACCTGAAGGAAGGGACCTACCGGCCCAACGCGGTGCGGCAGGTTCTGATCCCGAAGAAGCAACGCGGGAAGTTCCGGCCTTTGGGCATTCCGTGTGTGCGGGATCGGGTGGCGCAGACGGCGGCAATGTTGGTGTTGTCGCCGATCTTCGAAGCCGATCTGGCCCCGGAACAATATGCCTATCGGCCGGGCCGGAGCGCGGGCGATGCCGTCAAGCACGTGCACCGACTGCTGAACCGGGGCCACCGCGAGGTGGTGGACGCCGACCTGACGGACTACTTCGGCCAGATCCCCCATGCCCAACTGATCAAGTCCGTGGCCCGCCGCATCAGTGATGGGCGGGTGGTGGGTTGGATCAAGGTTTGGTTGGAGATGGCGGTGGAGGAAGAGGACGGCTGCGGCGGACGACGCCGAACGACCCGGGCGCGGCAAGAGAGGAAAGGGACCCCGCAAGGGGCGCCCATCTCACCGCTGCTGAGCAACTTGTACATGCGACGCTTCATTCTGGGCTGGAAGGGACTGGGCTACGCTCGGCGCTTCAAGGCGGAAATCGTCAACTACGCAGACGACTTTGTGGTCCTGGGCCAAGCTCCGGCCGCGATCATGCGGACGGCGGTCGAGGATTTGGTGAAGCGTCTGAAGCTGGCGTTGAACGCGGAGAAGACCCGAGAGGTGCGGGTGCCGGAGGAACCGCTGGAGTTCCTCGGCTACCGGATTGGGCGCAACTACCGCCGGGATACGGGGCGAGCCTACATTGGGACGCGCCCGAGCCCGGCGAGCGTTCAGAGCCTCTGCCGCAGGGTGAGCGCGTTGACCGAGAGACGCTATGGACTCCTGGAACCCGAGCGAGTCGTGGGACGCCTCAACCGGCTTCTGAACGGTTGGGCGAACTACTTCTCGTTGGGTCAGGTGAGTCCCGCTTATGCGACGATCGATCGGCACGCGACCCGGCGGCTGCGCCAGTGGCTGAGCCGCAAGCACAAGGTGAGGGCCGGGAAGACGGTGCGCTTCCCGGACGAGCGACTCTGGAAGGAGTGGGAGCTCACTCGTCTTGGTCCGCGAACGGCCAGCTTTCCGTGGGCGCGCGTATGATCTCGTCCGAGAGCCGGATGCGTTAGTAGCGCACGTCCGGTTCGATGAGCGGGGAGAGGAAACGGGGTCACGGTGGAGATTGAGGCACCGGCATGAGGGCGAAAGCCGCCGGCAACAGCGACTCCCTTCGACCTACGGCCGTCGCGCCTCTCCTCGACTCTACCATGCGGTGAACCCGCATGTTTCTTGACAAACACCTAACCTATTGCGTAGAATCTGTGCCTGTCGCCCGTAGCGGCGGCATGTTCTTTGACAATCTGGAAAAAAGCAAGGGCAACCCACAATAGACAGAGACAGCTAGAGTTTTTCGGCAACGAAAAATTCTAGGTCAAGCTACTAAGGGTGAACGGTGGATGCCTTGGCGCGGAGAGGCGATGAAGGACGTGGCAAGCTGCGAAAAGCCTCGGTGAGCTGCTAGCTAGCTAAGACCCGGGGATCTCCGAATGGGGGAACCTGGTCCCGGGAAACCGGGATCATCCGTATCTGAATCCATAGGGTGCGGAAGCGAACCCAGGGAAGTGAACCATCTCAGTACCTGGAGGAAGAGAAAGAAACTTCGATTTCCTGAGTAGCGGCGAGCGAAAGGGAAACAGCCTAAACCCGGCGTAACCTTCTTCTGAAGGCGAGCCGGGGGTTGTGGGACCCGGCATCAGTCTCTTGGATCCTAGTCGAATCGAGCTGGAAAGCCGACTCAAAGAAGGTGAAAAGCCTGTAGGCGAAAGGTGAAGAGAGATGCTGGGTATCCCGAGTACCACGGGACACGAGAAATCTTGTGGGAATCTGCGAGGACCATCTCGTAAGGCTAAATACTCCTCCGCGACCGATAGTGAACCAGTACCGTAAGGGAAAGGTGAAAAGTACTCCTGCGAGGAGAGTGAAATAGTACCTGAAACCGTTTACCTACAAGCAGTCGGAGCCCGACCTCGGTTGGGTGACGGCGTGCCTTTTGCATAATGAGCCGGCTAGTTATTCTGGGCAGCAAGGTTAACCCGAAAATAAGGGGAAGCCGAAGGGAAACCGAGTCTGAATAGGGCGTTCAGTTGTCTGGAATAGACGCGAAGCTGAGTGATCTACCCTTGGCCAGGGTGAAGGCAGGGTAACACCTGTTGGAGGCCCGAACCAGTGTCGGTTGAAAACGGCTTGGATGAGCTGAGGGTAGGGGTGAAAGGCTAATCAAACTCAGTGATAGCTCGTTCTCCCCGAAATAGCTTTAGGGCTAGCCTCGGGTGATTCGTTCCGGTGGTAGAGCACTGAATGGACTAGGGGCCTTCACCGGCTACCGACTCCAATCAAACTCCGAATGCCGGAAACGTCAGCCCGGGAGTCAGACTATGGGGGCTAAGCTTCATAGTCGAGAGGGAAACAACCCAGACCGCCAGCTAAGGTCCCGAAGTGTGTGCTAAGTGGGAAAGGAAGTGGAACTGCCGTGACAGCCAGGAGGTTGGCTTAGAAGCAGCCATCCTTTGAAGAAAGCGTAACAGCTCACTGGTCCAGCGGGTCTGCGCCGACAATTTAACGGGGCTCAAGCACACCACCGAAGCTGCGGAATGTCCGTTTTGGAACATTGGTAGGGGAGCATTGTCTGGGCGCTGAAGCAAGCCTGTAAGGGTTCGTGGAGCGCAGACAAGAGACTCTGCCGGCATAAGTAGCGATAAAACTTGTGGGAATCAAGTTCGCCGTAAGTCTAAGGTTTCCTGGGGAAGGTTCGTCCGCCCAGGGTTAGTCGGTCCCTAAGGCGAGGTCGAAAGGCGTAGTCGATGGGAAACAGGTCAATATTCCTGTACCACCGTAGTCCGTTACGAGCGATGGGGAGACGCAGAAGGATAGGCGGTCCGGGTGTTGGAAGTCCCGGTCCAAGCGTGTAGGCAGGTTCCGCAGGCAAATCCACGGGATCATATGCTGAGGCGTTATGGGGAGTTCCGTAAGGAACGCAAACCCGTTGAATCCACACTGCCGAGAAAATCCTCTAGCCAGGGCGAAGGTGACCGTACCGCAAACCGACACAGGTAGACTGGGAGAGCATCCCAAGGCGCGTGAGAGAACTCTCGTTCAGGAACTCGGCAAATTGCAACCGTAACTTCGGGAGAAGGTTGGCCCTCATCAGGTGACGCTCCTCGCGAGCCGAGCCGAAGGGGGTTGCAGAGACTAGGCCCAGGCGACTGTTTACTAAAAACACAGGACTCTGCAAAGTCAACAAAACGACGTATAGGGTCTGACGCCTGCCCGGTGCCGGAAGGTTAAGGGGAGAGGTTAGTCCGTAAGGACGAAGCTTTGAACCGAAGCCCCGGTGAACGGCGGCCGTAACTATAACGGTCCTAAGGTAGCGAAATTCCTTGTCGGGTAAGTTCCGACCTGCACGAATGGCGTAACGATCTGGGCGCTGTCTTGACGAGAGACTCAGCGAATTTGTAGCACCGGTGAAGATGCCGGTTGCCCGCAGCAAGACGGAAAGACCCCGTGCACCTTTACTACAACTTAGCCTTGGTGTCCGGTGCAGGATGTGCAGAATAGGTGGGAGGCTTGGAAACCGGACCGTCAGGTTCGGTGGAGCCAACCGTGAGATACCACCCTTTTTGTACTGAGCATCTAACCTCTTACCTTGAATCAGGGAGAGAGACAGGGTTTGGCGGGTAGTTTGACTGGGGCGGTCGCCTCCCAAAAAGTAACGGAGGCGCGCGATGGTGGGCTCAGGCTGTTTGGAAATCAGCCGTAGAGTGTAAAGGCAGAAGCCCGCCTGACTGCGAGACATACATGTCGAGCAGGGACGAAAGTCGGCCTTAGTGATCCGGTGGTTCCGCATGGAAGGGCCATCGCTCAACGGATAAAAGGTACGCCGGGGATAACAGGCTTATCTTGGCCAAGAGTTCATATCGACGCCAAGGTTTGGCACCTCGATGTCGGCTCATCGCATCCTGGAGCTGAAGAAGGTTCCAAGGGTTCGGCTGTTCGCCGATTAAAGCGGTACGTGAGCTGGGTTTAGAACGTCGTGAGACAGTTCGGTCCCTATCTGCTGTGGGCGTAGGAGATTTGAGGGGGGCTGGCCCTAGTACGAGAGGACCGGGCTGGATGCACCTCTGATGTACCGGTTGTCCCGCCAGGGGCACCGCCGGGTAGTCAAGTGCATTAGGGATAAACGCTGAATGCATCTAAGCGTGAAGCTCGCCCCAAGATGAGATCTCCCTCCCGTTTAACGGGACTGAAGGCTCCTCGGAGACTACGAGGTCGATAGGCAGGAAGTGGAAGTGCGGCAACGTATGAAGCTGACCTGTACTAATCAGCCGTGAGGCTTGACCTAGAATTTTTCGCTGCCGCGAGAAACAAAGTTGTCTTTAATTGGCAAGGGTTGCCGCTTTTTCCAGATGAAAAAGGTTTTCCGGTGATTATAGCGGAGGGGGTATACCTGTTCCCATCCCGAACACAGAAGTTAAGCCCTCCAGCGCCGATGATACTGCATGGGTAACTGTGTGGGAAAGTAGGTCGTTGCCGGGATTTTAAAAAAAAGGGCCTCTTCTGGAGGCCCTTTTTCGTACCTGTCCACCGGGTTCCAATCCGCTCGACCCGGGGCTCCCCCATCCAATTCGTTCAGATTCGCTTGAAGCCGCGAAGGATCTCTTCGATTCCTACCCTCAGGACGATAGGACGTCCGTGAGGGCACGTATATGGCGTCTCACAGACCATGAGTCGGTCCAGGAGCCACTGGATTTTCTCTCGAGACAGAGGAGTGTTGATCCTGATGGCACTTCGACAGGCTAGGCTGATGGCGATCTTCTCCCGCCGGCGCCGAAGTAAAGAACCCTCCGCGACCATGTTTGTCTCCTTCCCCTGAAAGCTGCTCACAATCTCCTGAAAGAGTTCCAGCGTGTCGCACGATCGGGCCAGCGCGGGCACACCGCGCACGAGGATCGTCCGGTCCCCGAACCATTCCACGACGAAGCCATTGTGGTTGAGATCATCCAGAATCTCATCCAGCGTAGCCTTCTGCTCCGGCGTCAACTCCAGCTTCAGCGGTTCCAACAGATACTGCGTCGCCGTTTCTCCTGCCTCGTCCATCTCCTTCAGGGTACGATCGAAGAGGATCCTTTCATGGGCGACATGTTGGTCGATCAGTAAGACACCATCTCTGTCTGCCGCCACGATGAAGCTCTCTACGAACTGCCCCAAGACGACCGGGACCGAGCTGACGCCGCTGGTCTCCGGGATGTTGTCCATATGTGGGTCTACTCCACCTTCCCGAACAACCGGCGCCGGCGCAACGGAGTCTCGGCTAAGGTCGGCGCCACCTCCATGAGAGGGTGGGGAAAAGAGAGCCGTCGCAGGATGGCCAGTATGGAATCGTGTCTGAACCGTGGGGCCGGGCGCATTACGGGAGAATGACGGCGGCAGGTCTCTCGCCAAGCTCGACAGGTCGACCCTGTGTTGCTGCAACGCCTCCTCGACCGCGTGCAAAACGGCGGAATGCACGCTCCCGCTGTGACGAAAACGAACCTCCGTCTTCGCCGGGTGAACATTGACGTCCAAATCCTCGGGATCGACGTCGAGAAAGAGCAGAACTCGGGCATGAGATCGGGCCGGCATGGCATCCCGGTAGGCTTCTCGAACGGCATGGGCCATGACCCGGTCGCGGACCATTCGCTGATTGACGAACAGGAATTGCGACGCCGTGCTGCTTCTGTGGTCGTGGGGCAGAGAAACGAATCCATTCACTCGAAGGTTGTTTTTCCGGTAGTCGACGGGAACCAGGTTCTCCAGAAAGGACTCACCCAATACCTGGAAAACACGATCCTCGAGTCCCGCGGAAACATCTGCCTCCAATAGCAATCGGCTATGGTGGCTAAAATGGAACCGGACCGACGGGTAAGCGAGGCAATAGTGGGTCAGCTGTCGCGTCAGATGCCCAAGATCTGTAGAGTAAGACTTCAGAAATTTCTTTCTTGCAGGAACATTATAGAACAAATCCTCTACAAGAACTTCAGTTCCACTGGCACAGGATATTTCTCGGACTTTGACGAGTTGACCTCCCTGAATCTGCACTTCGGTTCCCGGTTCCTCAGAACCGGATTGGGAACTGGGGCAGGTCCTGAGCCTGAGACGCGAGACCGACGCGATCGAGGGAAGCGCCTCTCCTCGAAAACCCAGTGTCCGAATTCGCGTTAGGTCTTCAAGGGTCCTGATCTTGCTGGTGGCATGGCGCTCGAAAGCGAGTCGAGCGTCCTCCGGACTCATTCCCACGCCGTTGTCACGAACGCAGATCAGACGCTGGCCACCAGCCTCTGCCCGAACCGAGACCGACGTCGCCCCCGCGTCCAGCGAATTTTCCAGCAATTCCTTGAGCACGGAAGCAGGACGCTCGACAATCTCGCCGGCGGCGATCTGATGGGTCAGAACCTCGGGTAAAAGTTGAACCTTTCCCATTACGAAGAGTATAGCAATTCCCGTTCAGGACGAGGTCTACCTCTGCGCAGCCGCCGACTATGGCGCTCTGAAGCAAGAGTAACGGGGTGCGGCGGGCTTTTTGCGGCCGATCACGAGACGGAGGCGCATCTCCTCAGTGCCGGATCGTGCGGGTGGGAACCCCGGTGTTTCAGGTCAGCCGCAAATGGAGTTCCCGTTGCTGCCGCAAGCTGACGCCAGACGGCGAGCCCGACATGAGATCCATCGCTCTGGCGGTCTTGGGAAAGCAGATAACGTCACGAATGGATTGTTCACCCGCCAGAATCATGACGATTCTGTCCAGACCCAGGGCAATGCCACCATGGGGAGGAACCCCGAAACGGAGCGCATCGAGGAAGAAACCGAACTTGGTCTGCATTTCCTCCGGACCGATCCGCAATGCCTCGAAGACCCGCGCCTGCAGCTCCTGACTGTGGATACGAATCGAACCTCCGCCGATCTCCGTGCCATTCAGAACCACGTCGTACGCCTTGGCACGGACTCGTTCCGGCGCGGTATCTAGCAGGTGCAAATCCTCCTCTTTCGGAGAAGTGAACGGATGGTGACAAGCCAGAAAACGAGAGTCCTCTTCGCTCCACTCCAGCAGCGGGAAATCGTAGACCCAGAGACAGGCCTGCCGATCATTCGAGATCAGATTCTGCTGCTTTGCCAGATGGAGCCTCAGTAGGGACAGGGAATTGTTGACCTGAGATTCGGCTCCAGCCACCATCAGCAGGATATCACCGACTTCAAGTTCACCGAATTCCGCCGCGCGCCGGAGTACCGAGGCTCCCACGCTCTTTGGCAAGGAACTTCTGAAGCCACCCGCCGTGGACTTGATCCAGGCCAGACCGCCGGTTCCAAGCTCCGTGACAAACCGGGTCAATTCGTCGGTCTCCCGGCGGGTGTAAACTGCCTTTCCCGGAACCCGAATCCCCCGGATACATCCTCCTTCCTCCAGGATTCGGCGGAAGATCTGGAATCCGCTTTTCTCAAAGGCGTTCCCCACGTCCCGCAATTCCAATCCGAACCGGGTATCGGGGCGATCCGTCCCGTACCGGGACATGGCTGCCGTGTAACTGAGTCTGGGGAAGGGCACCGCCAGATCGTATCCCGCAACCTTGAAGATTCGTTGGAGCAGGGACTCCACAAGTTGGAAGACATCTTCAGGTTGAACAAAGGACATTTCGATGTCTATCTGGGTGAACTCGGGCTGCCGATCGGATCGGAGGTCCTCGTCACGAAAGCAGCGAACGACCTGGAAGTATCGATCGAAGCCGGAAACCATCAGGAGCTGCTTGAACAGCTGCGGCGACTGGGGAAGGGCATAGAAGTGTCCCCGGTGAACTCGGCTGGGAACCAGGTAGTCCCGCGCCCCCTCTGGGGTGGACTTGGTCAGGAAGGGAGTCTCGATTTCCAGGAATCCGTGGCGGTCCATCAGTTTGCGGGTTTCCAGGCAGATTTCGTGACGCAGCCGGACATTGGCCTGCATACGGGGCCGCCGCAAGTCCAAATAGCGGTAGCGCAACCGGGTCTCCTCTGAAGTCCCCTGTTCCTCGGAGATGGGAAAAGGCGGGGTCTGGGAGGCACTCAGGAGCCGAATTTCCTCCGCCCGGACTTCTACCGTACCCGTAGGAATCTGGACATTGACGGTCTCCTCGTCGCGTTCGATCACGTTGCCCACGACGGCAACGACATCCTCGGACCGGAGCTCTTTTGCCTTGTCGAGGACTGCCTTGTCTTCCGCACTGGCGACTACCTGCACCGTTCCCTCACGATCCCTGAGATCTATGAAAATCAGGTTGCCCAGGTCCCGGGTCCGGTCCACCCAACCCATGACGGTCACACGTTTGCCCACATCTCCTGGCCGTATCGCCCCACAGCAGTGGCTCCGTTGGAGACTGTCCATGCTGTCGATGCTGTAGGCAGGTCGATTCAGCGCTTGCTTGCCAGCGGTTGCCACTTCTCTGATCCTCCTCCCTCACGCCGATCTTACGTGTTGGGAGATCCTTCCCTGCTGCAATCGAGTCTGGGTTCCATCGGCCATTCTCTTGATGGAGTAAAGCCCGGTGCGAATCTCGTCGTCTCCGATGACGCATACGAACTGAGCACCCAGCCGATTAGCCAAGCGCATCTGGCCCCGGAGCTTGCGCCCGCCAAAGTCCACGTAGGCAAAAATCCCCTCTCGACGAAGTTCTCGAGCCAGAGTGAACGCTTTTTCCAGGGACTCCTCGTCCAGATAGGCGAGAAAGATCTCAGGCCGTGGGGAACGATAGTTCGCAGCCAACTCGTGGTCTTGGGACAGGAGCAGAACCAAGCGCTCCAGACCCAGTCCAAAACCGAAACCCTTTGCCGGTGGACCCTCCAAGAGCTCAGACAGTCCATCGTAGCGTCCGCCTCCGAGCAACGCGTTCTGCGTTGGGCCCAAGCGATCCGTCACCATCTCAAACGTGGTCCGCACATAGTAGTCCAGACCTCGAACCAATCGAGGCGTCACCGCGTAGGGAATCCCAATCAGATCCAGGAATTCTCGAAAGCGGCCGAAGTGATCCCGGCATTCGTGGCACAGTTGGTCCAGGATAGATGGGAGATTGTCAATGATCGGAGAACAGGACGGCTTCTTGCAGTCCAGGACGCGAAGCGGATTCCGCTGGGACCGCCTTTGACACTCTGCGCAAAGATCCGACTCTGCCAGCAATCTTTCTTGGAGGAGGCGAACGTAGGCCGGGCGGCAGGACAGGCAGCCCACGGAATTCACCAGAAGCTGGACTCCCCGAACTCCCAGATCGTCCAGCAAGACATGAAGCATCTCCATGACTTCCGCCTCGATGCCCGGATGATCCGAGCCCAGAACTTCGGCTCCGATCTGATGGAACTGGCGATAGCGGCCTTTCTGAGGTCTCTCCCTGCGAAACATGGGTCCGACGTAATAGAGCTTCGCGAGACCGCTCTCACGATTCAGGTGGTTTTCCAGGTAAGATCGAACTACGGGTGCGGTGCCCTCGGGTCGGAGGCTGATGTCACGGCCCCGTCGAGCGGGTATCGTGTACATTTCCTTCTGCACGATGTCCGTCTCCTGTCCGAGACTACGGCAGAAGAGATTGCTTTCCTCCAATATCGGAGTTCGGATCTCACCGAAGCCGTAGCGCCGGAAGAGTAGACGAGTCTTCTCTTCGATCTGCTGCCACAGTTCCACGCTACCGGGGAGAATGTCGTGGGTTCCCCGAACTGAGCGAACGTTCATGATGGGGCCCGATTATACCCTACCCCCTGGAATCGAAAGGAGGGTTGAACCATGTCAGGGCAGGGGTCCCCTCCGGGAGGCAAAGACAGGGCCATCCCATCAGGGCTGCGGCGCAGTATTCAGAATAGCCTGAAATATGAACGTCTCGTTGATTTTGAACCGGGGTCAAGGCCGGCCGAGCACCGCGGCGACTCTTGCCGAAGACTGCTGAAAAGTCCGGGTCAACTCATACTTAATTCGCGTACTCTCCAATTTTCCGGAACTTTTCATGACGAGAATCGATTCGATCTTCCGGGTCCAGAGCGGAAACCTCCTCCAAGTGGCGGGAAAGCGCCCGGGACAGCTCGGCCGTCGTTAGATCCCAATCGTTATGTGCGCCTCCCGGAGGCTCCGCAACAATCTCATCGACGATTCCGAACCGGCTCAGATCCTGAGCGGTGAGCTTCAAGCTCTGGGCGGCCTCGCGAACATGATTCTGATCTTTCCACAAGATGGCGGAGCAGCTCTCCGGGGAAATGACAGAGTAGATGGAATTCTCCAGCATGAGGATCCGATCCGCCAAACCCACCGCCAAGGCTCCTCCACTGCCACCCTCTCCCAGAACGGTCGCGATGATGGGAACCCGAAGTCCGGCCATGGATCGCAGGTTGTAGGCTATAGCTTCAGCCTGACCCCGTTTTTCGGCTCCCAGTCCAGGATAGGCGCCAGGGGTGTCGATAAAGGTCAGGACGGGGCGTCCAAACTTCTCAGCCAACTTCATCAACCGCAACGCCTTACGATATCCCTCAGGCTTCGGCATCCCATAATTGCGCTCCAAGCGCTCTTTCGTATTTCGCCCCTTCTGGTGGCCCAAGACCATGACGGCCGCACCCTTGAAACTGGCCATCCCGCCCACGATCGCCCGATCGTCCGCATACTTGCGGTCGCCGTGGATCTCCCGAAATGAATCAAAAAGACGGTCGAAGCAATCGAGAGTGTAGGGTCGATCCTGGTGGCGTGAGATCTGCACTCTGGCCCACGCTTCGTCAGGGGACAATTGACCGGTTCGCTGCTGATCGGGCTGACGAGCCTGTTCCTGAATCTGGAATCGCGAGTGCTCTTCCATCTGTTCTTTGAGTGCAACAATTTCTCGTGCCTTCTCGATGGTCATAGCCTCAAATCGAAGGTCACTTAGGAAACTGATTGCCAGCCGTTCGGGCGGCACGAGTCGTGCGGCTGCGAGAATTCGATTCCCGTTCTGGATCGGACGTCCGCGCTAAGTATACAGAGTGACGGAGCGTTTCCCAAAAAGATCTTCCACTGCAGTGACGAAGGAAGGAATCGGATTGACGGCAAGCTCCTGGACGGGGAACAGTCGAATTCGATACGACTCCTGCTCGACCAGCTCGAACTGCAGGGGGCACTTGCCAGGGTGACGGCTCACCAGATCATGAAGACCAGTGACCTTGTCGTTGTCGAGGGAGGGCAATGGGATGGTGATCCGCGCAGACTGGACGGCTCCGTTCCAGAGACTGTCCAGGGGGACCAGGTCGGAACAGAGGATACGCATCTTGCCACGGACGTCCGACTCGCATCGGCCGCGCAGCAACACCGGCGGAGCCGCCTCCAACAGCGATTGGCACCTCCGGTAGGCCTTGGGCCAGACCAGGACGTCCACGCTCCCCGTGAGATCCTCCAGGACGAAGGTCGCCATGGCGTCCCCTTTTCGAGTCGTCAGACATTTGACCTCGCTGATCAACCCACCGATTGAGAGTTCCCGGCCTGCCGTCTCCTCGGAAACCTCATGCGTCTTGATGTCCGAGAAGCGAGCCAACTCGGCCTGGTAGCCCTTGAGAGGGTGACCAGTGACGTAGTGGCCCAGCGCCTCCTTCTCATACTGCCACTTCAGGGGGTCCGGCCATTCTCCCTCCGATTCGCTCCCGAACGGTTTGGCTGCCACCGGTCCCATCCCCAGCTGAAAGAGGTTCAGCTGTCCGCTGAGTCGATCCTTTTGCGCCTTTTGTGCCCTTTCGATGGAGCGGTCCAGGTTCTCCAACAACCCTCTTCGAGTATGGTTCAAGGAATCGAATGCTCCCGACTTGATCAGTGCCTCCAGGACCCGTTTGTTGAGGGTCCTCAAATCCACATGTTCCAGGAAGTGGGAAAAGCTGGTGAAGGACTCCATCTCATCTCGACACGAGAGGAGCGACCGAATGGCCGCCTCTCCCACGTTCCGGATGGCGGCGAGACCGAAGTGAATGCTTTCTCCGCGTGCTGAGAAGTGGAGAGATCCGCTGTTGATGTTCGGTGGCCGGACCCGTATGCCCACGTCACGGCATTCGTTCAGGTACCGGACCATCTTGTCGTTGTTGGAAATCTCGCTGGTGAGCAGGGCCGCCATGAACTGGACGGGATAGTGGCTCTTGAGATAGGCGGTCTGATAGGCCAGGATCGCATACGCCGTGGAGTGGCTCTTGTTGAAACCGTACCCCGCGAACTGCTCGATAAGATCGTAGATCTTCTGGGCCTTGTTCGGATCGACGCCCCGTTCCCGACAGCCCTCCAGGAACTTCTTCTCCTGGCCCTGCATGACCTTCTTCTTCTTCTTTCCCATGGCCCGGCGCAGCAGGTCGGCTTCACCCAGGGAGAAACCAGCCAGTTTGCTGGCAATCTGCATGACCTGTTCCTGGTACACGATGACCCCGTAGGTCTCTCGCAGGATCTCTTCCAGTTCGGGCACTTCGTACCGGATCCGGACCTTGCCGTGCCGCCGCGCCACAAAATCGTCGATCATTCCGCCCTGGATGGGTCCGGGGCGATAGAGGGCATTCATGGCGATGAGGTCTTCGAAACGGCTGGGCTGGAGCTGCTTCAGGATTTCCCTCATCCCCCGTGACTCGAACTGGAAGATGCCGGTGGTGCGGCCCTCGCAAAAGAGCCGGAAAGTCTCTTCATCCTGGAGATCGATCTCTTCCAGATTGATCTCCAGGTTCGACTGCTCTCGAACCTGCTCCAGGGTCTGGTCGATGAGTGTCAGCGTGGTCAGCGCCAGGAAATCCATCTTGAGGAGCCCCAGCCGCTCCAGGTCGTTCATGGTGTACTGGGTCGTAATTTCATGCTTGCTGGACTTGTACAGAGGAATGAGCTCAATGAGCGGTCTTGGAGCAATGACGATGCCGGCCGCATGGGTGGACGCGTGCCGGGCCAGCCCTTCGAGGCGTTGAGCCACATTCAGAAGCTGCTCGTAACGCTCGTCGCTGGATGTGAGCTCTCGCAGCTCCGTGACGGTCTTCAGGGATTTCTTCAAAGTGACGTCAGGACCCGTCGGGACCAGGCGAGCGATGCGGTCGACCTCTCCATAGGGGATGTTCAGTCCGCGCCCCACGTCCCGGATGGCTCCTCGGGCGGCCATGGTTCCGAAGGTGATGATCTGACTCACGTTGTCGCGTCCGTACTTCCGGGTCACATAGTCAATGACCTCGTTCCGGCGGTGCATGCAGAAGTCGATATCGATGTCGGGCGGAGTGACCCGCTCCGGATTCAAGAAACGTTCGAAGAGGAGACCATATTGGAGCGGGTCCACGTCGGTGATCTGCATGGCATACGAAACCAGGCTTCCGGCCGCCGATCCCCGACCGGGACCCACGGGGATTCCTTGTTCCCGCGCGTATCTCATGAAGTCCCAAACGATCAAGAAATACCCGGAAAATTTCAGCTTCCGGATCATGTCGATTTCCTGGTCCAGACGCTCGGAATACGCCTGCTGCGAAAGAGCCGGCCCGTCTGATGCCTGCCGCTTCTTCAAGGTCGGCAACCGCCGGGAAAACCCATCTCGAACCACGGTCTCGAAATAGGAATCCAACGTATCTCCGGCGGGGACTTCGAACTCCGGAAACACGGATCCGGTGTCTTCCAACCGGAACTCACACTGCTCGGCAACGGCCAGAGTGTTGGAAAGCGCTCCCGGGACGTGCCCGAAAAGCTGGGCCATTTGCTCTGGAGTCTTCAAGAAGAACTGATCGGTTCTGTAGCTCAGCCGGTTGGTGTCCTGGACTGTCTTGCCAGTCTGGATACAGAGCAGAACATCATGGGGAAAGGAGTCCTCCTGAGACAGGTAGTGGCAATCGTTGGTAGCGACCAGCGGAAGATCCAACTCCTTGGCCAAACTCAGAATTCCGGGATTCACAGACTTCTGAGCTTCTATCCCGTGGTCCTGCAGTTCCAGATAGAAGCGGTCCTTGCCGAAGATTTCCGAGAGCTCGCCAGCCTCCTTGCGCGCCTCCTCGTAACGATCCTGATGCAGATTCCAGGCCACGATCCCCTTGAGACAGGCCGAGAGTCCGATCAATCCCTCACTATGTTGCTCCAGCAACTCACGATCGATGCGCGGCCGATAGTAGAACCCCTCCAGGTACCCCAGCGAGACGAGTCTGACCAGGTTCTGATAGCCCTTCTGATTTCTGGCCAGGAGAACCAGGTGGTTGCTTCCATCCGATCGACCCGTCTTGACGGTTCGGCCATCTCGGGCGACGTACACCTCACAACCGATAATGGGTTTGACACCGGTTTTGACTCCGGCATCGTGGAACTGGATCGCTCCAAACAGATTGCCGTGATCTGTCAGGGCGATCGCCGGCATCTTCAGTTCGGACGCTCTCTTGAACAGGGCGTCGATTTTGTTGGCTCCATCCAGCAGGCTGAAATGGCTATGGACGTGAAGGTGGACAAATTCAGCTTGGCCCATATCGCTTAATTCCTCTGGGTCGGCGGTGGGACCGATTGAAGGAGGAGGCCGTGTCCCGTTGTGTTTCCGAGGGAGGTTCCGATCATTCCCATTCGATGGTTCCCGGTGGCTTTGAGGTCACGTCGTAGACCACCCGGTTCACACCCCTGACTTCGTTGACGACGCGGACGGAAATCCGGGCGAGAACTTCTCGGGGCAGGGCAACCCAATCCGCAGTCATGCCGTCGACGCTGTCGACGGCGCGAATCGCGACCACGTGCTCGTAGGTTCTACCATCCCCCATGACACCCACGCTCTTGACCGGCAACAATACCGCGAAAGACTGCCAGATCTGCGCGTAGAGGCCCGCCCGGCGTATCTCCTCATCCACGATTCGATCCGCCTGCCGCAGCAACTCCAGCCTCTCTTCGGTCACGGGGCCCAGGATGCGAACCGAAAGGCCGGGACCCGGAAAGGGTTGTCGCCACAGGATTTCCCGCGATAGGCCCAGTTCCTGACCGATCTGACGGACCTCGTCCTTGAAAAGGTCTCGCAGCGGCTCCACCAACTCCAATTCCATCTGCTCCGGCAATCCCCCGACGTTGTGATGACTCTTGATCACGGCCGATGGCCCCTTCACGGAGACCGACTCGATCACGTCCGGATAGAGCGTTCCCTGGACCAGGAAGCGGACGTCTCCCAGCTTCCGGCATTCTTCTTCGAAGACTCGAATGAAGGTTTCTCCGATGATCTTCCGTTTCCTTTCCGGTTCATCCACACCGGCCAGCAGATCCAGAAACCGGGATCGCGCTTCCACCCCGACCACGTTCAGTTGCAGTTGTTCCCGTACCGTGTTGAGCACCTGCCGGAACTCTCCGTCCCGCAACAAGCCGTTGTCCACGAAGACACAGGTCAGGCGATGGCGGATGCTCCGGTGGACCAGGATAGCGGCCACGGTAGAATCTACACCTCCCGACAGTCCGCAGACGGCTCGCCCCGATCCCACCCTGTCCCGGATCTGATCGACCGTACTCTCGATAAAGGAGGCCGCGGTCCAATCCCGCTTGCAGCCGCAGACCTTCACAAAATTGGAGATGACCTCTTGTCCCAGAGGCGTGTGCGCGACCTCCGGGTGGAATTGGACACCGAAGATCCGCCGCTCTGCGTTTTCCATGGCGGCCAAGGCGTTGTGCGTGGACGCCACCGGATGAAAGCCGGGAGGCAGGGCTTTTATTCGGTCGCCATGGCTCATCCAGACCTGCATCGTACGGGGAAGACCGTCCAGCAGGGGCGAGGGACGGGACCGTTCCAGCTGGGCCTTTCCATACTCCCGTTGGGACGGGTGAACCTGGCCGCCGAACCGGTGGGCCAGAAGGTGCATCCCGTAGCAGATTCCCAGAAGCGGGACATCGCAGGAATAGACTCGAGGATCGGGATACGGCGCCCCTTCCTCGAACACGGACCGGGGGCCGCCGGAAAGAACGATTCCGCTGGGCTGGCGCCTCGCGATCTCCTGAAACGGGGTGTGATAGGGAAGTACCTCCGAGAAGACGCGAGCCTCTCGAATCCGGCGGGCAATCAGTTGCGTGTACTGAGACCCGAAGTCGAGAATAACGATGACTTCTCGCCTGCTCACCGGAACCTCTTTGCTCGGAGCGGAATCGGCCCTTTGCCGAGTGACGGGAGCGGAGTATAGCACGCCATTCTGACCCCCAAGTGCCCTTTGCCGCCCGCGCCGGCCCCCCTTGACTCGGGTTCTGGCAGGCGGGACCATCTCCAGAATGATCAGCGAACAGACACTACAGGCGATTCTCCTGGGCATCTTACAGGGGCTCACGGAATTCCTGCCGGTGAGCAGTTCGGGTCACCTGATCCTGGTGCCCTGGATGCTGGGCTGGCAGCCCCTGGGACTGATTTTCGACATCATGGTCCACATCGGGACTCTCCTGGCCGTTCTGGTCTATTTCCGGCGCGAGTGGAAGCAGATCTTGGTGGCGGCATTCAAACGATTGTGCGGCCGGTCCCGGAGCCGGAACTCTTTCCTGATGGACGCCATCCTTCTGGGGACGATTCCGGCGGTCGTGGCGGGGGGACTGCTGAAGCAGGTCATCGAGGAGTATCTCCGGACCCCCACGGTGACCGCATCCTGCCTGGGCATTTTTGGCTTTCTCCTCTGGTGGGCAGACCGTCGCGGAGCCAAGAACCGCTCGCTCCGGAGCCTGACTCGGAAAGATGGAATTCTGATCGGATTGGCCCAGGCTCTGGCTCTCATGCCGGGGGTGAGCCGAGCAGGCATTACACTGAGTGCGGGTCTGGCTCTCGGCCTCAATCGATCGGATGCCGCCCGGTTCGCCTTCCTCCTTTCCGCCCCCATCATGGCGCTGGCAGGGGCGGCTGCCGTTTACGAGTTGCTCTCTGCCCGAACCGCGGCGGCAGCCGGGTTGGCTGACTCCGCGTTACTCCTTGGTGTATCATCGTCCTTCGTTAGCGGCATCCTATGTATCCGGTTCTTTCTTCGCTTTCTCGAGCGGCGTACGCTGCTGCCGTTTGTCGCCTATCGGTTCTTGTTGGCTGCTGTTATTTTCTGCTCGTCCCTCTGACGGGGGCGGCGGAAGATGTCATCAAGGACTCCGAGTCCATTCCCGCCTACCAGAACCAGATACTGAGGTCACATTTTCGATCCCAGTACTACAAGAGCGTGACCTCCATCGGTTCCAGAACCAACGATCCTTTCGTCACCCAATACGTGGACCGCCAAATCGCCTACTACCTGAGGCGAATTCGCTCCGCTCTCGTCATGCTCAAGGTGCACTGCGAGGAGGTCCAGGAGATCCGGGCGAATTCAACGATCGACAACCGCCTTCAGATGACGCCCGAATTTCGGAAGCAGTGGAGGAAGGCGCTGGGGGATCTTTCCCGAGATGCGAGGGGTCTCAAGAATCTCATTGGGAGCATCCTGCTCGGACTGGCTCGGAAGGACTCCAGACGGCCCCGTGTCCGCTCGGTGGGCGGAAGGGACGGCTACGGCCGGGAGGTCGCGTACGTGAGGAGGGAGCTGACGCTGGCAGAACGGCGAATCGAGGATTTCTTCTACAAGCCCACAAATACGGTGAGCTTCGAAGATCTTCGGGACAGGAAGACCATGCTGGTGCATCTCTACCACGTCCAGGAGATGGCCAAACGACTCCGGGACGCGGTGGGCCGTTAACAATTCCGCGTGGATCAGGGGACGAGACCTTCACGCCGTGCCGAACCAGGCGGATACGGGAGTCGGCGAGACTGAAAGGAGTGTTTGATGCGAAACCTCACTCACTGGTTGTTTTTCGGTGTCTTCAACCTGACCGGGCTGGCCGCCGGAGTGGAGGTGATCCCGATTCACCATGGATCCCTTATTCTCAAATGGCAGGAGAAAGTGATCTACGTCGACCCTTGGAGCCGCGGAGACTACACGGGACAACCGCCGGCGGACCTCATCCTGATCACCGATATCCATGGGGACCACATGGACCCGGAGCAGATCTCTCGAGTCCGGAAAGACGAGACGGTCATCGTCGCTCCCGCAGCGGTGCAGAAGACGGTTTCGGAAGCCAGGGTGCTGAGTAACGGCGAAACCATTCGCCCACTTGGAATCCAGGTCGAAGGCATCGCCATGTACAACCTGAAACGGGGTCCCAAGGCGGGACAGCTCTACCACACCCGAGGCCGGGGAAACGGATACATTCTCACGTTCGGGAAAGAGCGTGTCTATATTTCCGGAGACACCGAGTGCATTCCGGAAATGAAGGCATTGAAGGATATCGATCTGGCGTTCGTGTGCATGAATCTTCCTTACACCATGACTCCCGAAGAAGCCGCCGAGTGCGTCAACAGCTTCCGTCCCAAGGCCGTGTACCCCTATCACTTCAGGGGATCGGACGTGAAGGTTTTCGAGCGGATGGTGACCGCGGAAGGCGTCGAGGTCAGAATTCTGGACTGGTACTGAACGAGGCTGGTCCCCCCGGAGACGTCGGCTCGACCATGAAGGGACCGGCGAAATCGGTCAAGGAGGGTTAGCCTTTTCCCTTTTCCGCGCTGCCACGCCTGAGAGAGAGACACCCCGTACGGTGCACGTCCCGCACACCGTACACCCGCATGTTCTGGAGAAAACCGTTGATCTTCTCCGGCTGTCCCGTTACCTCGAAAACACAGCTCTGAGGACTGGCGTCGACCACGCGCGCCCGAAACACCTTGGAGAGTTCCAAGATCTCCGACCGGCTGGATTCCGTGACGCGCACCCGGATCAGGGCCATCTCGCGGGCCATGTGGACTCGCGGATTGTATGGAATCACCTTGATGACATCGATCAGCTTGTTCAACTGCTTGACGACCTGCTCGGTGCCCGGCTCGTCCGTGTTCGTGGAAAGGGTAATGAGCGACATGGTGGGGTCGGAGGTCGGAGCGACGTTCAGGGTCTCGATATTGTATCCCCGCTGGCTGAACAACCCCACAACCCGGGCCAGGACACCCGATCTGTTTTCGACCAGTAAGGAAAGCAACTGAACCATGGCGTGTCCCCGTATAAGCACTTTGGGGCCCAGAGTCAAGACAGGAACGCTTCTGGACTGATCCGGCGCCGTCCTTCAGACACCCCGCGACGCGCGACGCAAGGGCGTCATCCCTGGGCCGTGCCTGCGAACTCCCGACCTGCGCCGCGTCTTCCGAAACGAATATGGCAGAATGGCCCGAAATGGCCACCACGATCCGTGCGGAGCCCTGGGAAACCTACTCGGCTCAGCGTCGCCTCGTCGAGCAATCGTTCCGGTCAGACCTCTGTCCGGAGTCGGCTCTGGCGGACCTGACCCAGGCCATGGACGCCCTGGTCTCCCAAGTCGCTCAGCGGCACCTTCGATTCGGTTCGTTTTGCATCCTCGCCTTGGGCGGATACGGTCGCCGCGAGATGTTCCCCCACTCGGACGTGGATCTTCTGCTGTTGTACCGGGAGGAGGACCGAGAAGCCGCCGAGGACGCCATCAAACGTCTGCTCCACGACTTGTGGGACCTCCGCCTGGACCTGGGGCACCAAGTCTGGTCCCTGGAGGACCTGACGACCCAGGGCCCGGACCTGGAGTTGTCCCTGTCCCTGTCGGATGCTCGAATCGTAACCGGAAACATGGCCTTGGGAAGTCTCCTTCTCCGCGACTTTCTTCCCGGCTGGCATCGAGCCCAGACCGGGGAACTGCGCCTTGGGATCGACCGTCTGACCCGGAAACGGCACCGGAGTTTCCAGAACACCATCTTCCATCTGGAGCCGGATCTGAAGGAGGGCCCCGGTGGACTCAGAGATTTCCTGACAGCCGGATGGCTGTCGAGGCTCCGGGGGGAGGCACGCTTCATCCCGTACAGCCGAGAACGCATCGACGACGCGTCCAGTTTCATGAAGCGGATGCGCATGTTGGTCCACCTCGTGCGTGGGCGCAATCTGAATCGCCTTACGTATCGGCTGCAGGAAGAAATTGCACCACTGGCCGGCTATGCATCCGAAGACGATCGGACGGGCGCTGAGACCATGATGCAGAAGTACTATCTCAACGCCCGGGTTCTCCACGGGTTTTGTCGCCACGCCCTGGTCATGAGAACCCCGGTCGAACCGTCCGCCCAAATCCAGCTGGAGAAAGTCTCGTCGGAGCGAGCCGGCCCCACCATCCTCAGAGCTTTTCGAGACTCCCTGATTCAGTCCAAGCCTTTGAGTGACAGGGCCCGCATGTTGATTTCCCGCGGCTGTCCCCATTTGGCTGCAAGCTTGCGCCGTTTTCCGCAACCGGGATCGATATTGGACCTCTTTTCTCCCCGGCCCGGGCTCTATCGGACCCTGATCGAAATGTACGAACTGGGAGTCTTGGAGGCTCTTTTTCCGGAATTTGGAAGCATCAAGGCCAAGGTCACACGCGATTTCTACCACCAATATACCGTCGATGAGCACAGCCTCATGGCCATCCGCAATATTGAGGAGCTGAGGGAAGGGAAGTCCGATGTGGACGCCCGGTTCGCAGCCCTGCTGGAGGAGGCGACCCATCCGGAGCTGTTGACCCTGGCCCTCCTCCTCCACGATGTGGGAAAGAGCCGGGAAGGGCGTCATGCCGACCGAAGCACGCGAATGGCGGCCGCGGCGCTGAGGCGCCTGTGCTTTCCCGCGGAATGTATCGAGGCCATCTCGTTTCTGATCCAACAACATCTATCCATGACCAAAGTCATTTTCCGGAGGGACCTGGAGGACCCCAGGGTGATCGACCGCTTTGCCGACCGCGTCGGCGATCCCGATCGGCTCCGCCTGCTGTGTCTTCTGACCTACGCGGACATCAAGGCCGTCGGACCCGGCGTGCTCAAGGATTGGACCAAGGATCTCCTGTGGCAACTGTATGTCTCCGCCTACCGAAAACTCACCCTGGGCTTTGGGGTGGACTCGGTGGAAGAAGAAACCCCGGACCTCCTCTTCAGGGATCTGCCGGGCGACCTCGATGCCCGAGATTTCGGGAGGTTCCTTGAAGGACTCCCTCTCAGATACGTGAAGATCACACCTCATTCCGAAATCTATGAGCACTATCGTCTGGCCCGAGGTCTGAGAACCGATCGGCCAGTCCGGTTGCGGCTGACTCGGGAGCTCGACGGCTACAAACTCTGCGTGGTGACTCCCGATCGTTTCTACCTCTTTGCTCGGGTCGCCGGTGTCCTCGCCTCGTTTGGCATGAACATATTCCGTGGCTATGCCATGTCCAACCGGGCGGGAACGACTCTGGACCTGTTCCATTTCACCGACGCCCGCCGACTCTTCGCTCTTAATCCCAGCGAGAAACAGCGGTTTCAGGATTCGGTCAGCCGGGTGCTTCGGGATGACCGGTCCGTGGAGCCGTATCTCAAGCGCAACGGCAGACTGTTGAAACCGCGCTTTTCGTCCGCACGGTTTCGCCCCTCCGTCTACTTCGAGGATGAGCCCACCCAGCGCTACACCATCATGGAACTCGTGGCTTCCGACGCCGTCGGTCTCCTGTACACCATCGCCGACCGGATCTCGTCCCTTCGCTGCAACATCGATCTGGTATTGATCAATACGGAGGGTGAGAGAGCGGTGGATGTCTTTTACTTGTCGCGTGATGGGTGTAAACTTGGGCCTGTTCTACAGCAAGAACTGGAAGCTCAGATTCTTCAAGCGATAGGGTGAATCAATGAAATTGATCATGGCGATCGTACGGCCCAGCAAGGTGGAAGAGGTCAAGGATGCGCTGGGCAAACTGAACGTTTCAGGCATGACCATTTCGGAAGTGCGCGGTCATGGCCGCCAGAAAGGACACACGGCCATCTACCGGGGAAAAGAATACAGTGTCACCCTCCTGCCCAAAATGAAGATGGAAATCGTTCTGCCAGACGATCTGGTGGAAGAGACCATCGAAACCATCATGGAGACGGCTCGCACAGGCGAAATCGGCGACGGCCGCGTTTTTGTGCTTCCCGTGGAATGCCAGTACAACATCCGCACCGGAGAGAACGACTGATCCGGCTCCCTGCGGCTCCGCTGCGGAGGCTTCACCCAACGGCGCCATGAGGCGCTCCGTCGACCGGCCGGGGGTCACGCAAGCCTCCTCTTTCTTACCAACCGTCAAACGGCTTCGATCGTCTCCCGGCGATAGGTCAACAGCAGATCCTTGGTATTCACCCGGTCTCCCGGCTCCACCAGCAGTTCGTCGATCTCGGCTTCCCGGTCGGCGTAGAGCGTGAGTTCCATCTTCATGGCCTGAAGCGTCAGGAGCTTCTCTCCCTGGGCGACTTTCGCTCCGCTTCCCACCGAGACTGAGATGACCATGCCGGGCATGGGCGCGCCGACGTGAAGCGGGTCGCCCGGGTCCGCCTTGGACCGTTTTGATACCTGGGGAATCACGGACTGATTGGGAACCCGGACCTCCCTGGGAACGCCGTTGAGCTCGAAAAAGACGGTGCAGTTCCCCCGGGTGTCCGGTTCCCCCACGGCCATCAGCTTGATGATGAGCGTCTTTCCAGGCTCCAGTTCCACCAGGACTTCGGCTTCCCGTTCCATTCCGTAGAAGAAAACGGGCGTAGGAATTACGGAAACGTCGCCGAACCGGATCTGGTGCCGTATGAACTCCTGAAACACCTGCGGGTACAGGAGGTACGAAATCGTGTCTCGCTCACCGAACTTGCGGCGAAGCCGCCCCTCAAGGTCTTTTCGTGCGCCTTGCAGGTCGGCGGGAGGCAGGGACTCGCCGGGCCGGCCCTGAATCGGACGCAGGTCTCCCAGAATCCGCTCTCTCAACCGGGCCGGGAACCCGCCCTTCGGTGTTCCCAGGCGGCCCTGGAAGAAATCGATCACCGACTTGGGAAAATCGATCTTCTTTGAAGAGTCAGTCAAGTCTTGCGGAGAGAGATCGTTAGTCAACATGAATAGCGCGAGATCGCCGACGACCTTGGAAGAGGGAGTGACCTTGACGATGTCTCCAAAAAGCTCGTTCACTCGGGCGTAGGTTCGCCACACCTCCGGCCAATTTTCCTCCAGGCCCAACGCCGCCGCCTGCTGATACAGGTTGGTGTATTGCCCGCCCGGCATCTCATGCTTGTAGACATCCGCGGTTCCTGTCCGTAGCGTCGACTCGAAGGCACAGTAGTACTGCCGCACAACCTCCCAGTAATGAGCAGTTTCCTCAAGCCTTGCCGTGTCGAAACCAGGATCGCGGGGAGAAAACCGCAACATTTCCACGAACGTGTTGAGGCTGGGCTGAGAGGTCAGACCGGCCAACGGAGCCATGGCGCCGTCCACGATATCTGCTCCCGCTTCCACCGCCTTCAACAGTGTCGCCATCTGGCCACCGCTCGTGTCGTGGGTATGGAAGTGGATCGGAAGCCCCACTTCGTTCTTCAGAGCCCGGATCAACTGATGGGCGGCGTAGGGCTTGCACAGGCCGGCCATGTCCTTGATGGCCAGAATATGGGCGCCCATTCGCTCCAACTCCCGCGCCAATTCCAGGTAGTAGTCCAGAGAGTATTTGGGTCGGTCCGGATCCAGAATGTCGCCGGTGTAACAGATGGCAGCCTCGGCCAAGCCACCACTCCGGGACACGGCTTCTATGGCGACCTGCATGTTGCGGGTATCGTTGAGTGAATCGAAAATGCGAAAAATGTCGATGCCCGATTCTGCGGCGAACCGCACGAACTCCTGGACCACGTTGTCCGGATAACTCGTGTAGCCGACGGCATTGGAAGCTCTCAGCAACATCTGGAAGGGAATGTTGGGGATGGCTTGGCGCAAGCGGTCCAGGCGGTCCCAGGGAGACTCCCGCAGAAAGCGCATTGCCGTGTCGAACGTGGCTCCGCCCCAGAGCTCGAGTGAGAAGAAGTCGCTATGGCAATGAGCATAGACGTCTGCGATCCGGCTCATGTCATAGGTACGCATTCGGGTAGCCAGAAGGGATTGGTGTGCATCCCGGAGGGTGGTGTCCGTGATCAGCACCTCCGGCCGATCTTGAACCCAATCGGCGAATTTCCGAGGTCCGTCCCTGAGGAGTCGGAAACGATGGCCCTCCGGAATGGATCCACCGGTCGGGCGCCAGGGAACCGGCGCCGGCCTGCGGTTGACCTTGGCATGAAATTCCCGGACCACCGGAGTTTCATTGACCACCTGATTCCCCAGAAAGCGGAGCAGCCGAGTCGCTCGATCCCGGCGTGCCGGAAAACGGAAGAGTTCTGGATTCTCGTCGATGAAACGAGTGGTGCAATTCCCGTTCCGAAACTCCGGGTGGTCTACCAAATTGATCAGGAAGGGGATGTTCGTCTTCACGCCGCGGATTCGGAACTCTTGCAGACAGCGCTCCATCCGGCGGACCGTTTCGGAAAAATGAAGGCCCCAGGCCGTGACCTTCACCAGAAGGGAGTCATAGAACGGGGTTACCGTGGCCCCGGAGAAGGCGGTTCCGGCGTCCAGCCGGATTCCCGCCCCGGCCGCCGAACGATAATGGAGAATGCGTCCGTAGTCGGGAATGAACGAATTCTCCGGATCCTCCGTGGTCACCCGGCACTGGCAGGCATAACCCCGGACCTGCACATCGGACTGAGTGGCCAGTCCGATCTCAGGATGCTCCAGAGACAGTCCCTGGGCGATCAGAATCTGATGGTGAACCAGATCCACACCCGTCACCTGTTCCGTCACCGTGTGTTCGACCTGGATCCTGGGGTTGATCTCGATGAAGTAGAACTGGTCCGTGTCCTGATCCAACAGGAATTCCACCGTTCCCGCGTTGTCATACCCGATGGCCCGGCCCAGCGCCACCGCGGCATCGCAGATCTTCCTTCTCAACTCCGGCGCCAGATTGAGGGCTGGAGCCATCTCCACCAACTTCTGATGGCGCCGCTGAAGGGAACAGTCGCGCTCGTAGAGATGGACGAGGTTGCCATGCCGGTCGCCCAGAATCTGAACCTCCAGGTGTCGCGCTCGGGACACGAATCGCTCCAGAAAGATCTCTTCTCGTCCGAATGCCGACGCCGACTCACGCCGCGCCTCTTGAAACTGGGCTTCCAACTCCGCCTCTCGGGACACGACGCGAATCCCGCGGCCGCCGCCGCCGTGAGCCGCCTTGAGCATGACCGGGTAACCCACGGCGGAAGCCAGGCTCCTGGCCTCGTCCAGGTCCGAGAGGGGCGTCTCGCTGCCCTGCAATATTGGAACCCCCAATTGGGCCGCCAACCCGCGGGCCACCGTCTTGTCGCCCAGCTGCTCCAGAATCTCAGGCCGGGGACCGATGAACAGAATTCCGGCATCCGCACAGGCCCGGGCCAGCACCGGGTTTTCCGAGAGAAAACCGTAGCCGGGATGAATGGCGTCGACTCGCTTCTCAACGGCCAGTGCGATCACGTTGTCGACGTTGAGGTAGGCCTGGATGGGATCCATGCCGGAGCCGATCAGATAAGCTTCATCCGCCTTATACCGATGGAGGGAGAATCGATCTTCTTCCGAATAGAGAGCGATCGTCCGGATGCCCAATTCATGTGTCGATCGAAAAACGCGAATCGCGATTTCACTTCGATTGGCGGCCAACAGGCGTTTGATTCGTGACTGACGTGAGGCCATTAGCAAGAGAAGATGTGCCGGTAGATTTGTCGAATGGCGGCGGTTTCGATCCGATAGCGCTCCAGAAGCGAGTCCCCCGAGTCCAAACCCATGAGCCGAGCCGTGATTGCACACCGGGACGGATCGCGGGGTAGTCTGGTCACCGGACTTTCAGCCAGTAGTCGCTGCAGAGCCTCGAGGTGGAAGAGAAATCCCGCGCCCCGGCTCAGGACCCTCCCCTCGTCAGGATCGAGATGACCCGACTCGACAAGTCTGGTGATGCCGACCCGAGTCCCGCTTCCCTCGATCCCGTGTTGCAGCTGCCGATACTTTACCACGAACTGGATATCCATCAGCCCACCGCGGCCAACCTTGAAATCGTAGTTGACTCCATCTTTTTCCTTTCCCACCTCCCGCTCCTTGCGCCGGCGGACATGGTCCAGATCCCGAACCTGGTCCGGGGTGAAGGGCTGGACGTTCCAGATCAGAGGCCTCAGGTCCAGGGGTCTTCCCTGACTGTAGAGAGGACGAAGACTGGCGTAGGCCATTCGTTCCAGGGGTCGGCTCGGGTAGCGAAGTAGCGCTCAAGCGCCGGGAAGGGAATTGCCAATGCCCCGTGGCGTCCATCGGGACGCAACCGGAAATCCATCAGGTACGCCCTCCCCTGATCAGTGTAGGTCTCCAGCTCCTGAATCAGTCTTCGAACCAGGCGCACGAAGAGTATGGACAGATCCTTGTCCGGACGGAGTCCGTAAACCAGCAACAGATCCAGATCGGAGTGATAGGTCATCTGCCGCTCTCCCAGCTTTCCCAGAGCCAGGAGGCTGAACGTCTCTTCCCGAAGGGCAGGGAAGTCCTGGAGAATCTCTCGCATGACGTGACGGAGACAGCTGTCGGCCAGATGACTGAGGCGGAGCCTGGTCCCGGCGGTCCCCGGTTCCAACAGATCGTGGAGCGCCACCTTGAACTCCTCCCGGCGCTTGAAGACCCGCAAACCGTTCCTCCGATCCTTGGCCCCCTCAGCCAACTGCTCCAGCGATTTCCGCATCCCGAGAGCATCGTCCTCCAAGGGCGGAAGCCGAGAGACCGAATCCAGCAACTCGGGGTTGTGGATCAGGGTCTCGGACAAAAACTCACTGGTCGCCAACACGGTCAGAAGGGTCTTCCGGAAAAGGCGGTTCTCTATGAGTTCGGAATAGAGGTCGGCTCGAGCATTGAGCGACTCGCTGAAGCGGTCCAGGCGGGTGAACAGGTGAGAGGCTTTCGGAGCGAGGCCGATGTATTCGACCAGGTTAGGCACCAGGTTGGCCAGAAGATTCCTCATCCGGCTGGGCGAATGGGGAAAAGACGGGGCCTTCTCCAGAACGGCGATGCCCTCCAGGACACTCTCGTCGCGGATCCCGTTGGCTCGGAGAATCTCCAACGCCTCCTCGCGGTTCATATCCGAATTGAGCACCAGCCGTTCCAGGCCGCGCCGGGTCGGATCCTTTCCGAACAACGACTCGAAGATTCGCTGGACCTGGCTCTTCCTCCGCTCCAGTTCTTCCAGGAACGAGTCGGTCTCCGGCTCGGCCGCCGGACCGCTCGTTCCGGCGCCGAAGCCCAGACGCCGAGCCAGGCGCAGCAGCTTGCCGGGATCCCGGGGAAGACGATGGGTCTGCAGGTCATGGACGAGTTGCAACTTGTGCTCGACGTCGCGGAAAAACAGGTAACTGCCGCGAAGCGTGCGATGGTCGTCGGCAGAGATGAGTCCGCCGTCCAGCAAGTGGTCCAGGGCGTCCAGGGTGTTGGGGGTTCTGAGCCCAGGCTGGGACCCACCGTAGAGAAGTTGGAAGGCCTGCGCGAAAAACTCGATTTCCCGAATTCCGCCCCGGCCCAACTTGACGTCCCACGTCTCGCTCCCCCCCTGCTCCGACTGGCGCTCCGCTCGCCGCTTGAGCCACCGAACCTCCTCGATGGCAGCAAAATCCAGATATCGCTTGTAAACGAATTCCTCCTGAACGATTCCCACCAATTTGCCGCCCAACGCGGCGCTTCCCGCCACGTGCCTGCACTTGATCAGGGACCAGCGGTCGGGTGTGTCCCCCCAGGTCTGGTAATAGGAGCGGTAGGCATCCAGCGAATATACGATCTCCCCGGATCTGCCCATGGGCCGCAACCGGAGGTCGACTCGGTAAAGCCTTCCCTCGGCCGTAATGGTGGACAGGGCCCGCGTCAGATCGCGGGCAAAGCGGGCCGTGCGTCCAAAATCGGTCCCGTCGGCACGGACGTACAAGAGATCCACGTCGGAGCTGAAATTCAGCTCTTCTCCTCCCAGCTTCCCCAGGGCCAGCCCTGAAATGTCGGATTTCGAATCCAGTCCCGCCGGCGCCAGGATGTCGAAGGTCCGCTCCAGCACGGCGTCGGCGAGGTGGGACACCTGGCGAGCCGTCTGGTCCGGCGTGCAGAAACCCAGGATGTCCTGCGCCGCAATCCGGAGAGTCTCTTGCCGGCGAAGCCGGCGAAGCGACTCGAGAGCCGCCTCCGAACCTTCGGGCGGACCCGCCGCCCGGGCCCGCGCAAGGAAGTAATCTCTGTCTGGAATCGATTCGAGCCGTTTCCCCTCCAGGAGCCAATCGACGTAGTCGGGGCTCCGCAGCAGGAGTTGGGCCAAGTAGGTCGAGGCTCCCAGAATCCGGGAGAGGGTTCTCAGCGCACGCGGTTTTTGACTCAGCAGGTCGAGAAAAGCATTAGGACTGGACGCCGATTCGATCAGCGTTGCCAGATGGGGGATCACGGCGTCCGGATCGGCGGCTCGAAGGGCCTCCCGAAACGGATTCTCGGCCAATTCGGGCCATTCGTGGAGGTCACCGCCCACACGGCGAATTGCCTGAAGACTTGGAGCGACTCTGGAGGGGTTGCGAAAACCGGACTGGGCGAGAACCCGGCTGATCTCCTCGTTGGAAAAGCGGGAGGACAGAAACAATTCCCGGGCGCGCATTCCAGACGATTCTAGCAACCCCTGGCAGAAGCCGTCACGGCATCAGACCGGTCCCGGCGCTAGCCCGGATATCTCATCAGAAAGATTGATAAAGGCCGCGTTTTCTGCTATAAGTGTTGTGTAATCAATAACTTACAAAGCAGAAGGGACGCGACCTTATGACCGCAGAGTGTACCAGAATAAAGCTCAGATTTCAGGGCCTGGACGGACGGGATGTCGTGGGCCGGTTCGACGGCGGCGAGATCACCTCCGACGCCGGTGGCGTGCTCCTGCGCGAAGTGGAGCAGCGGACCCGGATTCTGGGTCGTCTGAGCGAATGCTTCACCGACTATCGAGACTCGGATCGAGTCGAACACCCGGTGGAGGCGTTGATCAAACAGCGGGTGCTGGGGCTGTGCCTGGGCTACGAGGACCTCAACGACCACGACGAGTTGTGCCGGGACCGGCTCTTGGCGCTGTTGTGTGATCGAGATGATCTGACGGGGGAGTTCCGGCGCGTGGAGTCGGATCGAGGCAAGCCGCTGGCAGGCAAGAGCACCCTGAACCGACTGGAGCGGACTCCGTTGGAGGGACCGGAGGGCGCGTACAAGAAGATCGTGGCCGACCCGGCGGGGATGGACGAGCTGCTGCTGGAGGTGTTTGTGGAAGCGCATCCGGAGCCCCCGGAGGAGGTGATCCTGGATGTAGACGCCACGGACGATCCGCTGCATGGGAAGCAGGAGGGACGGTTCTTCCACGGCTATTACAAACGCTACTGCTACCTGCCGCTGTACGTCTTCTGTGGGGAACACCTGTTGCGTGCGCGGCTGCGCACGGCGGATCGAGGCGCGGCCCACGGGGTGGTGGCGGAGTTGGAACCAATCGTGAGGCGGCTGCGTGAAGCGTGGCCCCAGGTGCGGATCACGGTTCGAGGGGACAGTGCCTTCTCCAACGACGAGTTGATGGTCTGGTGCGAGAAGGAAGGGATCGATTACGTCCT
This sequence comes from Acidobacteriota bacterium, assembly GCA_965263035.1. Taxonomy (GTDB): domain Bacteria; phylum Acidobacteriota; class UBA6911; order RPQK01; family JAJDTT01; genus JAJDTT01. The sequence continues at coordinate 5,871,731 of OZ253580.1, forward strand.
GGGGTTGGCGCAGAACGATCGGCTGAAGCGGAGGATCGCGACCCGGATGGAGACCGTCCGGCAGTTGCAGCGGGCGATCGGGAAGGCCGTGAGGCAGTTCCAGGAACTGCGCTATCAGACGCACAAGAGTTGGTCGTGCGAGCGCCGGGTGGTGGCGAAGGTGGAGCACCTGCCCCGGGGAAAGAACCCGCGATTCATCGTGACTTCGGTCCCGGTCCAGGAATGCGATGGGCGAAGATTGTACGAGGAGGTCTACTGCGCGCGGGGAGACATGGAGAATCGGATAAAGGAACAGCAGATGGGTCTGTTTGCGGACCGCACGTCGACCCGGAAGCTGGCGGGGAATCAACTGCGGTTGTATTTCTCGGCATTCGCCTACGTGATGATGGAGACGTTGCGACGGGTGGGGCTGGCGGGGACGAAGCTGGCGCGGGCGCAGAGCTGGACCCTGCGGGTGAGATTGCTGAAGATCGGGGCACAGGTCCGGATCACCAGCCGCAAGGTCTGGTTGTCCTTTTCCGAGAGCTATCCGTATGCGGCGCTGTTGAGGACGGCTCTGACGCAAGTGCAAGCCCTCCCGCTTCGCTGTTAGCAACGGATGGAAAGAACTCTTTGGACGATGGCGACTTGGGAGTCCCCAGGATGGACTGCGCCCCGGAGTGGGCACCGGGTCGAGAGTCGTCGCTCAGAAGCGCAGGATGGGCGTCAAAAGGCTCTGGAGAAGCGCTGCATCTGGCCGTTGGTCGGCACGTTCGAGCACGAAAACTGCCTCTTGAACTCGTATGGATAAAGAATCACCCAGACGACGGTTCAACTTCCGTTTATTGTTCTACTGATGAGAAATGCAGGCTAGGAGTCTGCGCAGTAGAAATGATCGTAGCGAGAAAGTGGGGAATCGAGGCCAGATTTTCTCGATTTGGAGGTGCATAGTTGTTCTATTCGCCGAGAAATCGAGGAAATATGGACCGATTCTACTGCTTTCGCAGTAGATCAATTTCTGCGGCGCAGGCTCCTAGGTGAGACTCTCACCACGGACCGGCAGTGCGGATCCGGAATCGCTGTCCGGGAGTGGACGGGTCGTTCGGCAACTGGAACGACCCGTCCACGGGCACGGCGGCTGTGGAACCGCAGGGCAGGGAAGATCAGATGTCGAAGTAGAGAGCGAATTCGTAGGGATGCGGTCTCAGCCGCATGGCATCCACCTCACGCTCCCGCTTATAGCCCAACCAATTCTCGATCACGTCCGGAGTGAAGACATCTCCCTTGAGCAGGAAGTCATGGTCGGCCTCCAAGGCGTCGAGAGCCTGCTCCAGAGTCCCCGGAACCGACTCCACCTGAGCCATCTGTTCCGGCGGCAGATCGTAGAGGTCCTTGTCCATGGGATCGGGCGGCATGATCTTGTTCTGAATCCCATCCAGTCCGGCCATGAGCATGGCCGCAAATGCCAAGTAGCCGTTACAGGACGGATCGGGAGGACGGAACTCGATCCGCTTGGCCTTCTCGCTGCTGGAGTAAGTGGGGATTCGGACGCAGGCGCTTCGGTTGCGCATCGAATAGATGAGATTGACGGGCGCCTCGTAACCGGGCACCAGCCGCCGGTAGGAATTCGTGGTCGGAGCACCGAAAGCCAGGACCGCGGCGGCGTGCTTGAGGAGTCCGCCGATGTAGTAGACCGCCTCCTGACTCAGATCGGCATAGGTCCCGGGGCCGTAGAAGACGTTCCTGCCGTTCTTCCAGAGGCTCTGATGGCAGTGCATCCCGGAGCCGTTGTCCATGAATATGGGCTTGGGCATCAGGGTGACCGTCTTATTGTAACGGCGCGCCACGTTCTTGATGATGTACTTGAACTTCAGCAGCTTGTCTCCCATGTTGACCAGGGAATCGAAGCGTATGTCGATCTCGCATTGGCCGGCCGTTGCCACTTCGTGGTGATGAACTTCCACCTGGATGTCGGCGTCCTGGAGAGCCAGCATCATCTCCGTCCTCAGGTCCTGCAGCGTGTCCATGGGAGGAACGGGGAAGTAGCCTTCCTTGTATCGAGGCTTGTAGCCCAGGTTGGGGTTTTCTTCGCGCCCGCTGTTCCAGAAACCCTCCACCGAATCGATGTAGTAGTAGCCGTGATTGTAGGACTGGCCGAACCGGACGTCGTCCAGGACGAAGAACTCGGGTTCGGGTCCGAAATAGGCGGTATCGGCGATACCGGTCGACACCAGGTATTTCTCAGCTTTCTGAGTGATGTAGCGGGGGTCCCGGCTGTATGGTTCGTGGGTGATGGGATCGGCGATGTTGCAGATCAGAATCAGGGTTCTGACCTTGGAAAATGGATCCTCGAAGCAGGTGCTGGGATCGGGGATCAGGATCATGTCGCTCTCCTGAATCTGCTGAAAACCCCGAATGCTGGACCCGTCAAAACCGAACCCATCGGTGAAGCTGTCCTCGTCCAGATCGCCGGCGGCAATGGAAAAATGCTGCCACAGTCCCGGCAGGTCGCAGAACCGCAGGTCCACGACCTTGAGCTGCTGATCTCGAATCAGATTGACTACTTCTCTGGCGTCCATAAGCGAGGTCCCTCCTTATGCTGGTTTTCAGATTGTTCGTGTAAAGGCAACGAGCGTTGCCAAGCTTCCGCCTGCGGGCATGGTACAACGACTCGTGCCTTCTCGAAAGAACCCTCTGATTTTTATTTCGGGAAGCCGTCTTGTCCCCGGGGAAGGGCCATTTCTGTTGGCGAGGAGCTACTGACTATTGCCCTTGGGTCTCCATGAAGTAGTAGGAGACCAGGTGGAGAATCAGGAAGTGGGCTTCCTCGATGTGGCCCATGTGGGACGAATCGACGTGAATGACACTCCGGGCGCATTCGGAGAGCTCCCCTCCGGATCTCCCCGTAATGCCGACGGTGTCGATTCCGTTCCGGTTCGCCCAGCGGACGGCATTGATCACGTTCGGAGAGTTTCCGCTGCCACTGAAGGCCAAGAGCAGGTCTCCGCTGCGGCCGAGGTTCCTCAACTGCTCCACAAAGATCTGGTCGTAGTCGTAGTCGTTGGCTACGGCCGATATCCAGGGAATATTGTCGGTGAGGGAAAGGACACGGAACCGGGGATTGCGGCCGTGGGAAGCCCCCTTACCCAGATCGTTGGCCAAATGGGATGCGGAGGCCGCGCTGCCGCCGTTCCCACAGACGAATATCTGTCGCTCGTTCTTCCGGGCCGTCTCCAATCGACTCGCCAGCTCGGCCACCAGATTCTCCGAAACCGTTTTCAGCACATCCAGCGAGGTCTTCTTGTAGGCCGCGACGTAGCTCTTGATGTCCATGCCGGAGAATCTCCTCGATCCTTGCGCCGACGATTCGGCTGTGCTCGGAAGCGTAACTTCCAGCTCGACCCTCCCGCAAGCTCGAGCCGGGCTTCGACGATCTGAGCTGACCGGTCGCTGCCGGACGGGGAACGAGGTGCGCCCAGCCCAACCTGACCCAGCGAGATCCTGGCGCGAGCCTCGTCCGTTCCATTTCCAGAACGTCGCATAATGAATATTATGTAAACTATTGGGACCAGGATCCGGCTCGGGCGGAGTTCGTAAGAATATCGAAATCAGTTTGTTTTAAAGGGATTTAGATAGATTTGTCTAAGAAGAGTCTGAAGTAAGGGGTCCACGCACGGACGCTACATCTTGTATTTTCCCATTTCTTCCGGGTTGAGATTCTCCAGCCACTTGCGCACCTCTTCCGGATCCAGGTTTTCCTTGTCCAGAGTGATGTTGCGGCTGTTGTTGATGACGTCGTCCGTGACGTAGATGGGGGAGTCGGTTCGGAGGGCCAAGGCGATGGCGTCGCTGGGACGGCTGTCGATGGCGATGGGTTCCCCGTTGAGCTTGAGATGAATCATCGCGTAGAAGGTGTTGTCCTTGAGCCCCGTGACGACGACCTTGTAGATCTCCGCATCCAGGTGCAGGAGGATGTTCTTGATCAGATCGTGGGTCATGGGACGGGGCGTGTCGATCCGCTCCACCTGGAGCGCAATGGCGTTGGCCTCGAAGATCCCGACCCAGATCGGCAGAAGCGTGTTCTTCTTCACGTCTTGGAGGATGATGATCGGAGAATTGGTGATGGGATCCATCATCAGTCCGCGAATCTTGAATTCTCGCTCCATGTGGACTCCTAGTGGCTTGTCTCGGGACCGACTCTGGTTCCCAGAAGACTGTTGGCTCCGATACCTGTGACCCGCACCTGGACGAAGGAGCCGGGAGGGTCCTGACCCGGAAAATTGACCACCTTGTTGGTCGCCGTCCTTCCGAAGATCTTCTCTCCGTCTCTCGAGGTCCCTTCCACCAGGACCTCGAATTCCCTTCCCAGATACCGGTCCCGGTGGATTTCGAGTTGGATCTCTTTCTGGCGGCGTTGCAACTGCATGAGACGGCGGGTCCGGTCCAGGTCGGTTTGATCGTCCGTCCAGAGCTCGGCGTCCGTGTAGGGCCGGGGGGAGTATTTGAAGGAGAACATGGACTCGTAGCGGACCGTTTCCAAGAGGCTCATGGTCTGCTGAAAATCGTCTTCCGTCTCCCCCGGAAATCCGACGATCACGTCGGTGGAAAACGCAAAATCAGGATTCCAGCGGCGAAAGTTCTCGACGATCTCCAGGTATCTCTCCCGGGTGTACTGCCGCCGCATTCGCTTCAAAATCGGATCGGAACCGCTCTGGACCGGCAGGTGGACCTGGGAACAAATTCGGGGTTCCTGCGCCATCAGTGCGATGGCGTCGTCGTCGAACTCGCGCGGATGCGGAGACGTGAACCGGATTCGCCGGATTCCATCGACCCGGGCCACCTGGCCCAGGAGCTGCGCGAAGCGGAACCGGGGCCGCTGCGGGTCTCGATAACTGTTGACCGTCTGTCCCAACAGGACGATCTCCACGAATCCCAGATCGGCCGCGCGCCGGACTTCTTCCAAAATGGCTTCGGCGGGCCGATTCCGTTCCTTGCCCCGGGTAAAAGGCACGATGCAGAAGGTGCAGCGCTTGTTGCAACCCTCCATGATGGTGATCTGGGCTCTGAACCGGCTGGAGCGCAGCACTGGTCCGATCTCGACCGGTATCGAGTCCGCCAGGAACTCGGTACGGACCCGCCGGGACGGGTCCTGGCCCAAATCCTTGGAATCCAACTCGTCCAGAAGATCGGGCAACGAGTGGTAGAGGTGGGTTCCCACCACCAGGTCCAGAAACGGAACCTTCTTCAGCATCCGCTCGCCCTCTTGCTGGGCCACGCAGCCCACCACTCCGATTCTGAAGTTGTCCTCCCTCCGCTTTCGCTTCTTCATCTGTCCCAGACGGCTGTAGACCTTCTGGGCAGCCTTCTCACGGACGCTGCAGGTGTTGAGAAGAAAGAGGTCCGCTTCCTCGGGAGTCGAGACCGGAATCATCCCGCGATGAACCAGGAGCCCGGAGATCTTCTCCGAGTCATGCACGTTCATCTGGCATCCGAAGGTTTCGATGAAAAAGCGCTCAGACTGCATTGATCAGACCCCGCGTGCCCGGAGGCCACGATTCCCCAACCCGACCGGGCTCGAGGCGTTCGGCCCCCACGTCGGAGTTCATTCTAGCCGAAGCCCGAAAGGCGAAACAATTGAGACGATCAAAACGGGATCAGGAGGGCTGCGATACGGGTAGCTGAGGATCGGCCCGGGATTCCGGCCTGGTGGCGGCCGCTGCCCGTCGAAGCAGCTCCCGGGCCTGCCGGAGCGTCGTCTCCGTCAACGAATCACCGGCCGCCATGCGGGCCAATTCCCTGACCCGCTCGTCTGCATCCAGGATCTGGACCTGAATGACGGTTCTGCCCTCGTGGATTCCTTTGTCCACCTGCAAATGGCGCGTTGCGTGGCAGGCCAACTGAGGCCAGTGGGAGATGCAGAACACCTGGTCGCGGTGCGCCAAACGGGCCAATTTCAGACCTGCGATCGACGCGACCCGGCCCCCGATACCGGCATCCACCTCATCGAAGACCAAGGTCTTGGAGTAGGGGGTGAATGCGACCACCGACTTCAGGGCCAACGTGATCCGGGAGAGCTCACCTCCCGACGCGGTGCGCCCCAAGGGTCGCGGAGATTCCCCGGGATTGGGACTGATGAGGAATTCCGCCGTATCCGTTCCCTGCCCTGTCTGGACCGACTCGTCGGTTTCGATCCGGACCCGGAATACACAGCTGCCCATGGCCAGTTGGGAGAGCTCCCCCTCAACCCGCCGGCAGAAATCCTTGGCATCTGCGCGGCGTTTGCGGGAGAGCTTCCGGGACAGCGTGAGATACCGGGATTCAAGGTCTTGCTCCTCCCGGGTCCACTCCTCCTCCTGCCTCCGGGAGACATCCACCGACTCCAATTCTTCCTGGATCTTTGCCTGGTGGGCCAGAACCTCCTCCAATGACGGCCCGTATTTCCTCTTGACACCCTCCAAGGCCGAGAGTCTTTCGCCGACTTCGTCCAGCCGTGCCGCGTCCCACTGGATCGATGCGGCGTAGTCCCGCAATTCCAGACCCACTTCCTCCACCTGATACCGGAGATCGAGGCTGCGCTCGGCCACGGACTCCATTTCCGGGTCGAGGCGGCCGAGATCGTAGAGGCACTTCTGAGCCTGATCCAGGAGAGAGAGCACACTTCCCTCCTGATCGTAAAGCAGCTGAAAACTCGCGTTTGCGGTCTGGTGCCGGCTTTCCGCCGTTGCCAGGAGGTCCCGCTCCCGTTCCAACTTCCAATCCATTCCCGGTTCCAGGCCAAGCTGTTCCAGTTCCGACAACTGGTAACGCAGAGTGTCCATTCTCTCGAGGCGCCCGCTCGCGCCTTCACGGAGGCGTTCGAGGCGCCGGCGAACCGCCATCAGATCGACGTAGATCTGCCGGACACGGTCCGTGAGTTCCCCGTTCTTGCCAAAACCGTCCAAGTGTTGGAGGTGGGTCCGAGGCTGCAACAGGCTTTGTTGATCATGCTGACCATGGATGTCCGCCATCAGGTTTCCCAACCGGGTCAGGACCCCCAGTGTCGAGAGCTTCCCATTGATGAAAATCCGATTGGCTCCGGTCCGGGAAATCTCCCTCCGGATCAGTATTTCGTCGCCCTCGGTTTCCAGACCCGTTTCCTCGAGAAAGGACCAGGCGGGATGCCCGGGTTCCAGGGAAAAAACGCCTTCGACCCGGGCCTTATTGAAGCCCTCTCGTATCATCTCCTGCGAGGCCCTTTCCCCCGCCAGGAGGGACACCGAATCGACCAGGATCGATTTTCCCGACCCGGTCTCGCCGGTGATCAGATTGAACCCCGGCGCAAACTCCAGATCGAGCCGGTCAATGAGCGCGAAATTACTGATGCGAAGGTACTTGAGCATTACGCGTCGAGAGAAGACGAGGTCCGGTTCCGCCCCGGGACGAGAACCAGGAATCATTATAGGAAAATCGAGCCGATTCCGGGAGAGGCTGGGCGCCCGATATGTGACATAGGCCTAGTTTACAATTTCCTGGGCTGTCTTCGGAGGGATTCGACCGTGGCGCCGGGGGAATGATGCAAGGTTGTTGTCTGATTGCTCAGGGTTCTTTCGGAAGCTTCTGGTCTCTAGTCGCCCAGAGTGGGCCGGTGGCCCTGCTGGTCCTGCTGGTCCTGCTCTTCTTCTCCATCTTATCTTGGACTATCATCGTCTCCAAGGTAAGGGCCTACAAGAGGGTTGAAGAGCAGTCGTTCGAGTTCACCGAATTCTTCCGGCGCAGTTCCAGTCTTTCCGAGATTCACCGCGCCTGCGATGACTACCCGCTTTCTCCGCTGGCCGGCGTATTCAAGGCCGGCTATCGGGAACTGGATCATTGGATTCAGGCCAAGGGAGACATGAGTCGGACCAACCCCATGGACCAGCACGTGGCCATACGCAGCCTGGGGGGCCTGGAACGGGCGTTGCGCAAGGCGGCGAGCGCCGAGATGACCACCCTGGAAAGCTCCTTGAGTTGGCTGGCGACGACCGGCTCGGTCACCCCGTTCATCGGACTCTTCGGAACGGTCGTCGGGATCATCAACGCGTTCCAGGGATTGGGAGAGGGTTCGGGCACCACCATCCAGGCCGTTGCTCCCGGAATCAGTGAGGCCTTGGTCGCGACAGCGGCGGGCCTATTCGCCGCAATTCCTGCGGTGATTGCCTACAACCATTTTCTGAACCGACTCAAGATCATCGGCATCGAAATGGACGATTTCACCACTGAGCTCCTGAATCTGATCGAGCGGAGTTTCGCTTGATGGAACGGATCCGGAGCCACGGCGGTCCTCTGGTCCGGGCTTCACGTCTTCGGCCGGATCTGCATCCCGCAGTTTCCGTCCGGCGGCGGAACGGTCTTTGCAAAAGGAGGACTTCTTGGCCTTCTCCGGCGTGAATCCGACTCGGCCTTCAATCTCCGAGATCAACGTCACTCCCCTGGTGGACGTCGTATTGGTCCTCCTGATCATCTTCATGGTTACGGCGCCGATCCTCCAGACCGGAATCGAAGTCAATCTCCCCCGGACGCGCACCGTCTCCAACGTCGATCCGGAGCAGCGCGCCGTGGTGACCATCGGACGGGAGGAAACCCTGTACTATGGGTCCACACCGTTGAATTTCAATGAATTGGGAAACCGGTTGAAGACCGATATCGGGACCGGGAACCTGCCCGTGTTCCTCCAGGCTGACGAGGACGTCCGCTGGAAGACGATCGTCACCGTCATGGACGAGATCCGGGTCTCGGGATACACGAATATCCAGGTCGTGACCCGGCCCTTCAAGGAGAAGGCCCCGTAGGCCGTCGTAGGAAATCGATGCCGCAAAGCCGGATCCTGATCACCCACGTCAAGAGCGACCGCCTTTCACGTCCGTTCGTGTTTTCGGCGGTGGCGCACGTGGTTCTTTTTCTGGCCGCCACCTTTGTGACCGACCTTTTCCCACCCGTGGAGATCGTCAGCGGAAGCACCGGCACGGGAGGAGGCCAGGGAGGAAATCTGGTCTCTGTCGGCCTGGCGGCCGATTTGGGAGGCGGCGCCGGCATGTACAAGCCGGCAGTGACCCCCAGAGTCCAGGCTGCGCCCCCTCCTGAAACCAAGAGCAAGGAGAAAGCGGTCCCGGAGGCCGCGCCGGACAAGACCGAGTTTCAGCAGAAGACGTCGCGCAAACGCCGGCCCCGAAAACAGAAAAAAGCGGCCATATCCTCTCGCACCGGTTCCAAGGACTCGCAATCCGGCGCCGAGGCCCAGATCCCCCGGAAAGCGGACGCCGGCAGCGGGGGCGCCGGTGGAGCCCCCTCGGGGTCCGGCGGCGGATTCGGCGGCGGACAGGGAGTACGCGTCGGCGGCGGCACGGGACAGGAGGGAATGCACTCCTGGTATGCTCGCCAGGTCGAGCAGCGCGTGGGGCAGAACTGGCTCCGGGCCTCGTTGGGTGCGCTGGCGAGACCCGTGGAGACGGTCGTCAGTTTCGAAGTGCTGCGAAACGGCCAGATCCATCGGATCAAACTGGAGCGGCCCAGCGGCGTCCGAGCCGTAGACCTGGCCGCACAACGCGCCATCCACGCGAGCGCCCCATTGCCTGCTCTTCCGCCGGAGCTGCGAAACCGAAGAGTGCGATTTGTGACCTACTTCCAATATCCTCCTCGGTAAAAAAGGGATTACACCATGCTTCCAGCTATTTCGACCTTGACAGCCCGTGGCAAAAGTCGTCACGGCATTCGACCGTCCCTGCATCCCGGCGGACTGCGTTGCGACTCGGTCACATACTCCCGGTATGCTCCCTCATCGCGCCTTGTCCGGCGGGCGCAGGAACGGTCTCGGTGCTCGCGAGACTTTCACCACGGACTGTTGGCCACGGTCCTCATCCTGATGCTCGTTGCGCCCACGGGAATGGCGCAGCCGTCCGACGTCAAGATCTATCCCAAGTTGCGAGAGAGCACGCGCTTGGCCGCGGCCGACTTCGTGGCTCGGACAGCGGCCACGCCCCAGACTCAAACCGCCGCGAAGGTCTTCAATGACGTCCTCTGGCAGGACCTCAAATTCTCCGCATTCTTCGAGATGCCGTCCAAGAGTTTCTACCCTTTGAAGCCGCTACGGTCGCCGCAGGACGTGAGTTTCGATCACTGGCAGGCGCCGACGCTGGACGTCGACTTTCTGGCCTTCGGCAACCTGCACGTGGATGCCGCCGGAGCCATGATCGAAGGCTACCTCTATGACGTGAAGACACGCCAGCAGGTCCTGGGAAAGCGCTACTCCGTATCCGACGCGACGCTGATTCGAAAGGTCGCCCACGAGTTTGCCGACCAGATCGTCTATCAGTTGTCGGCCGGTACCAGCCAGGGCGTGGCCAGCACGCAGATCACGTACAGCTCTCTTAAATCCGGGAGCAAGGAAATCTATACCATGGACTATGACGGTTCCAACGTTCGGACCGTCACCGCCAACCAGGGAATCAACAAGTTTCCCGACTGGTCCGGCGACAATTCAAAACTGGCTTTCGTCACCATCCTTCCCGGCAGCGCCCGCTGGCAGTTCTGGATCCAGAGCCTCCAAGGAGGCCGGGATGTGATTTCAACGCCCACCTCGTACGTGTCGTCTCCGGCTTTCTCTCCCGATGGCCGGCAGATCGCTTACTCCGCCCGGGGCAGAGGCCATTCCAGTGCGGACATCTTCGTGGCGAACGCCGACGGATCCGGCAAGATCAACGTCTCCAATCATCCTGCCATCGACACCTCGCCGACGTGGAGTCCCTCGTCCCGGCAGATCGCCTTTGTCTCGGACCGGACCGGACGGCCCCAGCTCTGGCTCATGGACGTCGACGGTTCCGATCTCCGCAAACTGGTATTGGAAGGAGGACACTGCGACAGTCCCAGTTGGGCGCCGGACGGTCGTCACGTCATCTACTCCTGGCAGGCCCCAAAACGTTGGAAACACGACGTTTATATAGTGGAAGTGGCCAGTGGGAAGATCTTTCAGCTGACCTCGGGAACCGGAAGTAACGAGCATCCCGACTGGTCTCCGGACGGAAGGCACATCGTCTTCCAGAGCACGCGAACCGGTTCCAAACAGCTGTTCATCATGAATGCCGACGGCAAGAGTAGAAGGCAAATTACGGCCTATGGTATAAACGAGAGTCCAGCTTGGTCAGGCTATCTGACCCGTCCCTGAGTGTAGTTTTTTCCTTCCAAGGAGGTTCAATGAACAGAGGCTTTCTGGTCACTGTGCGGTTGGTTCCCTGTGTGTTGTTGGTGCTGGCGATGGGAAGCTGCAAGAAAAAGCCCCCTCCGGCGATTGCGGTTCCTGACGCTCCTGCGGTGGTGGCCCCCTCCAAACCGGCGGCCGTCATGCCGACCATTGAAATCACGGCGGAGCCCAGCACCATCGAGCGTGGCAGCCAGACGACGTTGAGTTGGAAGAGCACCGACGCCACATCCGTCCTCATCGACGGGGGTGTCGGAAACGTCGCCGAGACTGGTTCCCTGGTCCTTTCGCCAACCGAGTCCACCACCTATACGGCCATCGCCCGAGGGAGCGGCGGCAGCGCGCGCGACAGTACCCGTGTGACCGTGGTGCCCAAGAGGGCCGCGAAACTGTCGGTCACGGATATCGAGGGACTTCAGCGGGCGATCGACGATGGGCGGGTCCGGCCGGTCTTCTTCGACTATGACAGGGCTCTACTGAGCTCCAAGACGACGCAGATCCTGGAGGAGAACGCCCGCTGGATCAAGAGGTTCCCGACGGCGACGGTCATCGTCGAGGGACACTGCGACGAGCGGGGCAGCGAAGAGTACAACCTGGCTCTGGGCGATCGCCGAGCCCAGGTCACCCGCGACTACCTGTTGGACGCCGGCGTGAGTGCGACTCAGTTGGAAGCTCTTTCGTTTGGCGAGGAGCGTCCCTTCGAGAGCTGTCACGACGAGACCTGTTGGAGCAAGAACCGCCGCGCCCATTTCGCCGTCAAACGTTAGGGGCTAGTGGTGTGCCTTACCGCTGGACTGTGAGACCGGGGCAATTCTCTCCCCGGTCTCACAGCTTCCGGCGGTGGATTGTCCGAGATGTCCGGTCCTTACCGTTGGGACTCAACCTAGGAGCAGGCCATGAAACTGTCAGCATCTGTTCTCGCGCCGGTATCGCTGGGATTGTTCGTCTTCTCGATGGGTGGCACCAAAGAGGAGATCGTTCGTCTTCAGAGCGACGTACTCCAGCTCTCGAACCAGATCCGGATGCTCCAGAAGAGCAACGACGAAACCGGGTCCGTGTCCCAGTCCCTCTTGGAACAGTTGAATGATCAGGTGGCACAGATGAATCTGGCGACGGATGAGTTGCACCGGACCATTCAGGACCAGAAGACGGATGTCTTCAATCTGGTCACTTCGATCCGATCCGAAGTCCAGAATCTGAGCGTGAAACTGGACGACACCAACAACCGGCTAACGGCCCTACAGAAAAACCAGGAAGAGCAACAAGTCAGAATGCAGTCTCTGAGAACGGCGCCGGCGGCAGCGGAAGGCAGGATCCAGCCTGATCAGGCCTATGCTGCCGCCTACAACGACTTCATTATCGGAAACTACGACTTGGCCATCGCCGGTTTTCAGGACCTGATGGAGAGCCATCCTGACAGCGAGTACAGCGACAACGCCCTCTACTACAGCGGCATCTGCTCCCAGGAGCAGCAGCGTTACGAACAGGCCATCCAGGCCTTCGACCAGGTCATCAATCTGTATCCCAAGGGCGACAAAACCGCGGCGGCCTATTTCAAGAAGGCCCAGGTCTTCCAGCACCTGCAGAAGAATACGGATGCCATCGACACCTTCCGGCAGCTGATCGAGGTTTACCCCGAAACTCAGGAAGCGGTCCAAGCGCAACGGGAACTGGAGCGCATGGGGGTGTAGTTCGTCCCCAACTACAGGTGTCCCAGCCGACGACGAACCCGGGACGGGGAATCAGAAAGGAATGTCGTCGTCGGTGATCTCCACTTCCGGTGACGGTTGAGAGGGTGTTGGAGTGGGGGAAGGGGTTCTGTCGGGTGTGGGGCTCCCTCCCATCCGGTCTGACCGGGAATCCAACATCTTCATGCCGAAGGCTTTGATTTCAGTGGTTCGCCTTCGGTTACCGTCCCGATCGTCCCACTCCCGGGTCTGGATTCGTCCCTCGATCATGACGAGACTTCCCTTCCGCAGATAGTTCTGGCATATCTCCGCCAGCCTGCTCCAGACGACGATCCTGTGCCACTCGGTCCGCTCCTGCCGTTCCCCACTCTGATCGGTCCAGACTTCGTTGGTCGCCAAAGTGAAATCCGCCACCGCAGTGCCTGATGTGGTGTATCGAACTTCAGGATCGCGCCCCAGTCTTCCGATCAAGATAGCCTTGTTGAACATCTCCAACCTCCTTTGTAACTCGTCCTTCTCACTATAACGTCCCACCCCGAAAAAAACGCATCTTGACGGGACTGGCGTTGTTCTCCGTCGATTTCGACTGTGCTTCCACGGCTCGGCGGGCAACGACCCGGTTCAGATCCGACGCGCACCGAACTGTTCGTATCCCACCAGTTCGATGATCGTCTCGACCCTGCGATCCCCTCGATAGAAGCTCGAGCTGACCCGGTCTCCGGGCCGCTTGTCTCCCAGCAACCGGACAATGTCGTCGTGGGTCCGAACCGGCTGGCCCTCCAGGGAGATCAGAACGTCGCCCCCGATGATGAGGAAGAAGTTTCCGAGCAGGACCCTCCGGCGCCCGCCTCTCAGACCGGCCAGATCCGAAGAACTTCCCTCTTCCACTCGCTCGATCAGGAATCCTTCCTGGACCGGGAGGTTCAGGAAGGACGCCAGCCGCGGCGTCAGCGTGCGTCCCTGGACTCCGAACCAGGGGCGGCGCACGAACCCGTAGGACACCAGGTCGGGAACGATACGCCGCAATATGTTCACTGGGACGGCGAACCCGATCCCGGCGCTTTCGCCGGATCGCGAGTAGATGGCGGTATTGATTCCGATGAGTTCCCCTCGCGTGTTCAACAGTGGACCGCCGCTGTTCCCGGGATTGATGGCGGCGTCACTCTGGATGACATTCTCGATGACTCCGGATTCGGTCCGGAGGCTTCGGCCCAGCGAAGAGATGATTCCCGTCGTCAGCGTGTGCTCGAAGCCGAAGGGATTGCCGATGGCCAGGACTTTCTGCCCGACTTTCAGATTGTCGCTGCTGCCCAGCTTGATGGGGTGAAGCTTTTCGGCCGGACATTCGATCTCCAGGATCGCCAGATCGTTGAAACGATCGGTCCCCAGAACCTTGGCCTCGTAGCTGCTCTTGTCGTAAAGCGTGACCTCGATCCGGCTGGCCTCCTGGACGACATGGAAATTGGTCACGATGCGACCCTTGCGGTCGATGACGACTCCACTGCCGACGCCCCGTCTGGGGATGACGTCGAACCAGAAATCCCGCTCCAGCGTGGTGCTGGTCACGTTCACCACTCCGGGTCCCAGCTCGTCATAGATGCGGATGTTGATATCTTCGCTCTGGGTTCGGGCGGTGTCGAACGTCCGGGTCTGGGTTTTCGTGAACCCGGCATGGGTCGGCTCGGGAACCGGACACCGCGTCAGGAAGGCCACCATCCCAGTGGAAAGCAGACTGCTGGTCAGAACCAGCTTCCAGAATTCCGTCCTGTTCATGGCCCGATTATACTATTCGGCAGATCCCCGAGGCTCCTCGACACTCAGGAAGAAGAGGATACCGGCAGCCACCGAGAGCAGCGCCACCAGGAAAACGACGGCCCCGTAACCGGACCAGGTATAGCACCAGCCCGAGACCAGGACTACCAGCGCGATTCCCAGTTGCGAAAAGCAGTTTCGAAGGGCGAGGTATGAACCGCGCTCATCGATCCCCACCAGTTGCGTCTGCAGAGTCTGCAGAGCGGTCTGGCGGAAACTCACGCACAGACTTACGGCGAAGAAGAGGCCGATGAGTCCGCCCCCCCAGGGAATCGACACCAGACCCGAAATGGTGAGGATGAAGGCCAGGTTGGCCAATAGAAACACCCTTCGCTTGGTCCAATGATCCACCACCCAACCCGAGATCAGACTGCCCGCGACGGCGGCGATCCCCGCCACCACAAACAACCAGGAGATCTGGACGGGAGCCAAGCCGAAACGGTCGATGAGATAACCGGAGAGATACACCATCAGCGCCATGGTGCCGCCGGCGACGGCGAAGGAGACCAGCAGGGCGCTTCTCAGGGGACGAACCGAGAAAAAACGCCGGTAGGCAAACTGTATTCTTGCCTTTGTCGGGGCTCCGGACCGGAAGTCCGGCAGCGGGCCCCAAAGGGATGCCAGGACTGCCGAGGCCAAGAGGCACGAAGCCAGAAATACACTCCTCCATTGCCAGCGATCGGCGATCCAGGTGCCGGCCGGAACTCCCACGATCAAGGCCACGAAATAGGCGCTCAGGACGATGCCCATGACCCTGCCCCGGCGACGGTAGGGAAAGACGTCGCCCACCAGACCGGCCGTGCAGGTCGAGATGAGTCCGGATGCCGCTCCGGTGCCGGCCCGCAGCCAGAGGAGTTGCGAATACCCTCCGGAGAAGTGGGTGACCAGAGCCAGCAGAGCGAAAACCGCCAGACCCGCCCGGAGAAACGGAAGCCGTCCCCAACGATCCGTCAGAGGACCCACCAGCAGGTTGAATCCTCCGGCCGTCAGCGCATAGACACTGAAGAGCCGCCCCATCCCCTCCACCGAAGTCCCATAGTCCGCTTCCAGGCGTCCCAGAAGGGGGATCAGCATCTGGGCGTCGACGGCGGCCAACAACAGCGCTCCAAACAGAGCGGCGATGGTCCAGCGGTCGCGAAACCGACTCATGGATGGCGCAAGTGCCGGGTACGAGAGTTGATCCTGGCATCCGAAGGGCGCAGATAGTTCGCCTTCAACTGCCGTTCGCTACCGGTCTCACCCGACATGTGCCTCCGGTGGGCCAGAAGGCAGAGTTCCGGCAGGATGCAATTGTCTGAACTGGCGACTCGGGACTCGGGGTGAAGAGCCTGGATAGTGGTGCGGTACTGCTGTGCACCGTCACCGACGAAGAGATGATCTCCAGGGGGAACTTGCCTCAAGAACTCCGCCGGGGGCGCCACCTGTTCCTCGACCTCGAGGGAAACACCCGATTCAGGGTCGGTACGATAGGCGGCTCCGTAGATCTGTTGCCTTCGCGCGTCGATCATGGGAACGATCCGGCTCCGGGCCCAGCGGAACCGGAAAGCGAGAGCTTCCAAGGTGGACAGCCCCACGGCAGGCCGATCCAGACTTTGGGCAAAGGCCTTGACCGTGGCCAAGCCGATTCGAAGTCCGGTGAATGAGCCCGGACCCGCTGCCACGGCAAAACACCCCAGTTGGGTGCGTTTCAACTGGAGACCATCGAGCAGAAACTCCACGCATGAGAGCACTTCTTCAGAATAGCGCAACGGCGCCTTCAACATGACCTGACCGATCACTTCGGCGTTTCGGCTCAAGGCTATCCCGCCGCTGTTGGTGGCCGTATCGAGGGCCAGGATGTACATGGCGAACACTCCCCGAACAGGGCTCCCGGACCGCGTTCCGGAGCCCCGGAACTTGCGAAATTCCCGAAGTTTATTTCACACGTTGCTGATAAAGTAAATGATTGTGGAACGCCTCACCCCGATGATGAAACAGTACCATGAGATCAAGCTTCGGCACCCGGGGATCCTCCTTTTTTTCCGCTTGGGCGATTTCTACGAGATGTTCTATGAGGATGCCGTCGTCGCCAGCCGCGATATGGAGATCACCCTCACCGCCCGGAACAACAACGCCAATGGTCAACCCATTCCCATGTGCGGCGTGCCGCACCATGCCATCGAAACCTATCTGGGACGACTGATCCGAAAAGGCCATAAAGTCGCGTTGTGCGAGCAGGTCGAGGATCCTCGCCTGGTCAAGGGACTTGTGCGGCGCGAGGTGGTCCGCATCGTCACTCCCGGGACCGTAATCGAGGAGGGCGTTCTCGACTCCAAGGAGAACAACTTTCTGGGTAGCCTCCTGCAACAGAATGACCGAGTCGGCCTCTCCTTTCTCGATCTCTCCACGGGGGAATTCTGGATCACCGAGTTCAGCGGCCGGGACTCTTGGCGGCGGGCCCGGGAAGAGTTGGCGCTCTTTCGTCCCCGGGAGCTGGTACTGGCGGAAAGGGACAGTTCCCGGATCGGAAAAGAGTTGTCCGCTAACGATTACCGGCAGGTCTCCCGCACCTTTCAGGAAGATTGGACTTTCGATTCCGACTACGCCCGGCGCCTGCTCCTGGAACATTTCCAAGTGTCCACCCTGGAGGGCTTCGGCATCAATGGCCAGGGTGCGGCCGTATCGGCCGGGGGTTCCCTGCTCCATTACGTCCGGCAGACCCAGAAGGCTCCCCTGGACCACATTACCGAGGTGCGTCTCCTGGAAACGCGAGACCACCTCAAGATCGACGCGGCCAGCGTCCGAAATCTGGAACTGGTCCGGGAGCTGAACGGGGGGCGCCGCTGGACCCTCCTCTCGACCTTGGATTTCACCCGCACCGCCATGGGCGCACGCCTGTTGCGGCATCGGATCTTGCGGCCTTCCCTCGACCTGGAGCAGATCCGCGCAAGACAGGACGCAGTGGCTGAGTTGCAATCGTCTCTTCTCCAGATGGAGCGACTGGGTAAGCTCCTGGATTCGATCCAGGATCTGGAGCGGCTGCTGAGCCGCGTCACTCTGGGCACCGCCAACCCGAGAGATCTGGCGGCGCTCAAGACGTCAGTCCAGATACTGCCTCGATTGGCGCCCTTGCTGGAGCAATATGACAGCCGGTTGCTGGAACCACTCCAGGACACGCTGCCGGACGTGGCCGGGACATTGAAGACCTCCCTGGCCCAGAATCCCCCCGTCAGCTTGACGGAGGGAGGGATCATCGCGTCCGGTTTCCATGCCGAGTTGGACCAGCTTCGCGAGACAGCCCATTCGGGAAAGTCGCTTCTGGCCCGTCTGGAATCCCAGGAACGAGAGCGGACGGGGATCTCCAGCCTCAAGGTCCGGTACAACAAGGTCTACGGCTACTTTATCGAGGTCACCAGGACTCATTCCTCTTCTGTTCCCGAGGACTACGTCCGGCGTCAGACCCTGGTGGGTTCGGAACGGTTCATCACTCCCGAGCTCAAGGTCCACGAGGAGAAGGTTCTCCAGGCAGAAGAACGGATCTTCGAACTGGAACGAGATCTCTTCCTGCAGATCCGCCGTCAGATCGCCGGCGAAGCCGCCAGGATTCAGAGCGCAGCCCGGCGTGTGGCGGAGCTGGACGTGTTGCTTTCGTTGGGCCAAGCCTCAAGAAAGAATGGCTACCGTAGACCTGAGGTCGACGACTCTTGCGATCTGGAAATCCACGAGGGAAGACATCCCGTGCTGGAGGTTCAGGACGGAGGTGAGCCATTCGTACCCAACCCGTTGCATACGAACAACGAATCCGATCAGATGCTGATCCTGACCGGTCCCAATATGGGGGGGAAGTCGACCTATCTTCGCCAGAATGCCCTCATTGTCATCATGGCCCAAATGGGTTCGTTCGTTCCGGCGGGCGAGGCGCGAATTGGCCTGGTGGACCAGATTTTCACCCGAGTCGGCGCCAGCGACGATCTCTCCCGCGGCCGCTCGACCTTCATGGTGGAGATGATCGAGACGGCAAACATCCTCAACAGCGCCACCCGGAGAAGCTTCATTCTGCTGGATGAAGTCGGACGCGGCACGGCCACGTTCGACGGACTCTCCATCGCCTGGGCCGTCGCCGAGTTCCTCCTGACCGAACCGGACCGCCGGGCCCGAACCCTCTTCGCGACCCACTACCAGGAACTGACCCAGTTGGAGCAGATCTACGAAGGCGTCAAGAACTACCGGGTCGCAGTGAAGGAGTCGGGAGACAGGATTCTGCTTTTCCACCGAGTTCTGCCCGGCGTGGCCAACAAGAGCTATGGAATCGAGGTGGCTCGGCTGGCAGGGCTACCGAGACGGGTGGTCGGACGCGCCCGGGAGATCCTCTCTCGGCTGGAACGCAAGGAACTCAACCTCTCGGGCAACTCCCCGCAGCCTCACGTTTCCAAACCCTTCGACCAGCTTCAGGGGACTCTCTTCTGATTCCGGCCTCGAATTCCCAGGTCTATCGAACTGAGGCGCCGCCGGCAGATTTCGTGGGGACCGTGAATTGAAGCGGTTCACGCTGGCGGGAATGGCATTGCTGGCGCTCCCGCTGTTCGTGTCTCTCGGCACCTCCTCCATCTGGGACTCGAACGAAGCCTTTTACGTTCAGACCCCTCGCGAAATGGCGGAACACGGGGATTGGATCGTTCCCCGCTTCAACGGCCAACCGCGATTGAACAAACCCCCACTCAGCTATTGGCTGGTCGCCGCAGCCTACTCGTTATTTGGGGTCTCCGTCTTCTGGGAACGGCTGATTCTGGCCTTCTTGGCCTACGCCTCCGTGTGGGCCGTTTTTCTCTCCGGACGTATTCTGGTCTCGGAACGGTCGGCATTGCTGGCGGCCGTCCTGTTCGCCACCACCTTCCGCTTCCAGATCCTGGCTCGCAGGCTTCTCATCGACGTCCTGCTCCTGTTCTGCATCCTGGCGGCTCTGACCGCTTTCCTCTACTGGTGGAAGAGGAATCGTGATTCAGGCCTGGTCCTGGCGGCTCTCTTTCTGGGACTGGGAGTGTTGGCCAAAGGCCCGGTCATCCTCTTGCCTGCGCTCATTCTCGCCGTCTACACGTTCCTTACGGTGCCGCCCGAACAGTTGCGCCGAGCTCCCTGGGTCCGTTCGCTCCTGGTGTTTTGCCTGGTCTCAAGTTCCTGGTATCTGCTGCTGGGGTTCACCCAAGGCTGGGACTCGGTGTTCGACTTCCTCTGGAAAGAGAATCTGGGCCGTTTCACCCACGTGGACTTCGGTCCCCAGCGGGGGCTCCAATACTATCCGCTGGTTTTTCTGGCTGATTATCTTCCCTGGTCGATCCTCCTTCTCGGCGCTTTGGCCGGCAGGTGGACCTCCCGCCAATACCCGGACCGCAATCTCTCCACCCTCCTCGCCCTCTGGCTGGGAGCCTTTCTCGTCTTCTTCTCCCTTTCTCACAACAAGCAGGAGTACTACATCCTCCCCGTTTACCCGGTGGCTTCCCTGTGGCTGGCCGCCTATCTGGACAGGGAGACATTGCCCGGCTGGAGCCGGTGGCTGATTTGCGGAGTCCTGCTCGCCGTCACCACGTCCCTGGCCGTTCTGGCTTATTCCCTGTTCCGGGACGTGGCTGGGTGGTGGCTTCCCGTTCTCTTACTGGCGGGAGTTGCGTTGGGAGTGGCCGGATCACGGATTCGCCTGGCAGCTTGGACCTTGAGTCTCTTCTACGCGCTGGCTTTCCACGTCTACCTTCAACCTTTGGAAGAGTACCGTCCGGTCCGTCACCTGGCGGAGATCATCCGCTCCAGAATCCCGTCCGGAGATCCTGTGACCGCCGGCTACTATCGATTGTCGACTCCAAGCCTCGCCTACTATCTGAATTCGCCTGTTCTGGAGCTCGGAACACTGGGACAGGCCCTGGAGGCGCTGCGGGCACCTCGGCCCGTCTATTTGATCATGGCTGCAGATGACTACACTGACCTGAAGAGGGAAATGGGTCCAACCCTGAAAATTGAGGGAGTCCGACCCAAACTGTATACTATCGGTTCCACGCTGGTCGAAGGATGGAAACTTGGCCGACTCGACACTCGCTCCGAGGCTTGGACCCGCCCCGTCTACTTGGTCAGCAACCAGGGTGGATGAGCCCCCACCAAGGCTGTCCATCATCGTTCCCGTCTACAACGAAAGACCCAATTTGGAGATCCTGTACCAAGATTTGACGCGGGTTCTCCAAGGGCTCAAGCCCGACTACGAGATTCTCTTCATCGACGACGGAAGCAGCGACGGAGGAAGTCGAATCCTGGCCGATCTCGCCGCACGGGACCATCATGTCCTGGTGCTGCAATTCGCTCGGAACTTCGGACAGACGGCAGCCCTGTCGGCCGGTTTCGACCATGCCCGGGGCGAGGTAATCATTCCCATGGATGCCGATCTCCAGAACGATCCCGCCGACATTCCGCAGATCCTGGACAAACTCGACGAGGGGTACGATGTGGTCAGTTGCTGGAGAAAGGATCGGCAAGACCCGTGGCTGACCCGGATTCTCCCCTCTCGGGCCGCCAATCGAATCATCAGCTGGATCAGCGGAGTCCGCCTCCACGACTATGGATGCACGCTCAAGGGTTACCGGAGCGAAATCCTGCAACATATCCGTCTCTATGGAGAGATGCACCGGTTCATTCCAGTCTATGCGAGTTGGACGGGAGCCAGAGTGACGGAGATCCCGGTCCGCCATCACCCCCGTAGGCACGGAAGATCCAAGTATGGCCTCCTGCGGACCCTCAAGGTTCCTCTGGATCTGATGACCGTCAAGTTTCTGGTCAGCTATTCCACCAAGCCCATGTATCTCTTTGGCGGATTGGGGCTGGTCTCGATCCTGTCCGGATGGCTGCTCAGCGCGCTCGCCCTCTACGAGAAGTTTATTCACGATGTGAAGGTCCACCGCAATCCCCTCCTCCTGCTTTCGGTGTTCCTCTGCATCGTCGGAATCCAATTCATTCTGTTCGGCCTGGTGGCGGAGCTCATCATCCGGACGTACCATGAGTCGCAGGGTAAGCCGACCTACATTCTCAGCCGGACGATCCGAAAGGAACAGGAGTCCCGATCGCACTCGCGCGGCTCGGTCCCGGAGTAATCACATGCAGGTTCTGGATTGGCTGCTGACGAACACGACGACGGTCTCGGGTTGGATCTGGGGTCTACCCATGATCGTGCTCCTCTTCGGTACCGGGATCCTCCTGACCGGGATGACCCGTTTTGTCCAGATTCGTCATCTGGCCAGCTCCATCCGGCAGATCTTGAAGGGACCCAAGGCCGAGACCCGGGACCACCGGCGGTCCCAGGGGGATATCACCCCGTTTCAGGCCCTGATGACCGCGTTGTCGGCGACTGTGGGCAATGGAAACATCGCCGGCGTCGCGACGGCCATTGCGGCCGGCGGTCCGGGAGCCGCCTTCTGGATGTGGATCACCGCTGTCTTCGGAATGGCCACCAAGTACTCGGAAGCGGTTCTGGCCATCCTCTTCCGCCGGCGCATGCGGGACGGAACCATGGCCGGCGGGCCCATGTACTACTGTCGAGACGGCGTCAGGGGGCGCCTGGGTTTCGTCTTGGGGGGCATATTCGCCGTGTGCGGTGCGGCGACCGCCCTTTTTGGAACGGGAAACATGTTCCAGTCCCAGTCCATGGCCATGGCCGTCCGGGAGCAGTTCGGAACTCCTCAATGGGTGACCGGTCTGATCATGAGCCTGTTGGTCGGCTTGGTGATCATCGGCGGAATACGCCGGATCGGAGCCGTGGCCGAGCGTCTGGTCCCGGTGATGATCATTTTCTACTTTTCCGGAGCGTTGCTGGTGATCGTCAGCAACATCTCGCTGGTCCCGGACGCCTTCCGGCTGATCGTCGTCTCCGCCTTCAGTCCTCAGGCGGTCTTTGGGGGAAGCGTGGGCATCGGAGTTCAGCAGGCGATGCGATTCGGAGTGGCTCGCGGCGTCCTCTCCAACGAGTCCGGTCTGGGCAGTGCGGCCATCGCCCATGGGGCTGCCCGGACTCGATTCCCCGTCGTCCAGGGTGGCATCGCCATGATGGGCACCTTCATCGACACCATCATCGTTTGCACGCTCACGGCTCTGGCCATTACCGTCTCCGGCGCCTACCGCAGTGCTTCCTTCCTGGTGGAGGACGGTCTCCTGGGGGCCGATCTCACCGTGCACGCTTTCAGCGTGGGCATGCCCGATTGGACCGGAGGATGGGGAGGACTGGTCGTCGCCTTCGCCTCCCTGGTCTTCGGGTTCACTACGCTGGTCGGTTGGAGCTATTACGGTCAGATCTGCTGCGAGTATCTCTTCGGCCTGAAAGTCGTCAAGCCGTACCGGATCCTCTTCGTGGTGCTCCTGTTCGCGGGAGCGCTGCTCACCGGGCGCTATTCCTCGATCATCACCAACGTGGGGGACATCTGTAACGCCGCAATGGCGTTTCCCAATCTCATCGCGCTGATCTTCCTGAGCCGCCGGGTCGCGGACGTCACTCGGAAAACCTACGAGGCGGGAGATCCCTACGCGGCTCGCGTGCCCCGGCTGCCTGATCCTATCGGTTAGTTTCCGGAAGGTGGATACACGGGGAGTATCCGGATTCGAGCGACGTCACGGGGAAGCGGACCGGTCGGACGCTCGGGGCGGGAGTCCCGCCGCCTCTACGATTTCGGCCACCAATTCTTCCTGCCGATAGGCCATGACGTGGACTCCGCTGATCCCGGGAATCTCCCGGGCCTCGCGAATGATCTCGACACAAATCTGCATGCCCTCGCGGCGCTGCCGGTTACCGGGAACTCCCTTGAGACGGCGGATCACCTCGTCCGGGATCACCACGCCAGGGACGTTGGTCCGGATCCATTCGGCCGCCTTGGCCGATCGTAGCGGGCCGACACCCAACAGGAAGAAGACCTTCTCGTGCAAGCCCAACTCTCGCGTCGACTTCATGAATTGGCGGAGTCTGGACATGTCAAAGCAGTACTGGCTCTGAATGAAATCCGCTCCCGCCTCGATCTTCTTCAGCAGCCGGAAGGGACGATAATCGAAGGGGGGAGCGAAGGGATTGCTGGCCGCCCCGAGAAAAATCCGGGGGTTGGATTCCAGCTTCCTGCCGCTCAGGAAGCGGCCCTCGTCCCGGAGCAGGCAGGCCGTTCTCAAAAGATTCATGCAATCCAGATCGAAGACCGGCTTGGCGTCCGGATGGTCGCCCACGCCCACGCCGTCGCCCGTCAGGCACAGCACGTTCCGGATCCCCAGTGCGGCGGCTCCCAGCAGGTCTCCCTGAATGGCGATCCGGTTCCGGTCCCGGCAGGCGACCTGAAGCACCGGCTCGTAGCCCGCCTTCACCAGCAAGGAACAGACGGCCACGCTGGACATGTGGACATGGGCGCCGGAAGCATCCGTGGCGTTGATGGCATCACACACCGGGGCCAGGACCAGCGCCCTTTCGTAGACCGAATTCGGGTCTGCGGTGTCGGGGGAATTGATCTCGGCGGTGACGGCGAATCCGCCCGAGCGAAGTACCCGCTCCAGCCTGGAGCCGGACTTCATGGGGTTCACTGCTTCCAATGGGATCCCGCGTTTCCGGCGTCCGAGAAGTGGTTGACCCAGGCGGACGATCCCTGGCGGTCGTGACTCAGCGGAGGAAGCACGTGGAGGATCTCGGACCCAAAATGGGGCATCTTTCTGGATCGTTCCCAAGCCTGCACCCAGACGCACGGCATCTCGGGAACCACCTCGCAATGTCCGTTCGGCCGCACCCCGCCACAGGGGCCGTTGCGGAGATTCTTGGGACAGGTCATGGGACAGGTCATCCCGGTGCTGTGCAGGACGCACTGTCCGCACATGCGACAGTCGAACACGGCGCCTTTGGTCAATCGCTCCGCCGGAATCAGGAGCCGTTCGATCCGGCTCCCGGGTTTGAGCGACGACCGGAACCAACCAAGAATTTTTAGACTAATCAGATAGATCGACTCCAATACCTGAGGATGGTTCTGAAGGAATCTCACAGTTTTCCCCTGCGCTTGTTCAGCCTGTCGGACCCGAATCCAGTACCGCCGGCATGGCCTTGAACAGACATCCTTCCACAAAAATATCGAAGAAGTCTTCGGTCGTCTCCAACTCGATGTGTTCAATACGCCTGACCATCTCCTCGATGCGACGCCTGAGGGTCCGGCTGGTCAACATGAGTGTGGCTCCCTCAAGCGCGCTGTTTCCCACCTTGGCTACGCGGCCTTGGGGAAGCGGGGGGATGAACCCGATGGACATGGCGTTGTCCACGTTGACGTAGTTGGCGAAGCCTCCCGCCAGATAGAGCCGCTTGAGCTGGACCGGCGAGACCCCGTACTTCCTCAGAACGATCCACTGACCCGAGTAGTTGGCGGCCTTGGCCTGGGCCAGCGCGCTGATATCGGCTCGGGAGAGGAAAATCCCGCGTTCGCCCGGAATGGTGAAGCGGTCCAGCCCGCCTGCAAGAACACCGAGATAGTTCATGTCCTCGGTCCGGAGCAACTCTGCCAGGAGGTCGATCAAGCCCGAACCGCAGATCCCCTCCGGCGCGGCTCCACCGATGGTCTTCCAAATCACCGCTCCGTTCCGGAGTTCGACCGACTCGATGGCGCCTTCGTAGCCGGGCATGCCATAGGTGATCTCGCCCCCCTCGAAGGCCGGTCCGGCGGGGCAAGAGGCGGCCATCATGCCATGGCGATTGCCGACCACCACTTCCGTGTTGGTTCCCACATCCACCAACATGACCACGTCTTCTTCCTCATCCATGCCGACGGCAAGAAGGTCGGCGGCCACGTCGGCGCCGACATGGGAACCGATCAGCGGCCCCCCGTAAACGTTGGCGCCAGGGTGGACCCTGAGTCCCAGATCCCGAGCCTGGAAATTCAGGACAGTGTCGGCCCTTTCGCCCCGTTCCATTTCCAGTTGGGTGCTGGACTGGTACGGTTTCTCGCCGATGGACTGGATGTCGAGACCGAAAAACAGGTCCCGCATGGCAGCGTTGCCCACGATCACGACCTCGTAGATCTGGCGCCGTGGAACCCCCGCCATCCGACGCAGTTCGCGGATCTCATAGTTGAGTCCGGCAATCACCGAGTTCTGAAGCTCCCCGTGAAAAGATCCACCGTCATAGGAAATCCGGCGCATGATGTCGCTGCCGCCGAATCTCTGCGGATTTTCGAACGAACCGGTGTACAGGATGCCTCCGCTTCGCAGATCCACCAGATTGAAGGCGATGGTCGTCGTCCCCAGGTCCACGGCAAGGCCGTAGATCCCCCCCCGATAGGAGTCGATGACGTTGCCGTCATAGACGACATCGGTTCCCTGAAGCCGAGTCATTGGCTCGATGGGAGCTTGGCGGCGAACGGCTTGGGTAAGGATCCTGGGACGGCGGCGCAACAGGGCAAATTCAATGTTGGCGTTCGCGTCCAGAACCCGCGCTTGACAGGCAAGCCGATAGTCGTCGCGAAGAAACTGCTCGGCCTCGGTGCCTGGGGTCAGTGCTTCCCCGCCCCGGAGGATCTGGACAATACACTCGTGACACTCGCCACTACGGCGACAGGAGGTGGGGACCCGCACCCGAAGGTCGTCGGCATAGTCGAAAACGGTCTTGCCGGGCACAAGATCCAGCTTGCGATTACCGTAATTGAGGGGCGACATGAAAGCGCGCTCCCAACGCCAGCGACCCACCGGGGCGATTGCAAGTACGTCTAGTGAAAGTGGTCACGGAATCCGGTCAGCTCACAGCCCGCGGCAAACGCCGTGCCGGAAGGCTAAGCTTCCCAGGCATCCCGATAATCCAGATCGTCACTTCCGGTACAGAGTGGCAACCCTGCAGAACCATGACGCCTGGACTGGTTTCGACACCCGAAACGGGCGGTGCAGCAATCTTGGGCATTCTTGTAGGGACACCGCCACTTGGATACGAGATTGGCGTTTTCGCCGATCTGCCGGTAGATCTCCCAAAGGCGATCCAGACTGGCCTTGAGTTTGGCCTTGTCAACAGGTTGGAAGTTCCCGGGGGCGTCTGTTCGCGGCACTGGACTATATCCGACGAGGAGTATCTTAAGGGTATTCGGAGGCGGCTTGCTGCGGCGCTTTCTGCCCGACACCCAGGAGTTCCTTGGCCTTTTCCACACAGTCAATGGCGTCCTTGCCATAACGGTCGGCCCCCATGTCGTCCGCGAACTCCTGAGTCACGGGAGCTCCACCCACCATCGTGCTGACGACATCTGTCAGACCCGCATCTTCCAAGGCCTGGATGGTTCTTCCCATGTTGGGCATGGTCGTCGTCAGCAGGGCGGACATTCCGACGACCTGGGGCTCGTATTCGAATACCGAATCGACAAACTCGTCCGGCTTGGTATCGACACCCAGATCATGCACGACGAAACCGGCTCCCCGGAGCATCATGATGCACAGATTCTTTCCGATATCGTGGAGATCTCCCTTGACGGTTCCCATGACCACGGTGCCCATGGGTGGAATATCGGAAGCGGACAGTATGGGCTCGATATGCTTCATCCCGGCCTTCATGGCGCGGGCTGAAATCAGAACCTCGGGAACGAAAATGATGTTGTCCCGGAATTTGATCCCGACCAGAGCCATTCCGGCAATCAGTCCGTCATCCAGCAGCGTGTTGGCGGCGTAACCGGTGTCCAGAGCCTCCCTGGTCAGGCGGTCGACTTCATGCTGGTTACCCACGATCAAGGCATAGCTGATGTTTTGCATCAAAGGATCGGCGTTCCGAAAGAGCGACTTGATGTGCTCTCGCTCGTGCCGGCGCGCAACGTGGCGGAGTTCCCTTGTCAGGCCCTCGTTAATATTAGACATGCTGGAATTGCAGCCAGATCAACTAATTTGACAGACGCCAAGACGACTTAAGAGAGAAATTAAACCTTTTCGGGTCGAGGTTTGTCAAACCGGACGGCGGACGGGACAGGGCTCTGAGAAAGCTTTACGCCCCGCTCAACCTCCCAGCCCGCCACGCCTGGATGTAGTTCATGCAGAAATCGTCCCGGCCCAAAAGCATGTCCCGAGCCAACCCGACTTTCTCCGAATTCAGGTCCAGGGCGAAGACGTCCTGCACGCGATTCTGGACAGGATCCATGATGGCGGCATCGATGCCGACTTCCAGACTCAGGTGAATGAAGGTCGCGTTGATGAGCTTCCGATTGGGAAGGCCGAAGGAGACATTGCTCAACCCGCCGGTGACGTGGACCTCGTTTCCGAAGATTCTCCGCACCTCCCTTACCGCATCCAGAAAATGATGTCCGTAATCGGGGGAGACCGAAATCGGAAAGACCAGACAGTCGATGTACACATCGTCCAGAGCGAATCCTTGCCTCACGACCGCCTCCATGACCTGTTCCACGTTGGAAATCCGGTCGTCCGCGTCTTCCGGCATTCCCTCTTTCCCGGCGGCCGTCACAATCATGCGTGCATTGTTTTCCTGAACCAGATCCAGGGTTTCCAACCGCTCCAGAGCCACGGAATTGACCAGAGGGCGGTGCGATCTGCGGGTGTGGGCTGCCAACCCCGCCGCGATGATCTCCGAATTTGAAGAATCGATGCTGAGCGGCAACGCCGTCATCTCCTGGACTTGTTGCACGAGCCAAGTCATGGCTCGCTTCTGAACACCGAGATCATAGGAGACCTCGTCCACGTTCAGATCAAGGAAATGGGCTCCGGTGGCTTCCTGGCGCCGGACCTCGAACTCGATGTAGGCGGTCCCCTCCGCCTCCTCTGCCGGATCGCCGCCGAGTCCCTTCTGGACCGCAATCATGAAATGCTTGATTTGACCTTGCTCGTAGGGCTGCGTCTTCTTGAAACTCTCCGGCACCCGGAGATACCGGCGGTCACCCGGACTGGGATCGAAGAAGACGGCTTCCGCTCCGTCGGGCGCCGTCGCAGTCCGCTTGCCATTACGCAAGACGATGCGAGTCGTATGAATGTTCTCTCCGATGATGATCAGACCGCCGGGTTCATGGATGAGCTTTGACATGGAACACCCGGTTGGCGCCTTCAGGCGTAGTGATCCCGGCACCAGTCCTTGACCGCCCGTGGAATCTCGATGAGGTTTTCCAGTTTGGTAGCCAGGGGAATGGCACACTCAGGGGAAATCATATCGACGCCCGCCGCCATGCATTCGTTGACGGCCGCTCGGACCTCCTCCGGCCCTCGGCTATAGAGGAGTTCCGGGTTGTTCAGATTCCCCACCAGGCGTATCCGTCCGGCAGCGATCTTCATGGCATCGGCAGGGTTGTTTTTGGAGTCGAAGTGGAAACAAGCCATTCCGGATTGAGCGATATAGTCCAGGCGATCCAACGTCTGGCCGCAGATATGGAGAATGAGCGGACACGGGATTCGCTCGCACATCTCCTTGTGGATCTCCAACAGGAATCTACGATAGTACTCACCGCTCACCAGATCTCCGGTGGCGTGATCCGGAAAGGTCAGGGCATCGGCGCCCGCTTCGATCTGGGCCAGGGAAAAAGCAACCGAGATTTCCTTGAGCCGATCCAGACAGAGCATGGTCATCCCTGGGTCATCAATGCTCATGAGCAGAAACTTCTCCACGCCGAAGACATGATAGGCTAATGTCCAAGGCCCCATGGCTTTGCCGATGACGGCCACCTCGTCACCGTATTCCTTCTTCAGGATCCGGAGCGACTCCAGGACGCAGACATTGTCCGGATGGGTCAGGAAATCCTTCGGCATATGGATGTCGTCCGGCCCCGACCAGATCGGGTTGTTCATCCGTACCGTGGGCCAGTTGTCCTTGATCTCCCACTGCATGTCACATCCCAGGGCGGAAGACTCCTGGATGATGGTGAACACCGGCATGATGCAATCAAAGCCCAACTGGGTGTATCCCGTTGCCGCCAAGCGCGCGTTGAGTTCGGCGTCACGGCACGCGTCCGGAAACGGTGCGTCCACCATGTCCATGAGTTCCACGGTGGCGATATTGGTCGGATTGCACACCGGGGGCCGATCCACCGGCTTGCCGGCCAGCGCGTTCATCACTCGCTCTCTGGGGGTCATGGTCTCCACGAATGGCATTCCATCTGCTCCTTGGGATCAGAGAGGGCTGAAGCCCGCGGTTCCGGTGGTGAGCTGACCTCTTTGGGCCGAACTCTCCAACATGTTCTCCACGGCGCTGATGTTGCGGGAGAAGGGGAACAGGAGCCGGACCAACGGCTCGTGACGGTGTCCACAGTTGAAGGAGACACCGAGGTTTCCCGCCTGCTCCATCTCGCCGTACTTTCGAAAGCCCATCGTAATGGCACGCAGGCGAAAAGGAGCGTTACGCGCCTCGCCCTGAGCCGAGACCTGGTAGACCCAACGATTCTCGGAGTGGTGAGGCGTGAGCTTCAAAGTCAATGGACTACGGGTATCCCGAAGCACCATCTCGCCCGTGGCGTGTGAATAATTCGGATCCTTTTCCACCGCTTGCGGCATCAGAAACTTGAGCGGTCTCGAATGAAGTACTCCACAGGGAAATCGAACCTGGTTCCTGCTGCCCTCTACGGCAACCAAGCCACCCAAATTGCAAAGTTGGTCTCGGATTCTTTCGATCCGGTCCTCGACCCCCGCCTTCTTGCCGTAGGTCCAGACGGTCAACAGACCGTCTTTCTCGTATAGACCGACGGTAATGTCGTGGAAATGCGGGTCCATGGAAACCAGTTCGACGCAGCGCCCGTAGCGCTCGATCATCTCCTCCACCTGGGAAAGCTGACCTTCCCTACCCTTCATGGCGAATTGCTCCCGGATGTTGCAGGACCCGGATCGTCACAGATCCAGCGCTCAAGTGCGCCAGGCCGCTCATCCCGCTGACCAGCACGGTGGAGCCGACAAATCCGGGCCGCCAAGTCCTCAGGAAGTCCTTGATTGAATCGACCCGCCCAAGCTTGGGCAAGCTGGCGTGGATCTCCCGAGTCCTGACCCTGATCCACCCACTCCCACCCCTCCAAATAGGCATCGCTCCCCATGCTCCCTTCGAACATGGCAACGGCGTCCACCGCTTCCTGGAACCGGTGGTCCAGCGGTTCCGAAAATCGATCGCCACCGGATTCGACCTGTACCTGGACGGGGATCTCTTTCCAGTAGAGGACTCTGATTCTGGCCACGATTTGGACTCCCACGAGAGGCGATCCAGCCTGGACTACCGTCAGAACCGGATCTACGGGACGTCTCCCCTTGCCAAGTCGGTTTCGGCGACCATTCCTCGGGGGGCGAAGGTGACCTGCTCCGTCCCACGGGAAAGTCAGGCTACACCAGCGTGGACACCCTGTAAAGCCCGCCGGCGCCGGATACTCCCGGCCATGTGGCTGGTGCTGCGCGGTCCTTTCACCGACTCCGATACGCCTTTCTTGACTTGGTCGGAGCCACTTCCGCAAAATGTCGTCATGGATGTCTACGAGGAAATTGTCCGGCTCCGGCGTGAAGGACGTTCGGGCGCAGTGGCCACCATTGTCCGGCGCCTTGGGAGCACTCCCCGGAAAGACCATGCCAAGATGCTGGTCCGCCAGGATGGAAGCTTCGTGGGCACCGTCGGCGGCGGCTGTGTCGAAGCCGAAGTCTGGCGCCATGCCAACCAGGTCATGGAATCGGGCCGGGCCACACTGGTCAAATATGAATTGACCCAGGAAGATACGGAAAACGAGGGCTTGGTCTGCGGCGGAACCGTGGAGATATTCATCGAGCCCGTGATTCCCGAGCCCACGTTGATTCTCATGGGAGCCGGACACTTGGGGCAGGCCATCGCCGCGGCTGCCGACAAGGTCGGTTTTCAGGTCGTAGTCCTGGATGACCGGGAGGCTTTCTCCAATCGCCAACGATTTCCCCGCGCCCGGGAGGTGATCGTAGACTCCTTCCGGACGGGTCTCTCCCAGACATCGGTGACTATCAACACCTTCATCCTGGTCATCACTCGGGGTCACAGCCACGACCACGCCGCAATGGAACAGGCCATTCAGACCGAGGCCCGATACGTGGGACTGGTGGGCAGTCGCCGAAAGATCCAGCTGATCGTCGATAGCCTTCTGCAACAGGGATATCCGCCCGATCTGTTCGAGAACCTCTATGCTCCCATTGGACTGGCCATCGGATCTGAGACTCCGGAAGAGATCGCAATCAGCGTCGTCGGTGAACTGATCGCCATCCGCAAGGGCGTGCATGAGCGGAACCGAAAACAACGTTTCGTTCGGAAAATCCTGGAGCGCGCAAGAACAAAGCAAGCTCCAGCCCAGGTTGCTGCCGGCTAGTACCCAATAACATGTAATTGTTCGTATACTATGGTGGGAGGCTGGAGGACTCGGAAGGAGGAGTTCTCATGGCACCACGCTATCGTGTCACGCTCACTGTGGAAGAGCGCTCAGAATTGAAGGCCTTGACCCGGGCCGCGACCAAGACCACCGGCAAGCGGTTCCTGTACGCGCGGGCTCTGTTGTTGTGCGACCGCGGGCCGGAAGGGCCGGGATGGACCGTGGCCCGGGTGGCCGAGGCGCTGGGCGTCTCAACCCGCACGATCGAGCACTTGAAACGGCGGTTTGTGGAGCAGGGTTTGGAGTTCGCCTTGGAGCGCAAGCGGCGGGTGCGGCCGCCGCGGAAAGTGATCTTCGACGGCGCGTTCGAGGCTCGCCTGGTCGCCTTGGCCTGCTCTCCGGCCCCGCCAGGACGGAAGCGCTGGACCCTGCGCCTGCTGGCGGAGAAAGTAGTGGAACTGGGCTGGGTCGAGCGGGTGTCGGTGATGACGGTGCAGCGGACGCTAAAAAAAACCAACTGCAGCCTCATCGGAAGAAGTATTGGCGGATCCCGCCCCGGGGCAGCGCCGCATTCGTAGCCTGCATGGAGGACGTTTTAGAAGTCTATGCCCGTCCGTACGACCCCCGTCGTCCGGTGGTCTGCATGGACGAGACCAACAAGCAGTTGATCGGAGAAGTGCGGGAGCCTTTGCCGGTCGCGCCCGGCCAGCCGGAGCGAGTCGAGCATGAGTATGTGCGCAACGGGGTCGCGCAGATCTTCCTGGAGGTGGAGCCACTGACCGGCCGCTGCCATGTGGAGGCGACCGAGCGGCGCACGCGACAGGATTGGGCCCGGTGGATCGAGGGCATGTTGGAGAGGCGATACCCGGAGGCCGAGCGGGTGGTCCTGGTCTTGGACAACCTGAACACGCACGGAATCGAATCGCTGTACGCGACCTACGAGCCTCGACACGCTCGCCAACTGGCACAACGACTGGAAATCCACTACACGCCGAAGCACGGCAGTTGGCTCAACATTGCAGAAATCGAATTGAGCGCGCTGTGCGGACAATGCCTGGACCGCCGGATTCCAAGCCTGGCCGGGATGCAACGTGAGATCGGGGCTTGGGTTGCGGATCGGAACCAACGGCAAACCGAGATCGACTGGCAGTTCAAGACGGAGGATGCACGGATCAAGCTGAAGAGCCTGTATCCACAACTTTAAGTGTTACGGGGTACTAGGAGTCTGCGCGGTAGAAATGATCGTAGCGAGAAAGTGGGGAATCGAGGCCGGATTTTCTCGATTTGGAGGTGCATAGTTGTTCTATTCGCCGAGAAATCGGGGAAATATGGACCGATTCTACCGCTTTCGCAGTAGATCAA
The DNA here is from genome assembly GCA_965263035.1 of Acidobacteriota bacterium. Classification (GTDB taxonomy): domain Bacteria; phylum Acidobacteriota; class UBA6911; order RPQK01; family JAJDTT01; genus JAJDTT01. Next base: position 5,905,054 of record OZ253580.1, read on the forward strand.
TTTCTGCGGCGCAGGCTCCCAGCCGGCTCAGCGCCCCACTCAAACCGAAAGCATCCGACCGATCCCCAATCCGCATACGGATCGAAGGCGCCACCTACACGGAATCGACTCCCCCTGCCAGTAAGCGGAGGATCTTTTCGTCCATCGCGCCCTTCCTGACGATCCGGGGTGTCTTCGCGCATAGATCCAAGACCGTGGAAGGCACCGATCCGCGAAGCGGTCCCGCGTCCAGAAAAAGGTCGACTTTCCGGCCGAAGAGGTCTTCCATCCGTGATCTGGATTCCGGAGCCGGCTGGCCCGCCAGATTGGCGCTGGTGGAGACGATGGGAGCAGCGAGGCGTTTCAGCCAGAGTCGGAGGAAAGGCAGGCTGGGGTAACGCAACCCGACCTTGCCCTGGCTTCCGGTGATGGCCGCCGGGAGCGAAGGCGCCGCCGGAACCAGGAAGGTGACGGGCCCCGGCCAAAGCCGGGCCGCCAGCCGGTGAAACTGTCGTGGCAATCGCCGGGAAAGTTTTGCGGCCGATTTCAGATCTGGAATCAGGAGCAACAGACCCTTGCCCGCAGCCCGCCGCTTCAGTTGCAGAATCCTCTCGATGGCGGGCTCGCAAAAGCCATGGCACCCGAATCCGTATACGGTATCCGTGGGATAAAGGAGGACTTCCCCTCGATCGACCGCCCGGGACGCCGCCTCGAGGGCACGCGGTTCGGGCCGGTCCAGATCGACGGCCAGCCTTCGTCTCCAACCTCTCTTGGCGTTCTCCATCTGCTCCCGTTCCATTCCGACTGGTTGGGGCCGGGACGGCCTTCATCGCGGGCTGGTAGAATATCATCAGGTGTCCGCTTCTCCGGAGGTGATCCGAAGCCGGTCGAACAAACGCTTTCAACGGCTGCGCCTGCTGGTGGCCAGTTGTGCCTCTTCCGATGGTCCCTGGGTCATGGTGGAAGGGTGGAAACAGGTTTCGGATCTTTCCAGGACTCTCGAAATAGAAGTTCTTCTCTACTCTCAGGACGGCGATGCCCGACTCTCCCAGTTGCGGCGACGGAGCCGCCAATGTCTCCATCTTTCCAAGCCTTTGTTCAAATCGCTCTCCAGTGTGGAAAATCCCCAGGGAGTTGCCGCATTCTTTCCGAAACGGAAATGGAATTGGTCCGATCTGGGTCCCTATGTCCTCTACGCCCACGAGCTCCAGGACCCGGGAAATCTTGGAACGCTGTTGAGAACGGCCGAGTCGACAGGCCAGTTCACACTGGTGACTTCTCCGGGTTGCGCCTGCTGTTACGGTTCCAAGACGGTTCGGGCGTCGGTGGGAGCGGCCTTACGCCTACCGTTGCTGGAGAGGATACCGTGGACGTCTCTCAGGTCCAGAGGCTACCAGTTGTGGGCCACAACGCATCTGGGCGGAACCTCCCTGTTCCAGGCCAGATTCCGTCCTCCTCTGGCGGTGCTGGTCGGGAACGAGGGCAACGGGCTTCCGAGCCGAATCCTGGAAGCAGCGGACCATCTGTTGCACATCCCCATGGGATTCGCCGAGGGGAGCCTCAACGCGGCCGTTGCCGGCTCGCTCGCCCTGTACGAGGTCTTTCGACGGGAGCAAGTGGATGAATAAGAGCCTGTTCCCCGGCATGGCCTCCATGGCGGAAGAGCAAGGCCCGCAAGCGCCCCTCGCCGATAGGATGCGTCCCCTCGCCTTGGATCAGGTCGTCGGACAGGAACATCTTCTGGGTCCTGGAAAAATCCTTCAGGAAATATCGGCTTCCGGTGAGATTCCGTCGCTGCTGCTCTGGGGCCCACCGGGAGTGGGCAAGACCACCTTGGCCCACCTTATGGCTCATAAGAGGAACTGTCACTTCGTTTCCATCAGCGCCGTTCTGGCGGGGGTGAAGGAGGTCAAACGGGTAGTGCAGGTAGCCCGGGGCGAATGGCGCCTCCGACAACAACGAACCGTGCTCTTCGTCGACGAGATTCATCGCTTCAACAAGGCACAGCAGGATGCTTTCCTCCCCCATGTGGAGAATGGAACTCTGATTTTGATGGGGGCCACCACCGAGAATCCTTCCTTCGAGATCATCCCTCCGCTGCTCTCCCGCAGCCGGGTCCTGGTGCTTAAGGCTCTGGAAGAATCGCACCTGCTGATCTTGCTGCAACGGGCGCTCCAGGAGGAAAGGGGGTTGGGTCTCTGGAAGCTGCGGGCGGAGGAGGGTTGTCTTGAGACGATCGCCCGGTTCGCCGATGGGGATGCGCGGATCGCGCTCAATTCGCTGGAACTGGCAGCTCAACTGGTTCGCCGGTCCCAATCGGGAGATGCGGTCATCACACGTGACATTGTGCGGGTAGCGCTGCAGACCCGCACTCTCCGTTACGACAAGTCCGGCGAGGAGCACTACAATCTGATATCGGCCCTTCACAAGTCACTGCGCAACAGTGACCCCGACGCGTCCCTGTACTGGATGGGAAGGATGTTGGAAGCGGGGGAAGATCCCCTCTATATCGCCCGGCGGATGGTCCGCTTCGCCTCCGAGGACATCGGTTTGGCCGATCCGGACGCGCTCGGGCGTGCCATCGACGCCATGCAGGCCGTTCGTTTCATCGGCCTCCCCGAAGGAAAGCTGGCGTTGGCCCAGTTGGCCGTCTATCTGGCGCAGGCTCCCAAGTCGAACCGGATCTACGAGGCCTACGCGCGGGTCGAGAAGGACGTGACCAGCACTCGCAACCAACCCGTCCCCCTGCACCTGAGGAACGCTCCCACCAGCCTGATGAAGGAACTCGGTTACGGCCGCAACTATCGTTACGCCCACAACGAACCGGACCGAGTAACCGATATGGTTTGCCTGCCTCCAAATCTGGCAGGCCGACGCTATTTTGAACCGAGTGACGAGGGCTTCGAGCGCCGCGTTCGGACCCGGCTGGAAAATCTCGAGCAGGTGAAGAAGCGCAACCGCGAATAACGAAGATACCGCCGAGCGTTCGAGCCTGCAGGTGCCGGACACGAACGACCCGCGCAGCGCCGCTCGTTCGCTTCACTGCGGAGAAGAAGTAGAGGGACCGGTCCTGGGGGCGTCGACCAACACCTGGAGAAACTCTTCCTGGAGAGCTTCCAGATCCGCCTCGTCTCCCTTGAGATGATTGACCAGCATGGCAAAGGCCAGGGTCTCACCATCTACCGTCTTGAGGAAACCGGATAGCGCCCGGACTCCCTCCATGGACCCGGTCTTGGCCTGGATCCGACCCTTCAAACCGGGGGCCGTCATCCGCCAGCGAAGAGTGCCGTCGGTTCCCGCCGCCGGCAGCCATTGCCGAAAGGCGGTCCCATAGGATTGCCGGTGCACGTGTTCCAGGAGTCGCACCACGGCACCCGCCGAGATCAAATTGTGCCGAGAAAGCCCGGAACCGTCCGCCAGCAGGAAGCTGTCCGGGTCCAGGCCGATTCGACGAGTGAGAACCGACTCCATCCGGGCCAGCCCCTCTTGGGCGCGTTTCCGTCTCGGGGCTCGGTCCAGCATCCTCAAGAGCGTCTCTCCGTACAGGTTCTGGCTGATTTTCAGGAAGACTCGCAATACTTGCGGGAGGGGCGGAGAGTCGTGGGAGAAGAGTTCCCTCCTGGATTCACCTGAATCCCCCTGGACATTCTCGCCCGCCCGGTAACCCATCAGTTCGAGGTGACTGGACCTCAGGAATTCAGCGAACGTGTTGGTGAAGTAGCGGACCGGGTTCCGGACCGCGACTCTGAGCCAGATCGGCTCCTGAGAGGGTTCCACGGCACCTTCCAACACGACCTCCGCTTCCAGCTTTGGCCACTTCAGCTCCAACTCTTGACGCGGACCGGTCCGGATCTGATTTCGCCAACGGATCAGCGCCGTTCGCGGGCGCCACAGCAGGTGGGCCAGAGCTCCTGTGTCAGTCGGGGAGACGCGGACCAGAGCGACGCCCTCGTTGTACTGCAGACCGCTGGGGGAGGCGCCGTAGCCGTAGACCAGATCGTCCCAAGCCCAACCTCGCCCGGGGCCCTCCGTCTCCAGCAGGCTGTCGTCGGCCAACAGAGTTCCTCGGATTCGATGGATTCCCAGATTCCGCAGATTCGCTCGCCACTGCCGGAACACGGCGAGAGGATCCCCCTCTTCCATCTTCTCGAGATCGGGGCTATTGAAGCGTGCGCCAAGAGTCGGATCTCCGCCTCCCTGGATGATGAGATTTCCCTCCAACGTCCCGTCCTCGATCCGGCCATCGGTCCAGATCCGAGTCGTGAACCGGAAGTCCAGCCCCAGGCCTTCGATGGCCGCGACGGCGGTCAGAAGCTTCAGATTGGAAGCGGGTATCAGACGCTTTCGGGGATTCTCGGCAAACAAGATCTTCCCGGTGTCCAGGGACTGAACCTGGACTCCCCAGGAGGATCGAACCAGAACGGGAGCCGACAGAACCTGTCCCAGCCGATCCTCCAGGCGGGGATTGCCAGGTCCGGCGGTGGCGGGAGATCCGATCCGCGAGCCCGAAGTCCCGCCGCCGTAAGCCTGCGAACAGCCGAAGAAAAGCAATCCACAGAGCGTGCGCACCATGGTCATTGACCGGTCTTTGGGCACGGGGCAGAGATTACGTCCGTCATAGTCTTCATGGCAACCCGCGGCAGCCTGGCGGCTCTGCGCTCCTGGCCCGCATTTGCGCCCGAATCGCCGATCATAGGGCAAGAAATATCTTATCCTCAGAGGCTTCGGGGTTTATTATCGAAGCCTTTCGGGCCCCGACTCTGATGGAATGAATCGATGCGATATTTGTCGGTGGACAAGATCTCCGAAACGCGATTGGAGTTCATCCCCTCTCCCGAGGTCCCCCCACAGACCTTTTCCGGCCCCCAATTGACACGGTGGACCGAGCGTTATGCCGCCGCGCTCCACCACAGGGGAATTCGGGCCGGCGACCGGGTTGCCCTGCATCTGCCAAACTCTCCGGAGTTGGTTGTGGCGCTTCTGGGCAACCACCTGCTGGGCGTCGTGACGGTTCCGGTCACTTCTGCGGCTACGATGCAGGAATTGGAGTACGTGGCGGGCCGGGCCGAGATTTCAGGCCTCGTCGGTTCCAATCCCTACCCCGGGCAGGTGGGAATGCAACTCTTGAAGGAAGAGTTCTGGGATATTCTGCAGGAACAAGAGGGCGGCTTCCCGGAAGCGGACGATTCGGAGGCGCCGGCCCTGCTCTGCTTCACCTCCGGGACCACCGCGCGCCCCAAGGGAGTCCTCCTGACTCACCGAAACATCCGGAGCAATCTCCGGGATTTGATCCAGGTCTGGCAATGGTCTCAGGCGGACCGCCTCTTGTTGACGCTGCCGCTGTTCCATGTTCACGGACTGGTCGTGGCGCTTCATGGATGGGCCATGACGGGGTGCCAAGCAATCCTCAGCCGAAAGTTCGATCCGAACCAGGTCCTGGATCTGTTGACCCGGAGGGGCTGCACGCTGTTCATGGGTGTGCCCACCATGTACCACCGGATGGTGTCCGCCTTCGATCCGCAGGTCCACAGCTTTGACACTCTCCGCTTGGCGATCAGCGGGTCCGCTCCCATGTCGGTGGAACTGCACCGCAAGTGCCGCGAAATGACCGGACAGACCATTTTGGAACGGTACGGAATGACAGAGACCATCATGAATACTTCCAACCCGTTCCACGGGCGCCTCCCAGGATCGGTCGGACTTCCCCTGCCCTCGGTCCAACTCCGCCTGATCGACGAACAGATGAAGGAGATCCAGGAAGACAGGCAGATCGGGGAAGTCTGTGTGCGCGGCCCCAACGTCTTTGGCGGCTACTGGAGGGATCCGGAGGCGACATCCAAGGCCTTTCTGGGGGGTTGGCTGCGCACGGGAGATGCCGGTTACCGTGACGAAAACGGTTTCTACCACCTGGTGGGCCGGCTGAGCGTGGACCTGATCAAATCGGGTGGCTATCGCATCGGCTCCCGGGAGGTGGAGGACGTCCTGGAGCGTCACCCGGGAGTCCTCGAAGTGGCGGTGGTCGGACTTCCCGACCCGGACTTGGGAGAAAAGGTGGCGGCGTTTGTAGTAACCGATGGGACGGCCAGCCAGGAGGACCTGGCGGCTCTTTGCCGATCCGCGCTGGCCCTCTTCAAGTGTCCCCGAGTGTTCCTCATCGTCGATTCCCTGCCTCGAAACGCCATGGGAAAGGTCACCAAGTCAGTCCTTAAGACCGCGCCGCACGATGGATCTGCGTAGGAGCGCCCCTTGTGGGCGCCCTCTTTCCTCTCTTCTCCATCCTCACAACGTAGTAGACTGACGGACGACGAACCCGAGACGCAGGAAGGATTACGCCATGTTTAAACATATTTCCGTTCTCACGGCGCTGATCTTGTGTGCTTCCCCGGCCCCCAGCGCTGCACAATTGGGAAGCAAGCCCGCCAAAGAATGGATCAAGTCGATGGAACGGCCCGGACGCCTCGCGAAACTCAAGACCGACGAGATCATAACCCGGTTGGAACTGAAACCGGGTGATCTGGTGGCGGACGTCGGCGCCGGCAGCGGTGTTTTCAGTTGGCCACTGGCTCGAGCCGTGGCGCCCGGAGGTACCGTGTATGCCGTCGAGGTGGACCCAGGTTTTCTCGATTTCATCCGAGAGGGCGCGCAGAAGAGAGGCCTGGACAACGTCTTCCCCGTGTTGGGAGAGTTCACCGATCCCAAGTTACCGGTTCGGAACCTGGACTTGGCCTACTTTCACAACGTCCTGCACCACATCGAGGGGCGTCAGGCCTACCTCCAGACGTTCTCCGGGTATCTGAAGCCGAATGCACGTATCGTCATCATCGACCTGATCGAGGGACACAAAGAGCCCGAAATGAAGATGACTCTGGATCAGGTCAAGGATTGGATGGCCGCCATCGGCTTCCGGATGACCGGAGAATACTCCGTCGTCGAGGACCGCTTCTTCGCCGTCTTTTCCCGGGGTCCGGCCTCCTGATGCCAGCGGGCAGGTTCACGCTGCCGGAGTTTCAAGCGAACGTGGACTTGTTGAACACGTAGGGCATCTTGGACGGATCCCCTCCGTAATTCCCTTCCAGGACGTCGATGATTCCCTGGGCGGTTCGACCCGCCATGCCCAGGTCCGGATCTCCCGAAAGCCGCGTCCGCCGTCCGCCGCTGGCGAAGTGGTGAAAGATGCGCAATCGGTCTTCCAGATCCGGATCTCTCATAGGGGAGTCGGCCGGAAGCGGCTCCTGCTCGAATACATCCAAGGCGGCGCCGGCGATCTGACTCTTGCGGAGGGCCCTGACCAACGCGTCAGGGTCCACCACAGGACCCCGGGAGGTGTTGATGAGATAGGCTGTCGGTTTCATCAACTCCAGGGCCTCGTCATCGATGAGATGGTGAGTTTCGGGCGTGAGGGGAACGTGCAGGCTGATGTAATCAGCCTGGCGAAAAGCCTCGTCGAAAGATGTCCAGCGAATAGTGGAACGTCGAATGGACAGGCCCTGTTCGTACTTGAAGTCGAAGAGCGCCTGCACCGACTCCACAAAGGACCGGTCCTCCGGCATAAGGTCGCAACAGAGGATGTCGGTGTCCAATCCGGTGCATTTGAGTAGAAAGGCCCGCCCGATGCGTCCGGTTCCGATCACGGCGACCGTCTTGCCCGTGACCTCATCCCCCAGGAACGGAACATAGGGATGCCATGTCTCCCATCGGCTTTCCCGGACCAGCCGCTCACTCGGGTAGAGCTTTCGCGAAACGCAACCCATTATGAAAAAGGCAAATTCGGCCGTCGCATCGGTCAGTACCACGGCCGTATGGGTGTAGGGCACCCGGTACTTGCGGGCTGCCGCTTCGTCGATATTGTCGACACCCACGGCAATCTGGGACACCACCTTCAAGGTCCCCTGACCCGCCTGAAACACCTCCTCATCGATGGGGTCGCGCAACGTGGTGATGAGCCCGTCGATTCCCGACTTGACCTTCTCCACGATCAGCGCCTTCGGCGGAGGCTCGACGTGGGAATACACTTCGACCTGGTATCCCCGGTCCGTCAGGCGCTTGAACCCTTCTTCTCCAATGTCACAGGTTGCGTAGATGCGATAACTCTTCATCTGGCATTCGACTCCTGTTTCCCGCTTCTCTCCGAATCGAGGTCTGGTATCAGACCATACCAGCCCGTGGCAAAAGTCGTCACGGCATTCGACCGTCCCTGCATCGTGCGCGGACTGCGTTGCTATCGGCTCACATACTCCCGGTATGCTCCCTCCGTTGCGCCTGGTCCGGCGGGCGCAGGAACGGTCTCGGTGCTCGCGCGACTTTCACCGCGGACTGGTAGCCGCCCACTTCGCCAAAGCTGTCTTCATTTTCCGGACTCCCTTTTCCAGCAGTTCCAGGGAGGTGGCATAGGAAAGACGCAGGTAGCCCTGTCCCATGGTTCCAAAGGAGGTCCCGGAAAGGAGCGCGACCCCCCCTTCCTGCAACAGGAAATCAGCCAGCTTCGGAGAATCGTCGGATAGGGCCCGCGTGTTGGGAAAAACGTAAAAGGCGCCTTTTGGCAGCCGACAGGAGACACCCTCGACGCTGTTCAGGAGATCGACGATTCGATCCCTCCGAGTCTGGAAGACCTTCACCATATCGTGGACCGGCTTCGGATCCTGATGGAGCGCCTGGATTCCGGCCATCTGGGTGAAGGCGGCCGTACAGGAATTGGAGTTGACCATGAGCTTGGTCATGTGCCCGGCCAGTTCCTTGGGCATGATGCCGTAACCCATCCGCCAACCGGTCATGGCGTAGGTCTTGGAGAACCCGTCGAGCAGAATGGTCCGCTCCTTCATGCCGGGAAAGGAAGCGATACTCACATGGGGTTCGTCGTAAATGATGCGATTGTAGACTTCATCGGAGAGAAAGAGAACGTCGGTATCCGCGAACGCGTCGACGATGGCGGCGAGATCTCCCCGGTTCAAGACCGAACCGGTGGGGTTACTGGGAGAGTTGAGAATGATGAGACGGGTGCGCGGGCTGGACAAGTCGACCAGTTCCTGGATATCGATCCGAAAATCCAGTTCCTCCCGCAATGGGACGGGCACCGGCCGCGCCCCCACATACCGGATCATCGACTCGTAGATGGGGAACCCCGGATCAGGATAGATCACCTCGTCCCCCTTCTGAGCCAAGGCCAGCAGGGAAAAAAATATGATCGGCTTGGCGCCGGGCGTCACTACGACCTCATCCGGATCGACTGCGATCTGCCTGGTCTGGGAGATCTCCCGGGCGATGGCTTGGCGCAGCGGAAGGATGCCCGCCGACGGAGTGTAGTGGTGATGGCCGCCTCTCAACGCCTCGACCGCCGCCTCGACGATGTCTTCATGGGTATTGAAGTCGGGCTCTCCGATCTCCAGGTGGACGATGTCCCGGCCTTGCGCTTCCAAACCCTTGGCTCGAGCCAGCACCTCGAAAGCCGTCTCCGTCCCCAAATTGGACATTCGATGCGCCAACTGCATGGCGGTCATTCTCAGGGGCGGACCCCGATTCGTCAAGTATTGCCAGCGAGGGGTCCTTAGCAGCCCGTGGCAAAAGTCGTCACGGCATTCGACCGTCCCTGCATCGTGCGCGGACTGCGTTGCGACTCGGCCACAGACTCCCGGCATGCTCCCTCACCGCGCCTTGTCCGGCGGGCGCAGGAACGGTCTCGGTGCTCGCGGGACCTTCACCACGGACGGCTAGACCGGAACTGCTATAATCCGGCAGCGGACCCGGACGGGACCCGACCATGGCTGATCTCCTACCTGAACGGACGGTTCAGACCGGCATCCAAACCATTCGTCTCAGAGCTCTAACCACAATCGGAGAAATGGATCAGGTCGTCGACCTGGAGGAACAGATCTGGGGGTACGGCACACCCGGCTCCGATTCCCCCTACCCGGCTCGAGCCCTGTTCGCCGTGGCCGAGAGTGGGGGGCTGGTGGCCGGAGCCTTTGCCGGCGGCGATCTGGTCGGGTTTACTCTCGCCTGGCTGGGGTCGGAAAACGGGACGCGAGTTCCCTACCTCCACAGCCAACTCATGGGCGTCCTCCCGGCTTTCCGTTCCCACGGCATCGGGTACCACTTGAAGCTGTTCCAGAGGGACTACGCATTGGGTTCGGGGCTGGATCTGATCAAGTGGACCTTTGATCCACTCCTTGCGGCGAACGCCCACTTGAACCTGAAGAAGCTGGGAGGCGTGATTCGGTCGTACCTCCCCAACTACTATGGGAACCTGCAGAGTCACTTCACCAGGGGGATCGCTTCCGACCGGGTGTGGGTCTCCTGGTTCGTCAAGTCGCAACGCGTCCGGCAAAGGATCGACCGGTCGTCCTCATCCACGTCAACGGGTGCCGGCCGGCCCTGGGCCACCCGGGTGAAACCTGATCCGATCAGCGGTCTTGCACGTCTGTCCGGGTTCCGGATCGACCTGGATTCGAAACGGCTGTTGGTCGAGGTGCCCGGCGACTTCAACACGCTTCGGAGAACGGAGCCGAAGCTGGCTCGAGAGTGGCAGCAGAAGATTCGTGAGATCTTCGTCCACTACCTGAACCGGAGCTATTGCGCCTCGGATTTCTTCTTCATGGATGGACAAAGCGCCTACCTGCTGGATCGCTCACCCCTGCCTCAGATCCTGAATTCGGAACAGGAGTCTGCGCGGTAGAAATGATCGTAGCGAGAAATCGGGGAATCGAGGCCAGATTTTCTCGATTTTGAGGTGCATAGTTGTTCTATTCGCCGAGAAATCGGGGAAATATGGACCGATTCTACCGCTTTCGCAGTAGCTCAATTTCTGCGGCGCAGGCTCCCAGCCCATTTGACCACGGTCCGGGAACGTAGGACCATAAGCCGCCGTGGGTTTTTCGCTCCTGGACTACACGATCCTGGTTCTCTATCTCCTGGTTACAGCCATCCTGGGCATCCTGCTGGGCCGAGGCCGGAAGGATCTGGGACAATACTTCCTGGCCGGGCGGAACCTTTCCTGGTGGGTCGTCTGTCTCTCCATTGTCGCTACCGAAACCAGCACCCTCACCTTCATCGGAGTCCCGGCCCTCTCCTACACCGGAAATTTAACTTTCCTGCAGTTGGTCCTGGGATACGTCGTGGGCCGTGTACTGGTCAGTTTTCTGCTGGTCCCAGCCTACTTCCAACAGCGGTTACAGACCGCTTACCAACTCTTGGCCTACCGCCTGGGGAAAGGGGTGAGAAACTTCTCTGCCCTCCTTTTTCTCGGAACTCGTTCTCTGGCGGACGGGGTCCGCCTGTTTTCCACCGGGCTCGTCCTTTCGGTAGTCACGGGACTCTCCGACTTTTGGGCCGTCCTCCTGATCGGCGCCGTCACCGTCGCCTATACGTTCTACGGGGGCATGCTATCGGTCATCTTTAATGACGTGGTTCAACTCGTGGTCTATCTGTCGGGAGCCGCCATCGCCCTGTACGTCCTGCTGGAAAAGATCCCCGGAGGATGGTCCCAGGCCATCAGTGAGGCGCAGCTCCACGGCAAGCTGCAGATCTTCGACTTCGATCTGTCTCTGGCCACCCCCTACACCTTCTGGGCGGGCCTGTTGGGCGGCGCCTTTCTGACCCTGGCGACCCACGGCACGGACCAGATGATGGTCCAGCGCTATCTCTCGAGCGGCACTTCCCGACGCAGCCAGATCGCTCTGATCGCCAGCGGCGTGGTGATCCTGGCACAGTTCGGACTCTTCCTTCTTCTGGGAGTTCTGCTCTTCGTCTTCTACAGGAACTTCCCTCTGGACCAGGAACTGGTGCAGACCGACCGGATATTTCCCATCTTCATCGTTCAGGAGTTGCCCTCGGGAATCTCGGGGCTGATCATTGCGGCCATCTTCGCCGCTGCCATGTCGACGCTTAGCAGCTCCCTGAACTCCCTCTCCTCCTCCTCCATCCACGACTTCTACCGTCGGTGGCGGCGCGGAACCGAAGGCCACTACCTGCGGGTGTCCCGGCTGCTGACCCTGGGATGGTGCGGGATTCTGGTGGTCATCGCCCTACTGGCCAGGAACTGGGGATCTGTCCTGGAAGCAGGCCTGACCATACCCAGCCTGACCATGGGAAGCGTACTGGGAGCGTTCCTGTTGGCTCTGCGCCGTCGCAGCATTACGGAGAGAGGGGCTCTGACGGGTATGGCGGCGGGCCTCGCCACCATGCTCGTGATTCACTGGACGGGAGGAGTGGCGTGGCCCTGGTACGTTCTGGTAGGTACGGCCGTGACGTTTACGACGGGACGGATCGTTTCAAAAATAGGGAGTGGCAGCCGGGCACCGGGTCACTAAGAAACCGGAATTTCCAGGCTATTCGATCTCTCCGTGACCGAGCATCACCATGCCCAGCGTGAGAGAACCGGATTGGGCAACCAGAGTCCATTGGTCCATATCGTTCTTCATGAGCTTGGGGCCGGTGACCTCGTCGTAGATCGGGAAGAGGCTGAGGGTGGCGGGATGCCTTCCGACGGCAGCTTCAGCGCTGGCCTTCACCAACTCTTCGGGTCTGAAATCCATATCCGGGTCTCCATCCATCCGGGCAGGGATCAGAAGGAGGAAATCCCGGTACATGGCAACCCCCATGTGATTGCCGTCCGCCGGCTGGACGGCGTAGCGGAGGGTATAAACACCTGGTGCAACCGGAAGGTTCTTGTAGTCGGACCACTTCACGGCCAAGCGGACTGCGCCGACCAGGGTTCCCACCTTCAGCTGGCCGAAACTGACTCCCAACTCGGTGGACGGCGAAGACGCCTTCGGCACATCCGCTCTCAACCAGAACTCGGCAATAGGCTGTCCGCCCTGCATGACGCGCAGAGCTTCCGGCTGGAAAGTGTTCCGGACCTCCTGGGAAAGTTCCGGCGGCGGGTCGACCTTGGCCGCCTCCACGGTCAAGGTCCCGTCCGCACCGAGGCACGGCGTCAAACCGACACCGAGCAGGACGATCCCCAGTATCCGACAGGACATGAACCGAGGTCCTCTGCGATCTCGCTGTCCGGCCTGCACCGAGTTCCTCAGCGCGTGAAACTGCCGACGAACGTCCCTCGGGTCCCGTAGGTTCCCCAACTGCTTCCCAGGCCCTCTCCCTGGAATCTATGGGAGAGAGTGAAGGCGGGACGGGCATCGGCCACCTCGGTCAATGGCGGATAATAAACCGTTTCGTTGCCGCAGATATGGTCGCCGTGATTCAGGGCTCGGGTCTGGAGAGACGCGATATCCCCAGCCTGCAGACGGGCAAAGGCCCTGGACGCCCCGAACTCGAGAGCGATGGGTGCGCGTTGGACCTGGACCAGGTTCTCCATCAGGTGGGGCGCTTCCGCCCGAACGAACGCCAACAAGGCCTCCTCCTGAGCTCCATCCGCCCGCTCGTCCACCACGACCAGAGACCGGGAGGAACGGTCCACGGCATGAGGATCACCCAAGGTGGACGCGGACTTCACGATGGCCAATACGCTGAGCCCCTGCAGCGAAACCCCGTTCCAACTCCCTTGGCGGACCCGCCAGGCGAGCATGGCCTCTTTCCCCGCCAGATTGACTTCCGCGTTGGCGAAACAGGGCCCGGTGTAAACGTCCGTCGTCCTCACCTCCAGATAATCTCCGGAGATGGTGGCATCGGCGGCAACCAGAGGCACCATGACCACGGCCAAGGTCAAGCAAGCAACGATTCCTGTTCTCATAACGACCCCCTATGTTATCGAGTCCCTAATCCTATCAAATGTATCCGTCGGACCAACTTGACCAGTCCGATCCGAACCAGGAGCCACCGTCAGTTCCGCAACCCACCGATTCCAGATCGAACCCAACCGGGATCTTCAGCCCTGAGCAACCACTACAAGGGCTCGTGGCAACTCCGGTCCGATTGGCACCTCTCTTCGTTTGCCAGGTCCCCATCGGGTCCCAGGCAGGTCATGGTCTCGTTGCACCAGAAATACGCGTCATTGCTTGGGGGCACCGTGAGATCCGGCGCCGCCTCGACGTACATTCCCTTCCACCGCAAACGTCGGCAAAGTCGATACTTGATCTGCTCCACATCCAACATGATCAACTCTCCTCCATCCCGGCTGCCCGGAGCACGGCACGTTTGACGGCCACTCGAGCCAGTTGGATCTTGTACTTGTTCCGGCTCAGTGCCCGAGCACCTTCCACGGCCGCGTTACCGGCACTCTCCGCCGATTCCCGGCTTACGGCTTTGCCTTGAAGAGCCATTGCAGCCTTTTCGGAAACCCAGGGCACCGGAGCCACGTGTCCCAATACGACACGGGCTTGACCGACGCCCCCTCCATTCCGGGTGAGAGCGACGGCGGCCGCCGCCAGCGGCCAGTCCAGTGCCTCCTTCTCCCGAACTTCGTAGGTTGCGTTCTGGGCCCCTGAAGCCGCCGGAACCATGATCCGGGTCAGAATCTCGTTGGGAGCCAGGACGTTTTCCCGCTCACCTTGGGACCCGGGAGTTTGGAAAAAATTCTTGAGGTCGACTTCCCGGGAACCGGAGACTCCTTGGATCGTGACCTTGGCCCCGAGTGCAATCAAAGCGGGGGCCAGACTCGAGGCATTGACGAATTGCGCCGCGCCGTCATTGCCCAGAATGGCGTGGTAGCGGTTGTCTCCAGGCGCGACCATGGACTTGCCGTCCATCTGCGCCAACAGTCCGAAGCCACGTCGAAAATACCAGCAGCGAGGCCGCTGACAGAGGTCTCCCCCGACGGTTCCGACAGCCTGGATCTGCGGACTGCGAATGCCGTCAAGCGCCTGCGCCAGCGCCGGATAGTGAGTCTGCACAGAGTCCTGGGCGGCCAATTCGTCCAAGGTCACGACGGCGCCGATGCTGAGCCCGTTCCCGGAGTCGTAACTCACGCCCTGCAGCTCTTCGATGGACTTGATGTTCACCAAGCGGCCGGGTGTCACGATATAGTCCTTCATGAGACTCAGGAGATCGGTCCCGCCGGCCAGCACCGCCGACTCTCCTTCGTTACTCCCCAGGAGCCGTACAGCGTCCTGGATCGAGGTTGGGTTGGCATATTCGAAGGCTTGCATCAGGCAGCTCCTCCTCTCTCAAGGGCTTCCAACACCCGATTGGGGGTAACGGGCATGTATGGAACGCGTACACCGATGGCGTTGGCCACGGCATTGGCCACAGCCGCGCCGGTGGAAATCACCGGAGGCTCACCCAATCCGATCACGCCCCGCTTTTCGTATTCGGGGCCCGTCATCATGTGCACGACCAATTCGCCGATGTCCCCGATCCCGGGCAGCTTGTAGAATTCCATGTCTGGATTCAACATCTTGCCGCTCACCGGATCCAGAACCTTCTCTTCGGTCAAGGCGTAGGCGATTCCCATGATCAAGGAACCATAGACCTGGCTCTCGGCAAGCTTCATGTCGATGATCAGGCCACAGTCCTGAACGGCCACGACCTTGTTGATCTTGACGATCCCCGTCTCCACGTCGACGGAAACATCCGCCATCTGAACACCGCCCACGCCGCTGTCGCTGAGCTTGCCGGGACCGGGATTACTTCCCGACGCGCTCAGGGGGCTGGGACCGATGCGGGCCGCCGCCTGTCGCCAGGAAAGACTGCGGGCCGGATTCCCCTTGACCCGAACCCGTCCGCCAACGGCCTCCAGTTGATCGGCGGGGACTCCCAGGGACGGAGCCACCCGTTCCAGTAGCTGCTCCAGCGCGTTGACCGCCGCCCGGCGGGTCGAGGAGGTCACGCCCCCGACGGTGGTGCTTCCTCCGGAACCGCCCGAGGCGGGAAACCGGCTGTCGCCGATTCTCACGTTCACGGCTTCGATGGGGAGGCTCAAGGTCTCGCCCAGAATCATGGCGATGACCGTAATGGTGCCGGTGCCCAAATCCTGACTCCCCAACCGTGCCTCCACGTTTCCGTCGGGAAAGATCACGACTTCGCAGTTGCTCTGATGAGCTCTCCCGCCCCAGGTATGAATACCCAGTCCGAGCCCCCGCTTGACGGGGCCGCGTCCGCTGTCTCCCCGGGGATGCCAGTTCCGTTCCCAATCCATGAGCGCGGCCGCCACTTCCAATTCCTCGGCATAGGTGTCGGCTCGGGGTCCGGTAATGGAGACGTTCTTGAGAAACAGACCCAGGGGATCCATCTTCAACCCGGCAGCCAGGTCCTCCAGGGCACTCATGGTCAGGAAGCAAGCCTGAGGATGGTTGGGCGCCCGCCAGGCTCGTGCCGTGGCTTTGTTGATGACGATCGAATGGTGTGTCTGCTTCCGGTTGGGAATCTGGAAGATATAGGGGACGGGCGGACTGCCGCGCGAACCGGAGATCCCGCCGGACCCCCACGATTCCGAGGACCACGCCACGATGGTTCCGTCCGATTTGGCGCCGACCTCGATCTCGGCGTAAGCCGAGGGACGGTCTCCGGCAATGGCCAACTCGGCGTCCCGCTCCAGGAACAGTTTGACGGCGGCATTTTCCTGCCGGGCCAGCTCGGCACACTCGATGCCCCAGCGATCGGCGCTGAACTTGCTCCCGAATCCACCGCCCATGTATGGAGTGATCACCCGCACGTTTGCGGTAGGCAGGCCCAGCTTGTCTGCAAACTGCCCGGGCAGACCCGATACGGCCTGGGTGGAGCACCAGGCATTGAGCTTGTCTTCGCCTTCCCACTCGCAGACTTGACCATGGGGCTCCATACAGCAATGAGTGATGGCAGCAATGCCGTAGAAACCCTTGCTGCGGACATCCGCTGATGCCATGGCCCCCACCGGGTCTCCTTCGGTCTCCTCCTTGGCAACCTCCTGGTCCGGAGCCCGGTCCCGATCCTCTTCCGTGACGAAGTGGGAAAGCACCTCGTAGTCGACTCGGATTGCCCGGACCCCATCCTCAGCCGCCTCTTCGGTCTCGGCGGCGACGGTCGCCACCTCGTCCATCTCCCACTTGATCTCGGAGCCTACCCCTTGAACTACCCGGACTGTCTTGACACCGGGTACGGCCTCAGCGGCCGAGGTGTCCAGGCCCGTGATCCGAGCGTGTGCATGAGGACAGTGCAGGATCTTGGCGAACAGCATCCCGGAGCGGTTGACGTCGTAGGAGTACTTGGCAACTCCCGTTACCTTGAGAGGACCGTCCAGACGGGAGACGCGCTTTCCGATGAGCGTCCTCTTGGAAGCTTCCGGCCATGAGTAATCAGCCATTGGTCCCTCCTTTCAGGACCCCTGCCGCCTGCATTACGGCCGGGCGAATTCCGACGTAGGTTCCACAGCGACAGAGATTGCCCCCCAGACCCGTATTGATCTGTTCCAGCGTGGGATTGGGATGGCGGTCGAGGAATGCCTTGCAGGCGACGACGAATCCGGGCGTGCAGAATCCGCACTGCTGGGCGTCGTGGTCGACGAATGCCTCCTGAACAGGATGCATTCGCTCCGGGGTCCCCAGTCCCTCCACGGTGACAATGTCCTTGCCTTGGGCCTCGATGGCCAGGGTCGAACAGGAGTAGACCGGGTTTCCGTCCACCAGGACCGTACAGGAACCGCAGGTTCCCCGATCACAGATCTTTTTCGCTCCGGTCAGGTCCAGATGGTTTCGGAGCGCATCCAGCAGGGTCGTTCTGGGCTCCAGCTCGACCCGATGTCTGCGTCCGTTCACCTGGAGCTTCATGCTCAAGGCTCCCGGACCCTCGACCCCATGGCCCGACATCGCCGACGGAGCGCCGCTGATGCGCTGCAGCAGTCCCGTGGTTACCGCGCCGGCGGCGCCTCCTCTCAAGAAGTCACGCCGCGAAACGTTCGCGGTTACGTGTTCTTCTTCCCTCTCTTTGTTCATGTAGCCTCCTTCACCACTTTGTCGCTGTCGGCAGGAACTTCGCTCACACTATAGAGCCTGTTTCCCTCCCCATGCAAGCCTTTGGAGCCTCAATTCCGGGCATCTCCGGTCCGAGGCGCACTGAGGCTCCCGGTGCGAAGCGGAGACACGTGAGAGCAGGAAAAAATGCTTCGTCAGCTGGCGGACGAAGTCTGTTTGCCGCGAGGAGTGAAGTTTCCCGAAACGCCAAGGCGGAATTCGTTGACCGCGCTTACTTGGAGTGGGAGTTCTTGCGGATCTGGTGACGGCGCTTGCGGCGAAGCTTCCCGCGCCGTTTCTTCTTCTTCTTGAGTACGCTACCCATGATGGAATCTAACGCCGTGATAATAGCAGATGACGGCGTTTCTCCACAACTCGGACCGTTCGACCGGATTCCAGGCTGTTCCAACCCCAAAGGATTTTTGGGAACGCCGCTCGCTCCATCCCGGAGGGGTCTCCATACGTCTGCTATGATGAGCACTCCTACCGACTCCTCCGATGCCACGTCGATCCGCATAGCTGCGACGGCGCAGTCGGGACGTCGCCCGGAAGGTAAACCGGACATCGAGCGCGGGGAGCAGATCAATGACAAGGGGTGCAGCATCCCAGACTGTTTCCGGCGATGTGGAGGTCGTTCTGTATACCGACGGTGCCTGTAGCGGCAATCCCGGACCAGGCGGTTGGGCATTCATCCTGGAGCACCGGTCGTCGGGCAAGACGCTGGAGGACAGCGGTGCGGAATGGCAGACGACCAACAATCGAATGGAGCTTCAAGCAGTCATTGAGGGTCTCGCCAGGATCACCCGCCGCACCCGTGTCCACGTGGTGACGGACAGTTCCTACGTCCAACAGGGGGCAACCGATTGGATCTACCGATGGAAGGCCCGAGGATGGAAGAGAAAGACCTCCTCCGGCAAGGAGCCGGTCAAGAACCAGGATCTCTGGGAGCAACTGGACCGGATTCGGAACGAGCATGAGGTGAGCTTCGAGCGGGTTCGCGGCCATGCCGGACACGCCATGAACGAGCGTTGCGACCAACTGGCGGTGGCGGCATACCAACGGCTCAAGGGGGGCCGGCTGTGAATGGGTACGTTACCGTCCGCGTTTGGTGACGTGCGTACGCCGGCTTATTTGAGCTGGGAGCCTGCGCGGCAGAAATTGATCTACTGCGAAAGCGGTAGAATCGGTCCATATTTCCCCGATTTCTCGGCGAATAGAACAACTATGCACCTCCAAATCGAGAAAATCTGGCCTCGATTCCCCACTTTCTCGCTACGATCATTCCTACCGCGCAGACTCCTGGAAGACCGTCCGGCCAGTTACCCAGACCATGCCTTCAGAGAGACCGGAGGAAGGCCAGCAGCGCCTCGCGTTCCTCCGTGGTCAGGGCTTCGAACAGGGTTCGGCTGTCTTCGGCCTCGACGCGGTGTCTCAGAATCGCCGCCTCGATGGTTGCCGCGGAGCCGTCGTGCAAATACGGGGCCCGAGCCGCGACCCCCCACAGGGGCGCCGTCCGGATCTCCGTCGGGCCGGCGTCTCCGTCCTGGATGCCGTCTCCGGTTCCGACATCATGGAGCAGAAAGTCCCCAAACGGTCTGAATGTCCTGTTGCTGAGGGCTTCGAACGGACTGGACCCCGTCTCTAGAGTCGGCACGTGACAGGAGGAACATCGAACCTCCTCGAAGAGTTCTTCCCCCCTTCGCGTCCGGTCGTTTTCCGCACCTCTCGGCGGCGGTCCCAGCAGGCGCATGAAATTGGCGAAGTTGTCGATCCCCCGCAGGCCCGTGGACGGGTCAGGCCCATCCTCAGGATCGGCGACCGCGTCGATGAGTTCCAGCGGCTCGCAGTCTCCAGCAGGACACATCTCGTTGAGGAACAGATCGCTGGTGATCCCCATTTCGTTGCGGTAGGCCTCTGCCCCGAAGGTGAACAGGGATGATTGCTGCGCCTTCCAACCGAAGCGCCCGGCGCGAGTCTCCCCCGAGTCCCGATCCACGACCCAATGGACACGCCCACTGACCCCGTCCCCGTCCTGGTCTTCCGGATCCTCCAAAGCCGCCAGGACCTCATCCGGAACCGATTCCACCAGACCGTCTCCGAACAGGGGGATCGGCTGCCGCCTGGCCACCACGTTGGCGCCCTCGGGGACCGCGGCCTGGATCGCATGGTCGGGGATGGAGAAGAGATGGATCAGGGACCCTCCCGGCGGGTCCTGAAAGGTTCCGTCAGCGTGCAGAGTCCCGGCCCGGACCTCGGTGATGGTGCTGGTCCCCCCGATGGCGGGAGTGGCGTGGCATTCGGCGCATGAGCGGCCGTTGTACAGGGGCCCCAGTCCTTCATCCGCGTCCTCCACTTCCAGGAAGTCTTCGAGTCCCAGGCGGAAGAGTTCGAACTCCACGCCTCCTATTCCCTGGATGGGTTCGCCGAACTCGGTCCCCTGAACGGCGGTTCCCTGTCCGGCCCCCGGACCGGCCATCGCCGCAAGGACCAACATCATCGCCAGGATGGTTCCCCATTTCACCACCCCGGGTTGTTTCCACACGCCAATCCCTCCGCAGGCCTTATTCCACAATGATGGTTCCCCGCATCATGGTGTGGCCGGCGCCGCAAGGACGGGAGCATTCGAACGGATAATTCCCCGCCTTCCGAGATCGGAATCGGATCTTGATCTTTCCCTGACCCCGCGCCGGAATCGTGACGTCGATCTCGGCCTTGGGTATGCGAAAACCGTGGAACGTGTCCTGGCTGCTCAACTCAATCTCCAGCAGCGTGCCCCTCTTGACCCGAATCCTGGAGGGAATGAAATGAAACCTCTCCGCGGAGATTCGGACCCTCTGAACCTTCGACTCACCATTTTTCTTCTCTTTGGGAAGGGCCGGAACCAGAGCCGCTCCCAGCCCGATCAGGAGCAATGCGAGACCCCATGGGATCATCCGGTAATTCACGGCGCACCTCCTAAAACCACCAGCCGATGCCCAGGTTCCACCGGTTGCGGGCCCGGACGATCCGGCTGGCGTTCTTCATGAAGTTGTAGTCCAGCTTCAGGACCACGTCCGGGTGGGGAAAGTAGGAAAGACCCAGAACGTGGGCCGAACGGTCGAACTGGCTCAGCGGGAAGAACCCTTCAGCCATTCTGTGCTGGGTGTCGAAGTTCTCGTAGCGAAAAAAGCCGACCACGTCATGGCTGGAACCGGACGGCACCAGGCTACTGGAGCCTTCCAGGTAGAATCCTCGCATTCCTCGGGCAATGTTGGGGTTGATTCCGGCGCTGCGGCGAATCGAAGCGTTGACTTCAGCCGCCTGGTCCAGATGGGTCAGGGCATACTGCCCCCGAGCCTCGAAGCGATCGAACCGATACCTGCCGTCGAACTCGAAGATCCGCAATCGGGCGTCCAGATCCCTGAAATGGAATCCGGTCTCTCCGGTCCAGAAGCTGGTGCCCAGATTCAGTCCCGGAAGCGGCCCGTATTCGACTCGCCCGACCCAGGCCAGATTGCGAGCGTTCTCCAGAAATGATTTTTGCCTTCCCTCCCGGAAACCCTCCTCTGCGGAAAAGAGGGAACCGTCCACCGAACTCATGACATAGGTCTTGTAGGAGAAACCTCCGCCCAAGTCTCCCACGAAGCCTCCGCCGCCGGCGAACCAGGTCGTGGGAAGGATTACCTCATCCACGAAGGGACGTTCCACCCCGTGAAACGCAGTCGGCTCATGCCTTTCGTTGATGATTCCCACCGGGGTCAGCAAAATCCCGGCCCGAAAGTTGAATCGCGGGTCGATGAGGAAGTCCAGGTAGGCCTGTTCCAACTCCAACTCACCGGTGGGAGCGCCGCCCTCGATCAAACCGTGCTCCAATTCCAGTTCCGACCAGAACCGGATCCGATCCCCGAACCTGTGGCCCAGGTTCAGAACGAAACGGTGAAAGTCGAAAGTGGTCGGGTTCAAACCGTCGTGGTTGACGTGCATCTCCATGTACCCGGACATGGGTATGCTGCCGCCGAACAGTCCCGCCGACGCGTCGGGGCCGTCAGGCGCCGCGACCACCTCGGCGACCACCAACGCTTCCACCTCCGGGACCGCTTCTTCTTCCGGAGCCGGATCCTCGACCCGGGACGCCTGCCGGCGAATCGTCTTCAACTCATCGGCCAGAGACTCCAGCTGCCTTTTCACATCCTCGCCGACAGTGCCTTCCAGCGCGGCGGCCAAGAGTCCGATCAACCGCTCCAGATTGGACTCCACCCGGTCGAGACGGTCTACAAGGGACTCGTCCTGGGGTGTGGCGATCACCGGCACGGTCCCGATCCCGACCAGGACGACCGCCAGTAGCAGTATCGGGAGGTTAGGGCCAAGGCGCGCCGCCGTGCCGACGAGTGTGAAATATTCCATGCCACTAAGTTTAAGTTTAGCTCCGTCTAAACTTAAGGTCAACGCGTAGGGCGCTAGCTTCGGACCGAGCGGAAAGAAAGGCGCTCGGTCTCAAGCAGCCCCGGACTTAGGAGGGACGAAATAAATCCCCGGTATGCCGTCAGGTGCCGGGTGCGGTTTCGATAACGATCTGCTCGTAGACGCGACGGGCATGATCGTAGGCCCTGCGTGCCGCGTCCTTCTCCGAGTCGCGGATCCTGGCGCGCTTCATCTTCCAGCATCGATCCACGGCCTCACGACACCATTCGGCGCTTCTGCGTGAAGCCCGGACCGGCTTGTCGCCCACCAGGACGAAGATGGGATTGGTGTGGGAACTGGCAAGGACCCGCAGAGCGACCCAACTGGACCGGGTGAGCTCATGATCGAACTCGATCTCGTTCCAGTCGCCGTCAGCCGTCACGACTCGAGTCTCCACGGACTGACCGTTGACCACCAGTTCCACGGGAACCTCCCGGCTGGTTCCCCTGCGGGCCCGCTCCAGATGCCAATAGGGAGGCTGAGTCAAGCCTCGGGACGCAATCACCGCGCCCACGTCATCCTGTCGTTCCGAAAGGTAGGCAGCGACTCGGGCTTGGACCTTCACCCTGCCGGGAGCGGCCAGTCGGAGCTCACTTCCCTGGGTACCCAGTTCCCGGTCCTGCACCTGAAAGCCGATGATGTGGGATCGGCCGTCGGAGACGTAGCTCCTACCGGCGCGGATCTGCTCCATGTAGCGGTCGAAGTCCAACTCGCCTTCCAGCTTCGCGTAGCTGCGAGCCATCCCGATGCGGTCATCGTAGATGCACGGGAAATCCGTCTCTCCACTGATGCGGGTTCGGAACCCGGAGTTCAGGGCGTGGTACCAGATGTTCAACTCCCAGGGCAACGGTGTGTCTCCGGCGGAGATGAAGTCCACCGCGTCGTGGGTCACCGACACGATGTATTCATTGGCGCCGATTCCGTCGAATTTGGCCATCACGTAGTTGGGCAGCTCGGTGGTGAACTCCATCGGCTCCAGGCCCCAACCCGAGTGGGAGTAGCCGACGACGGCTCCCTGACCTTGACCCCACTGGAGGACGGGAAGGGTCCAACTGGGCCATTGCTGAACCCGGGTCGTCCCGGGGTAGTCGTCTTCCCGGAGCCGCAGAAGACAGAGATGGCCCGCGTGCGAGGAGGGAAAGCCGGAAACCTCCACGTCATAACGCATCAGGTTGTTCCGGGTGGAGAGGGAGTGCACCCGACCCTCGAAGTTCTGTTTCTGGTGATACCAGCACGGTCCCCAGGTCAGGACGCAGGCGATGTTCAAGTCTTCACCCAGCGCCTGGCGCCACATGTGAGACGGCTGGACGCCCTCGTCGGGACTCTCGTAATGGCTGCACCCGGCCGCATGGACATGGTGGTCGGCGCTGTACCAGCCGAGAGCCGCCAAATGCGTCCAGCGCTCCAGCCGGAAACCGATCTCCTGCTCTTCGACACCGGGACGAACGCGGACTCTTCTGTTCTGAACCAGGTATTCGGGACCGCGGCTGACGCGAATTTCGTACTCGCCCGCCGGCAGGAACACATGCTCCCCGTCAGCACGGTAGACCTGCGGGTGGAAGTAGAAATCAGGATATTCTCCGCGGGAGAGCCGCCGCGACGGCAGTGGATAGACCCCCACCAGACGGCCGACGGGGGACGGTGTGTCGCCGATGCCCCGGGTCCGGTCCCACGGACGCCTCAGC
Source organism: Acidobacteriota bacterium (assembly GCA_965263035.1). GTDB lineage: Bacteria > Acidobacteriota > UBA6911 > RPQK01 > JAJDTT01 > JAJDTT01. Next base: position 5,928,974 of record OZ253580.1, read on the forward strand.
GCCCGCGCCAACCGGTAGTCGGAGGGCAACCGATTCAACTCCGGTTCTTCGATCACCCGTTCGATGCCGTCGGTGATGACGAACGAGGCCATGGTGGGAGTACCGTCGTGATCCTTGACCCGGAGCCGGACCCGGACCGCAGGACGGCAGTCGAAGAGGACGTCCACGCTGTTGCGAAAGCCCAGATCCTGGGTCCCCTGCCCCACGTGGAATCCGATCTTGGCTTCGCGCAACCCTTGTTCCCGAGTGTAGATCTGGATGATGGCGTACTCCAGCTTCAGACCCGAAAGATGGCTCCGCAGGGGGCGGCGGCCATAGACGGCCAGCTCCAGGAAACGATTGGCCACGTCTCCGTCCGAGAGCACGTTCACCGGTTTGACCCGTTTCGCCCCCGTCGACTTGTGAAACAGCGGCAGCGCGTTGGGGCTTTCGGCGTGGAGCTGGGCGTTGACGGCGGCGTCGTTTTCTATCTTGACCATAAAGCTGGTCCACCCGCCCTGGACCAGAAGCGGAGCCGCCGGGCCGCGCAACACTTTGACCCGAGCCTCCGGGTTGATGGACACCATGGCCAGGCAATACGGATCCAAGAGGGTCTGGATTTCACGAACCACCGAGTCGGAAGGAGCCTGATCCCTCAAGGCCTGGATCCGCTCCCAGTCCCGGCTGTTCAAACGGCTGCCCAGGAACGAGAGAGCTTCCCCCAAGCGGACGACCTGCGCCACCAGAGGCTGGGGCTCGACGTCCTGAACCAGTGGAAGCGCCTGTCCCGGGAGAAATGACGGAAACGATGCAGAGAGGACGATCAACGCCAGGGCCTGTTTCACGGTGGGCCTCCTTTCAGGGTAAGAATTGCGGTTTCAGGCTACCACAGGGGAAAGGGACGACTCCTCCGATTCCTTGAAATGCCCCTCGGCGGCCGATATTCTTCTGGCGGAACGGCCGGCGGCGCCACGCCGCCGGACACGGCGGCAACCGCCGTCCAAGATCCGTCCAACGCCAGTGAAAGGAGCAACGAGTCATGCCCGACGCAGACCGGCCAAGTGAAGCCAAGGAATTCTATACCGATATCCCCGCAACCAATAAACCCTTCTTTCTGAAGGGATCCAACGCTCTGGATTGGGGAATGCAGAACCGCCTCTCGCGGATCTTCAATCCGGCCTCGGGGCGCACCGTCATGCTGGCCGTCGACCATGGCTACTTCATGGGGCCGACCACCGGCCTGGAGCGGATCGATGTTCGCATCGTCCCCCTCCTGGACTATTGCGACGCCCTGATGCTGACCCGGGGGATCCTCCGCACCACCATCCCCTCCAGTTTCGGACGGGGCACCGTGCTCCGTGCCAGCGGCGGCCCCAGCATCCTCAAGGAGCTTTCAGATGAGCAACTCGCCCTGGACATCGAGGATGGCCTCAGAGTCAACGCCGCGGCCCTGGCGGTCCAGGTCTTCATCGGAGGCGAGTACGAGAGCCAATCGGTCCTGAACATGACCCGATTGGTGGATCTGGGCAACCGCTACGGAATGCCGGTTCTGGCGGTGACGGCGGTGGGCAGAGAGATGGAGCGGAACGCCAAGTATTTTCGTCTTGCCTGCAGGATGTGCGCCGAGCTGGGAGCTCATATCGTCAAGAGTTACTACATTCCCGACGGTTTTGAGACCGTGACCGCCTCGTGCCCCGTCCCCATGGTCATGGCCGGCGGAAAGAAGCTCCCCGAGTTGGATGCCCTCACCATGGCGCACAACGCGGTGCAGCAGGGAGCTTCGGGCGTGGACATGGGCCGAAACATTTTCCAGAGCGACACTCCACGAGCCATGATCAAGGCGATCCGCCAAGTGGTCCACAACCAACTGAAACCCAGCCAGGCCTACGAGCTCTACCAGGACCTGAGAGCGGAAAGTCTGGCCTCGGCCTGACCTTCTGCCGGCGGCTGGACGCAGACCTGTTTTTCCATCGGCTTGGCACCAACGATCCGATTACGCCCGGCGGCCGCTGGGGCCGGGACGGTCCGGAACACACGGAACACGGAACATGCAAAGCCGTTGGTCCGACCAGGAGGCCGAGCGGTTCGTCGCTCGGTACGCTCGCCGCTGGGGCCGGGACCTGGCGCTGAGAACGTATGCTTCGCGCCTCCTGGGGCGGGCGCCGGCCCTCGTGCTTCACGGAGGCGGCAACACCTCGGTCAAGACCCGGATCAGGAATCTGCTGCAAGACCGAATCTCCGCCCTCATGGTGAAGGCCTCCGGGCACGACCTGGCTCGGATCGAGCCCGAGGGACATACGGGACTGGACCTGAGCTACCTGGTCCGCCTTCAGGGTCTGGATCAGCTTGACGACCGGGAGATGGTGGACCAGTTCATGACCCACCGGCTGGATCCCCGGTCCCAGGTCCCTTCCATCGAAACCCTGGTGCATGCGTTCCTTCCTCCCAAATTCATCGATCACTGTCACGCCGACGCTATTCTGGCGTTGACCAACCAACCCAATGGAGAAGCACTGGTCCAGGAAGCTCTCGGCGACGATGTTCTGGTCCTGGACTACTTCGAACCGGGGTTTTCCCTGGCCAAGGCGTCGGCCGCGGCGTTTCGCCAAGCTCCGAACCGGACGGGCATGGTCTGGATGCGGCACGGTCTGGTCACCTGGGGGGAGACGGCCCGGGAGTCGTACGAAACCACCATCGATCTGGTGAGTCGTGCCGAAGCCTTCCTGGCCGGAAAGACATCTCGATCCCTCTCGTTGCGGGTCCACACCTCCCAGGAGACGGCGCATTCCAGATGGAATCGGGTGGCGCCGATCCTGAGAGGGCTTCTGGCCCGGGCAACGGGTCATCCCGACCGGCCCTGGGAGCGCGTGATCCTGATTCCTCTCCTTTCCCAGGGCACATTGGACCTGCTGAGCTCTGATGAAGGCAGGTCTCTTGCCGTCACCCCGCCCCTGACCGCGGACCACTTGATCCGAATCCGGAATCTACCGCTCTGGATCGAACCGCCGGAAAACGACGATTCCCACGCCTGGAAGGAACATATTCCCAAGGCCCTGAGCGAATACTCCGAGGGGTACGAGGCATTCGTGCAACGCCACCAAAGGCCGGGCTCGGCGGCCGAGTCCGGCGCTGACCTCTCGCCTCGCCTCATCCTGATTCCCGGAATCGGGGCTGCCTGTGCCGGACGAGACGTCAAGGCGGCGAGAATCGCACGGGACATCGCCCGGCAGACCTTCATGGTCAAGGCCCGAATCGCCCGCATGGGAGGAAGTTACCAGGGACTTGACGAGTCTCATCTGTACCTGATGGAGCACCGCGGCATCCAACAGGCCAAGCTGTCCGGCGGGGAAAGACCTTTGCGCAGCCATGTCGCCGTCGTGACCGGCGCCGCAGGAGCCATCGGTTCGGGCATCAGCCGGGGCCTGCTGGAGGAGGGCTGCCACGTGGCCGTGACGGATCTCCCCGGCGCTCGGCTGGATGGCCTGGCCGCAGAGTTGAACGGGAAGTTTCCCAATCGGGTGATGGCCGTGCCCTTGGACGTTACCAGTGCCGGATCCGTCGCCGAAGCCTTCGACTCGATCGTTCTCCAATGGGGAGGCGTCGATCTCGTCGTCATCAATGCCGGCGTCGCCCTGACCGGTTCGCTCGCCGAGATGGACAGCGGGGAGTTTCGGAAATCGGAGAGAGTCAACGTCGAGGGGACGCTTCACCTGCTGTCACGGGCCGCTCGCCACTTTCGGCTCCAGGGTACCGGCGGAGACGTGGTCCTGGTCTCCACCAAGAACGTCTTCGCTCCCGGGGCCGGCTTCGGCGCCTACAGCGCCACCAAGGCGGCCTCCCACCAGTTGGCTCGCATCGCCAGCCTGGAGTTGGCCGAAATGGATGTCCGAGTCAACATGGTGGCTCCGGACGCCGTTTTCTCTGATGGAAACCGAAGATCAGGCCTCTGGGAGCAGGTCGGACCCGACCGCATGCGCGCCCGGGGACTGGATCAGGAAGGCTTGGAGGAATACTACCGGACGCGAAACCTCCTCCAGGCCCGGGTCACCGCGGATCACGTGGCCCGCGCGGTCCTCTTCTTCGCTTCCCGCCAGACGCCCACCACCGGGGCGACCCTTCCGGTGGACGGAGGGTTGCCCGACGCCACTCCCAGGTGATCCCAGGCGAATCCCGCCATCGAAACACTCGGAACGGACTTTCCTCAGGACCAGTAATGGGCTTCCCGGCTATAGTAGCCCGTGGCAAAAGTCATCGCGGCATTCGACCGTCCCTGCATCGTGCGCGGACTGCGTTGCTATCGGCTCACATACTCCCGGTATGCTCCCTCATCGCGCCTTGTCCGGCGGGCGCAGGAACGGTCTCGGTGCTCGCGCGACTTTCACCACGGACTGCTAGATCCAGCCCGGAGGAGTCCGGATCCGGAGAGGCCTCCACGGCTCGAGGCTCCAGAGACAATGGGGTCCGGGAACGGCTCAAACGGTCCCGAAGTTTGCTGCTGGCTTCGAGATCCAGATCCTCACCAGCGGATCGGAGCACCACGCCATACTCGGAACGCGCCTTTTCGACGCTCACCTTACCTTGCCGGACGTCTTCCCGTACGGCCTCCGGGTCCCGGCACAGGGGATCGCCGTAGCCTCCGCCTCCGGCCTGGACCAGATGGTAGACGTCCCCCTCCTTCATGCGAAGCAGGAATTTGGAAGGCAGCGCTCTGGCTTCGGTGGCGGGATTGAGCGTGTTGCGAGTGGGTGTCCCCGGGCTCCCGCCCTGGTTGCCCCAGGGAAGGAAACGCGTCCGGTCCGACCGGACTTGCAGCGTCGCTTCCGGAGCCAGCAGCTGAAACTCCCGGACCATCCCCAGACCGCCTCGATACCGGCCCGCCCCCCCGGAATCGGTCACGAATCCATAGCGCCGGATCAGGAGCGGCTGATCGGCCTCGATGGTCTCCACCGGAGTGTTGGCCATGTTGGTGATGGGGGCGGTCACTCCGTCGGCGCCGTCGGCTGAGGGACCGCCGCCGCGAGGTCCGTCATTGTTGAATTCCAGATAGACGAAGGGCTTCCCGTCCGGATAGTAGCCCCCGACGCTGATGCCGACGTCTCCTCCACCCCAGGCCGCCGGCACCCGATGGGGCAGCGCCTTTGCGAAGGCGCCGAAAACGGCGTGGCCGACCCGGAACCCGCCGAGACCTCGGGCCGCCACCGCCCCGGGATGCCGCGGATTGACGAAACAGCCCTCCGGCGCCACCACGTGAATGGGCCGGAAGAAACCCGCGTTGGCGTTGATGCCAGGGTCCGTCAAGCACTTGAAGACCGCGTAGACCGTGGACCGGGTGAAGGCGAAATTGGGGTTTATGGAGCCGCGAGCCTGCGGCGAGGTGCCGGTGAAATCCACCACCATCTCATCGCCGTCGACGGTGATTCGAACTCGTATGGCGATGGGATCGGGGTCCAGGCCGTCGCTGTCGATGTAGTCCTGAAACTCCCACGAACCGTCAGGCAGCTCCCGGATCTCGGCTCGGGTCAGACGCTCCGTGTGGTCGATAATGCCGCGCATGTGCTCCTGGAGGCGATCGATGCCGTACTCCCGGGCCAAACGGAGCAGCTCCTTTTCCCCCTGCGCCAAGGCGGAGATCTGAGAGCGGAGATCTCCCAACACCTTGTCCGGAACCCTGACGTTGCGTGCCACGATGCTCCAGACGGCCTGATTCAGAGAACCGGCCTCGACGAGCTTGAGGGGAGGAAGCCTCAATCCCTCCTGATAGATCTCGGTGTTGTCACAGGCGTTCCCCCCGGCAACCCGCCCCCCGATGTCGGTGTGGTGAGCGATCACGCAGGCCCATGCCAGGAGTCGACTTTCCAGAAAGATCGGCTTGAACAGAAAGATGTCGGGGAGATGGCTGGCTCCGTCATAGGGATCGTTGTTGGCGAAGATGTCTCCGGGTAGAACGTCGTTCCCGAACCGGCGGCGAACCGCAGCCAGAGCCGGTTGCATGGCGCCCATATGGAATGGGAGCGTCAATCCCTGGGCGACCTGTTGCCCCTCCGGGTCGAAGATGGCGGTGGAGAAGTCCATCCCGTCCTTGACCACGGACGACGACGCCGTTCGCACCACCGTAACGGCCATGGTATCGGCGGCGCTGTAGAGATAATTCTTGACGATCTCCCGGGTCCACGGGTCCCGGGACGATTCCCGACCAGCCTTCACGCTCCTGCTATTCATGACGACCGATCAAGCCTCCCGTTCCAGGATAATGTTCAACCGCCGGTCGAGGCGGGCGCTCCAGCCACTCGGGACCAGGGTCGTGGAGTCGTATTCTTCGATCAGTGCGGGACCGTAGAGGTTCTTCCCTTCCAACTCCAATCGGCCCAGGACGGGTGCTTCGATCCACTCCGATTGCGACGGCCCCTGATAGATCCGCCGGGACCGCTCCCTGGGCCGAAAACCGTCGCTGGACAGAGAGAGGGTCTCGGGAACTCGAGCCACCTGGTCCAGACCGCGCGCCCGGACCCGGAGATTGACCAGTTCCAGCTCGGAATCCAGACCATAACCGTAGTTGGCCTCATGCTCCCGGTGGAACGCAGCCTCCAGCGCCTCCAGACCGTTCCGATCCAGGTTCGGACCCTCGAATCGCACGCTCAAATGAGAGGTCTGCCCCTTGTACTTCAAGTCCGCTTCGGTCACCAACTGCTGGCGGCCGGCTGCAAACCCTTCCTGCTCCAAGAGGCCGCAGGCCTGCTCCCTCAGGCGGTCCAGCGTCCGGTTCATGGACACGAGCCCCAATTGGGAGAGGGACTTCACCTGGGCCTGCACCAGGTGGTGCTCCACGTCCGAGAAGAGGAGGCCGAAACAGCTGAACACCCCGGGTGACGGAGGGATGATGATCCGGGTCATTTGCAACAGCTGAGCCAGACCCGCAGCGTGGATGGGCCCCCCGCCGCCGAAGGCCATGAGGGTGAAACGGCGCGGGTCGCGGCCTCGTTCGCTGGAGACGGCGGCGACGGCCCGGGCCATGTTGGAATTGGCCAGCTGATGAACACCCCAGGCCGCTTCGACGGTGGAGACACCGAGCGGGGCCGCGAGCCGACGCTCGATGACCGCCCGCGCTTGGTCCGCGAAGATCGGGAAATCTCCGCCCAACAGGTACCGATTGTTGAGAAACCCCAAGACCAGATTGGCATCGGTGACCGTGGGGAGGTCGCCTCCCTGGCCATAACAAGCGGGACCGGGAACCGCCCCCGCGCTGTCGGGCCCGCAGGCCAATGCCCCTCCCTTGTCCACTCGGGCCACACTGCCGCCGCCGGCACTCACTTCCGCCAGATCGATGGAGGGAACCCTCAGGATATAGCCGGAGCCTTTCAGCAATCGATGTCCCGAGCTCATTCCCCCGCCGACCTCGTACTCACGGGAAAACAGGAGGTCCCCCTCCTCGATGATGGAGGATTTTGCCGTGGTGCCCCCCATGTCCAGAGTCAGGACGTTGGGCAGGTTCAGTCTCGCCGCCAGATGATGGGCGCCAACCACGCCGGCGGCGGGCCCCGACTCGACACAATGAATCGGCTCCTCCGCAGCCCGCCGGACCGATGCCCTTCCCCCGTTGGATTGCATCACCGTCAGGGGGACACCGACTCCCAGGTCTCGAAGCCCCTGATCGAGGCGTCCCAGGTAGCGAGCCACGATGGGACGGATGTAGGAGTTGATCACCGTGGTGCTGGTTCGCTCATACTCTCCGGTTTCGGCCAGAAGCCGGCTGGAGAGAGACAGGCTCAGGCCGGGGATCTTCTCCTCCAGGATTTCTCCGATCCGGGTCTCGTGACGAGGATTGGCGTAAGAGTGAAGGAGACAGACCGCCACCGAACGAATCCCCTCATCCAGCAGCACTTCGGCCGCTTTCTCCACGTCGGACTCCACCAGAGGCGCCAGCACGTCGCCCCGGTAGTCCGTGCGCTCCCGGACTTCCAGCCGCAGACGGCGTTCCACCAGTGGGGGAGGCTTGCGATAGTAGAGATCGTAGAGACGCGGCATTCGGAGACGCGAGATCTCCAGAACGTCCCGGAATCCTTCGGTCGTGATCAACGCGGTCTTTACTCCTCGACCCTCCAGGATGGCATTGGTGGCCAAGGTGAAGGCGTGGCTCACCTCGGAAAGACGGTCGGCCTTCGTTTCCAAATCCCGCAGGCCTGCGTCTAGAGATTCAAGTACGGCCCGACTGTAGTCGTCGGGCGTGCTCACGATCTTCTTGACGTGGACATCTCCCCGGTCCGAAAGGAACACCACGTCGGTGAAGGTCCCCCCGATATCCACTCCCACCCGGTATCCGGGCGTGTCGGACCTGACGCTCTTCTTCTGCATCCTTTTTCCCGACTAGCGTCTCCAGGCGAACCAGCGGGACAGGATTCGCCGCGCCCGGGGAGTGAGCCGGGTTCGATTGTACGCATCGCCGACCTGCTTGATCGCCTCGGCCTGCGTCGGATATGGGTGGATCACCTGAGAGAGGGTACCGAGGCCCAGCCCGGCGACCATGGCCAAGGTGATCTCGTTGATCATCTCACCGGCATGACGGGCGACCACGGTGGCGCCGAGAATCTTGTCGGTCCCCTTCGCCACCAGGACGCTGACCATACCCTCTTCCTCACCATCGGTGATCGCCCGGTCCACTTCTGCGAATTCCCGTACGAAGAGGTCGTATTCGATCCCCTGGCGAGAAGCCTCCCGGCAGTTCAGGCCCACATGGGCCACCTCCGGATCGGTGTAGGTGCACCAGGGAATGGTGAGGGTGCTGGCCTTCTTCCGTCCCATGAAGAGAGCGTTCTGGATGACGATTCGAGCCAGGGCATCGGCGGCGTGGGTGAACTTGTACTGGGAGCAGACGTCCCCGGCGGAGTAGATCCGTTTGTTGCTGGTCTGCAGCTGATCGTTCACCAGGACACCCCGTCGCCGATCGTAATCGACGCCGGCCGCCTCCAGGCCCAGCCCCTCCACGTTGGGGGCCCGCCCGGCGGCCACCAGGACCTCGTCGACTGCGACCTGCCGAGTCTGCCCGTTGCACTCGAGATGAACCTGCTTCTCCCCTGCCCGGCTCTCCACTCGAAACACGCTCGAGTCGAGAAAGAGTTGGATCCCTTCTCGACGGAACGCGTCCTGGACCCGTCGGCCGGCTTTTGCATCTTCCCGGTCCAGGATCTGCGGATGGCACTGGAAAACGGAAACCTGGGATCCGAAGCGCTGGAACGCCTGGGCCATTTCGCACCCGATGGGACCGCCACCGATGACTCCCAACCGCGGGGGCAGCTCAGTCAAGGAAAACAGCGTCTCGTTGGTGAGATAGCCGGCTTCCGCCAGACCCTCGATGGGTGGCGCCGCCGCCCGTCCTCCGGTGGCGATCACCGCCCGCGCGAAGCGCAACGTGTGCCCTCCCACCTGAACCGCATCCGGGCTCACGAACCGGGCCTTTCCCAGAAACACATCCACGCCGAGCTTCCGGAAACGCTCGGCCGAGTCGTGCGCGGCGATCCCGGAGCGCAGTCGGCGCATGCGCTCCATGACCGATGCGAAGTCCACTTCCGTTGCCATGGAAACGTCGACGCCGAAAGCGCCCGCCTCGCGGGCATCGGCGACAGCCCGGGAGGACCGGATGAGAGCCTTGGAGGGAACGCAACCTACGTTGAGACAGTCTCCTCCCAACAGGTGCTTCTCGATCAGGGCACAGCGGGCTCCGAGGCCGGTTGCCCCCGCCGCCGAGACCAGCCCCGCCGTTCCGCCTCCGATGGCCACCAGATTGTAGCGAGGCTCCGGCTCGGGGTTGGTCCAATCCCCCGGATGGACCCGGGAGACCAGGAGCCGGTTATGGGAATCCAGGGGTAGAACTTCAACAGATTTCGATTCAGGCATGACGCGGTTCCATCTCGGATACGGAATGCTTCAAGTTCGCCGCGAACGGCTACGATACTCTCTTGTCCAGGGCCCGGCGGGCCAGTCGGGTCACTTGGATGGTTACGGCCAACGCCGCCAGAAAGCCGACGACATAGAAGACCGATTCCTCCGTCGTCCGGGTTCGTCCTTCCTCTCCCAGCGTCGCGAGATCGCCCGCCAGGGAACCGATATATACATAAAGTATCGTCCCCGGAAGCATGCCCAGCCAGGACGCCAACACGTAATGTCGAACCTTGACCTGAGTGATTCCGAACGCGTAGTTGAGCAGATTGAAGGGAAACACGGGCGAGAGCCGAGTCAATCCCACGATCTTCCAGCCTTCGCTGGCGACCGCTTCGTCGACAGCGGAAAAACGGGGGTAGGCGCGCATCTTTCCGGCCACCCAGTCGCGGGCCAGGTGGCGGCCGACCAAGAAGGATGCCGTCGCTCCCAAAGTTGACGATACGGAGACCAATACCGTGCCCCAGCCCAGCCCGAAGACGAATCCGGCCCCCAGGGTGAGTATGATCCCCGGAAGCAGCAGGACCGTCGCCGCCACGTAGACCAGAAGAAAGGCTATGGGACCCCAGGGACCAAGTTCGGCAACGGTCTGCAGTACCGTTCTCAGAAACGAAGTGACGTCGTTCCGGATCACCAGAAGTCCGGCGACGACCAGCGCGGCCACCAGCAATTTCCATAAGTGATTTCGTTTTCCCGGCGACGAGTCGTGTTGAGCCATCACTTCCTTTCCTTAACAGCCCGTGGCAAAAGTCATCACGGCATTCGACCGTCCCTGCATCCCGGCGGACGGCGTTGCGATTCGGGCACATACTCCCGGTATGCACCCGAATCGCGCCTTGTCCGGCGGGCGCAGGAACGGTCTCGGTGCTCGCGGGACTTTCACCACGGACTGTTAACTGCTTGAGCGGATTCCCAACGGATCCGCTCGCCGTGCGCATAGACGTTGAATCGGCCCGGACGCACGAACCCCACCAGCGTCATCCCGAAGTCGCGGGCGAGTTCCGCAGCCAAGCTGGAGGGAGCGCTCACCGCCACCACCATGGCGATTCCGGCCATCACCGCCTTCTGAAGGATTTCGAAGCTGGTCCGCCCACTGACCATCATCAGACGGTCCTCCAGGGGCAGCTGGCCTCCCAGAACCTCTCGGCCGATCAGCTTGTCGACGGCGTTGTGCCGGCCCACGTCCTCCCGCAGCGAGAGAAGATTCCCGCCCGAATCGAACAACCCGGCCGCGTGCAGGCCTCCCGTCTGCCGGAACACCTTTTGTCCGGCCCTCAACGTCGGGCCCAGCCCTTCGATCACCCGGCTGTCCACTCGGGGACGATCCGCCAGGATCTTCCGAGACGGGTGGACCCGCAGAGTCTGGAGCGAAGCCTTCCCGCAAACACCGCAACTGGAGGTGGTGTAGAAGTGCCGGTCGAGCTGCGTGTCGTCGAATTCGACTCCGGGCCGCAGGTCGACCCGGACCCCGTTGTGAAGATCTCCCTCCGAATTCCTGGAAGGAAAGACTCCCTCGATGTCCCGCGGTTTGAGGACGATTCCCTCGGTGTAGAGGAATCCGGCCGCCAACTCCCGGTCGTGCCCCGGTGTGCGCATGGTGATGGAAAGGGTCTTCTCCAAGCGTCTCCCCTGAGAATAGTATCCCAGGAGAATCTCCAGGGGCTCCTCGACCGCCAGAAGGTCCGACTCAAGCCGGACCGAGCCCTTTTTCACCTTTTGGACCTGCACGAACCGGACCCGGGCAGGGCGGACTGTGGAGTTCTCCGGACGCTTTAAGTCGGGCGTTCGGTTCGGATCATCCAACTGCATGTTTCGTCCATCACCCGCGATTGGCCGGTCACACCATCGCACCCATCATAACAATCCTCGGCTTGACGGAGTGTCCCCAAGGCGCGGGCCGGAAGGCCTCCGAGCTCCCGCTCCGCACCCTCCTCAAGTTCGGAACCGGGCTGATAGACTCGGCTCGTGGTCGTGCGCCTGGACAAGTGGCTGCAGGTGGCCCGAGTCTTCAAGACTCGGAGCCAAGCCACCCGGGCCTGTGCTCTGGGAAGGGTCCGAGTAGGAGGTGTCGTTGCCAAGGCCCACCGAAAGGTAGCGGTGGATGATCGCATCGAGGTACGCCAGAAGGGCCGAACCCGGGTCCTCCAAGTCAAGGAACTCCAGAGCAAGCCGGTTCCCAAAGCCCACGCACGCACCCTTTACGAAGATCTGAGCCTTGAGCCGCCCCCGGCCGCTTTCGACCCTTTCTCAGAGACGCCGCCGCTGGGACGAGCCGTCAAGGGCCGACCGACCAAGAAAAACCGAAGGCGAATCGACCGCTGGCGCCGGGGCTCTTCTTCGTGAGTTGGGGGGGCTCGGCTTTGGGACCCTACCCTGCCTGATACGCGAGCAGACCCTCCGGCTCCGGTTCCTCCCACTGCGAGACTCTCAAGCGCGCCGCGTCCAGGTCCATGCTGGCGATGTAAGGAAGATTGCGGTATCGGTCCTGGTAGTCCAGACCGTATCCGATCAAGAACTGCTCGCTGGCGCGAAACCCGACGTACCCGATAGGAATCTCCACCAGCCGAAGATCGCGCCGATCCAAGAGTGTGCAAAACGTGATGGACGCCGGTTCCCGGCGGGACAGCAGCGTAAGCAGGAAGTGGGCCGTCAGGCCCGTGTCGATAACGTCCTCGACCAGCAACAGGTGTATTCCGGCGATCTCTTCCTGAAGGTCCTTGAGAAGTCTGACCCGGCCCTGATCCCGCCCGGGGTGGTAACGGCTCACGGAGATGAAATCGAGCCCGACGGGAGAGGAGATACTTCGGATCAGGTCACAGGTAAAGACGAAGGCGCCCTTCAGGATTCCGACGACCATGAGATCCCTTCCCCGGTAGTCCGATTCGATCTGACGACCCAACTCGCCGACCCGGTTCAGAATGGTGGTCTCGTCATAGACGACCTCTCTTACGACCGATGACGACGTCTCCGCCGCCGCGGGCGGGAGAGTCTGGCTCATGCCAGGACTCCGAACTTGAAGAGAAGTTTCCGATAATCCCGGCCATAGAGAATTTTGAGCTTCAGATCGGGATACAACTGGCGCATCTGCCGTATTTTCCGGTTCTTTGGAGTCACCAGGCTCTGTTTCATGGTGGTCAGTTCTACATAGAGCTCGAACTGCGGGAGGTAGAAATCCGGCGTAAAGCTGCGGATGACCCTGCCCTCGGCATCACGGACCAAGGGGAAACAGACCGGCTCGTAACGCCACTCGATCCGGTAGAAGTCCAGAAAACGAGCGAAGTTGGCCTCACTCTCGTGAGCAAAGTTCAGGTCTCTTACAGGGACGCCTGCCTTGGGCATTCTGGCTACTTGTTTTTACCAAAACGCTCTGACGGCTCTTGGGAACTCAGTTCCCGGAGGAAGGCGGAACCGACGAAAGAAAGGTGCGCCCGTTCCCGAACAGTTGCTGGGCGACCACTCTGCCTGGCGTGGACTCCAAAACCACGAATCCGCCCAGGAGGCCCCGGGATTGAGGAACCAGGTTCTGGATCAGCTCGGAGAATCTGGCTTTCGGCTGCAAGGGTCTCCTGAAGGCCTCACCTTGGAGGGTTCCCTGCGAGTCGAACACCTTGAGGGCCACTTCCGTGGTGACGTCGCCCGGATTGAAGACCGCGATCCCCGTAAATATCGGTGGCAATGGATCTCCAGGCTCTCGCTCGCCATTGGCCACGTGGCTGAAGACGGCCCGTCTGAGGGGATCGGTCTGCAGTGTCAGGGCAGCCGCGTATTCCCCGCCGTCGGGGTCTCCGAAAATGACGTCACCGATCAATCCGGGACGGGTGCTGTCGACGCCGACGGAACCGACGAGAATGGATTCCGGCTGTGATTCGAGGCCAAAGATCTCGGATGCGATGCCCTGGAAGCTCTCCTGGGGTGCGAGCCGAAGCTGGTAGGACCGGCCCAATCTGTTCCCGTCCGAGAGATAAGCAGCCAGTTGAACCTCCGCCGCCTCATCGCCCGAGTTGATCAGCTTGATGCTGGTGAAGTACCCCCCGGCGTCTCCGGTCCCTTCCCCGCTGGCCAATTGGGCCGAGTAGAGCTCTTGGGCCTGACCGGTTTCGGAGGCATTGAGTCCCAGGACCGTGTCCCCCAGCTCGATCAATTCGAAGCCGGCCACACCGGGACCCTCCGTGACTTCGACCTGGACGTGACCATGGGAGACCGCCCCCAGAGGACCGAAAAGGTCCGTAATTGATCCTACCAGCCGGCTACGCCCGGCTATGCTGAAGTCTTCCGGTCCTCCCAGCGGAGTTCCGTCCGATCCATACAGGGTCAGACGTACTTCAGTCGGTTGATCCGTGGGATTCGCCAAGGCCAGAGTCGTCCGCGCGGTTTGATCGCTGCTTCCGGAAGGGAACGTCCCCGGACCTTCGAAGATGCGGGTGAAATAGAGCAGCCGGGACCCGGAGGAGAACGCCACCGCTCCATCCATCTTGGTGGGCGGTCCGGAGAGGCCGTTGCTATACAGGAAAAAGCCGGCCAACTCGGGGGTCGAGGATCGTATCCGCATCCAGCCCTCACGACGTGCGTTCAGCCGGGCCTCGAAGAACTCCCGGCCCAGCCGCGCCAACTGTTGACCGGCCCCCACCCGGTGGACGCTGGGGCTCAAGGGAAAGAGTGGATCACCCTGGTCCGAGAACACCTCCACCGCCATGACGGCGTCGGTCTTGGAATCGTTGGTGACGGCGAATCCGCTGAAGTCGTTCAGGTCTCCTCGATAGAAGGGAAAGAGCAGCTCGCGGCCGGGGGCGGTGAAGAGGACCTGCCGACCGGACAGATCGAAGTCGTATTCCGAGAAAACCTGGTAGAGACCTGACGGTCCGAACTCGTAAGCCACCGGGTCCTCGCTGAAGTCGACGGGCCGTGCCGAGGCACCGGAACCGGGAGTGATGCCCACAATGGCCTGGATATCCTCCGGGTCCGGCGTCACGTCCACCTCCCCGTAATCCAGGAGGATGTCGCCGTTGGAGAACAGGGTCACGGCAAAATCGTTTTCGGGACGGGTCCCCGCCAAGGTGAACTCCGGAACACCGTCCCAGATGAAGGTCAAAGACCCTGCGCCGGCCTCGGCCCGGACCTCGCCGCCGGCCTCTGGGTCCAGATCGCTGAAGAAAAGGGCGATACGAGGAGGCCCGGAGAGGAAGCGCCTTCGGCTTCGGCTGACTCCCGCCTGGCTGTCCCCGATCCCGAACGTCAGGTTCCCATCGCTGTTGACCACGACCTGAGTGTAGGTGGTTCCAAAGAACGGGAAGGAGAATCCTTCCGGGAACTCGAAAATCATCTCGCCGTCGTCCTCGAGGAGCGAGAGCTGGTTGACTTCTTCGTTGGTCTGCAGGTCGATTCCCGAGACCACCTCGCCGGCACCGACCTCCACGACCAACTTCTCCGAAGGATCGTCCTCCGACGATCCCGACTCACCGGCGCCGTTGTAGTAGTCCTTGGGAAAACCGGTGAATCGGATTTCGTGAGGACCCACCGAGCTGCCCTCCGTGAAATCCGGGTCCAGCGGCTCGATGAAGACCACGTAGCTTCCGGACGGCAAACCCGGCAACTGGTAGGCGCCGTCGTCGGTGATCAGGAAATCGGAGACCACCCCCACCTGCTCACCCGGGATTTCCATCAGATTTCCATCCGAGTCGCGTTGCACCGCCGCGGCCACGACGTTGGCGCCGAGGACGGGGGCTCCGGTCCGCCTCAGCACCCGGCCCCTTATGGTTCCGGTCTCCGCAGCAAAGGATTCCTCCGGATACAGCCAGGAGATCCAGATCGCATCGTCCCGCAACGGTTCATCCGGTCCAAAGAAAGAGCCCACGGGATACATGACCGGAACGAAGGCGACATCCCCGAGTTCGTCGCTTTCGAACCATTCCCTGCCCGCCTGGGTATGGTCCAATCCCAGGAGGTGGCCGATCTCGTGCATGGTCACACGGTAGAAATTGTCCGGCCGGGATGCCGAACTGTTGCCGATCACGGTGTACCCGAACGAATACTCCAGAGCTTCTTCGTCGACAAACCGGATAGTGGCGAACCCCAGAACGTTATCGCCGGCCCCCTCTCCCAGAATACTGTCGGTGATCTCGCCGTCTTGATCGAAGATGATGAGGTTCTCCCGGCGCGGACGACCGACATATTCGGAGAAGTTGGAACCATCGACGTTTTGGTCCAGATACCGCGGCTCGGGATTTCGAACCCGGAGCGACGAGGTCCCCACGTCCTCCCACACCTGAAACGCCTCGTGGACCCGCCTTCCCAGATGGGCCCATCGAGTTTCGGAAAACTCCTGATCGATCAGGTACAGGACCGGCCGGCCGGGGTTCCACTTGAAGACGCGGCCTCCCGGGAGAACGTCTCGGGGACCGCCGCCGAAGAGGGACGATCCCAGCGTGAGAACCAGTCCAGTGACCAGGACGGCGCCGAAAGCTGGAGCCGGACGGGCGTCGACGTCCCGAGCCGTCATCTTGAGGTGGGCTCCTGCTTGGCCCAATAGCGGCCGATTCTCCGAACCACCGACTCGAACCGATCCAGGGAGATCGGCGCTCCGGGCCGCAATGCCGCCTGCTCCTCGGAGCTGAGAGTCGAACCGCGAATCTGCAGGGAACTGGCGCGATGAAGGAGATTGGCGTTTCCCACCCGGTTCAGCACCGTCCGGCCCCCTCGGCCACCCTTTCCGACCCGGAACATGCCCTGAGCCAGACCCACGGGACTGGTGAGGCCCAGCCGGCTGTCAGGATAGAGAAACAGGAGGATTTCCTGGCCGCGGGAAAATTCCGGCAGGCCACGGACGGCGCCGGTCGGGCCGCCGCTCAATTGCCGAAACCGGATGGACTCCGCAGCTTGGGTGCCCTTGATCCCGCGAAGGACCTCGAAAGTATAGGTCGTCACAGGAAGACCGGTGGAGGGTTCCCGTCCCGGCTCGGTCTGGAGACACCTGCCCCAGAAGATGCGGTCTGCGGCGCGGACCATTTCGAAAAGATTGATGCGATCGACGCTCGCGGCTCCAAGCCCGGAAAACCAAAGCAGGAGAATGGCGGTGATCCAGCAGACCGACAGAACCAGAGTTCGAGCCCGCCTGACGCCAACCGACCCTCGAATCGGACCTGCCGCCACCATCTTGTCTCGGACGTTTCCATTTCCTATGCTGACCATGTCGCTTGTCCTGATTCCGTCCCGCTTCGCCCAATGCCATACCTATAGATTCTATTACTGATGCATTCCGCAGGAGCCGGTTTCAAATTTCCATGACCGAACCTACCCTGGAAGAGACGGCTCAGAGGATCTTTGGAACCGAAGACCCGTCCGCAGTCGCCCATTGGATCGAGTACTGGAATCAGGGGCGCGAGCGCAACTACGAGCTGCTCACGGCCTTCGAGGAGGTGTTCCTTCTGGACCTTGGCAAGCGGCGGGTCCTGGATGCCGGCTGCGGCGTCGGCAGCATGGGGGAAGTCCTCCGGGAACGTTGCGGCCACTACCTCGGCGTGGATGTGAATCACCATGTCCTCCGATTCTCGGCCCCGGCGGCCCGGAGATCGTACGTTCAAGCCAGCGGTCTGTCGCTCCCCTTCGTAGAGCGTTCATTCGATTGCATCTTCGCGTTCGACGTCCTGGAGCATCTCCCGGGGGGACTCCCGGATCAGGTTCGTTTCCTGACCGAGCTGCGGCGGGTCCTCAGACCCATGGGGACCATTCTCTTCACGACTCCCAACTTCTGGTATCCCTACGACGCCCATTCCCGCAGCTACTTCGCACACTATCTTCCGGTGCGGCTGGCCGACTGGATCCATCGGCGCCGCCGTCCGGCTTTCCTGAAGGAGCACGGTTCGACTGCCAACATTCCACTCCTGACTCCCCGCCGTCTCCGGAAGGGTATCGACGCCAGCGGTCTCGGCCTCTTGCACGAGCTGCCCTGCTGCCTGGATCGCGACCAGCTGTCCCAGTTGTCACCGCTGAAATCCATCCCCGCGTATCTGGGCCTGGGATGGTACCCCCATGCCGAGTTCTGGGGCATCCTCTGCCGTCCCGACGCCCGCTCCGGACTGCGTCTGAAGCTCAAAACCCGGCTGGTTCAGTTGGACGGGGACTCGTCCCAGGTCGTGTGGCAGGACTTCGAATCCAGGATCGACTTCGCGCGGAAATCCTTTTCCCATCAGCTGGACCGGGGCTGGTACACCCACGAGCCAGGTCCCCCGGGTTATCGGTGGATCGGACGGGAAGCGGTCTGCTTTCTCCAGCTCGGAGGACCGGTCTCGCGGCTCCGGGTTCGAGGCTTCAGTCCTCAGGGGAATCGAATCCGGTTCTGGGTCGGCGAGAATTGCGTGGGCGAACATCCGATGCACCCGAAAAGCAGATTCGATCTCACTTTTTTCCTTCCTTTCACACCACCTGAGGACAGAATGGTAAGGGTTCTTCTCAGCTGTGACCGGACCTATCGTCTGGAAGAATCAGACGACCGGAGGGACCTGGGAGCCGTCGTCTCGTCCATAGAGCTGTTGCCATGATCGTCAAATTCCTCTTGTGGCTGGGCCTGTTGCCCGTGCAGTTGGGGTTGGGCCTGCTACTGATCCTCACGGATCTGGCGCGCCATCTCGGGCTGAGATCGGCCAGGCGCTCGGGACAGACGGACTCGTCACCGGACTCCGGACTCTGCTCCATCGTCGTGCTCAACCACAACGGAAAGGCATTGCTGCAGGAGAGTCTTCCCGCTCTGGAACGAGCCGTGGCCTACACGGAGAAACCTCATGAGGTGATCCTGGTGGACAACGGAAGTTCGGATGGCAGTGTCTCCTGGGTGAGGAATGATCTGCCCCGAATCCGCATCCTGGAGCTGGACTCCAATTTGGGGTTCGGTGAAGGCAACAACCAAGGAGTTTCTCTGGCACGGCACGAAATCGTGGTTCTCCTTAACAACGACATGGTGGTCGAGGAGAATTTCCTTCAGCCACTGCTGGAACCGTTTTCGGACCAGCAGGTGTTCGCCGTTTCCAGCCAGATCCACTTTCCCCCGGAAAAAAGGCGAGAGGAAACGGGGAACACGCAGGCCCGGATGCACCGAGGTTTTCTCCACTTGTCTCACGAGCCGGTGAGGAAGTCCCACCGGACCCGGAAAACCCTTCCGGTCTTCTGGGCGGGCGGCGGCTCCTCGGCTTTCCGCCGCTCCCGGTTTCTGGAACTGGGCGGATTCGCTCCCATCTTCTCTCCCGCCTATCTGGAAGACACGGATTTGAGCTATCGGGCCTGGCGGCGGGGCTGGACCGTCCTCTTGGCCGCCGAGAGCCGGGTCCTCCACCGCCACCGGAGCACCAGTTCCCGACTGTACTCACCCGGGTCCCTGGCGCGACTCCTGGGTGAGCGGAAACTGTGGTACCTGTGGAAGAACTTCCAGCTCCGGACCCTCCTGCCACACCTCCTGCTCTATCCCTGGCATCTGGGGAAGGAGTTGAGCCCGGGAGATTATCTCCGGGCTTTCAGGAGGATTCCGGACATCCTGCGGCTCCGGTGGCGCGAACCGCGCCGCCGGCAATCGGACCGCGCCCTCATTGACCTTTGTCGAAGGCCCTTAACCTATGTGCATCGGCGGGTCGAACGCTCCACCCGGTCCGCCACGCCTCCGGACTTTCTCAAGATACTGCTGGTCAGCGCCTATCTTCCCCTTCTGGGACGCCACGGAGGAGCCGGCCGCGTCTTCCAATTCCTCAGCCGCGTCTCGGCACGGCACCAGATTCATCTCCTCTCATTCGTGGAAAGCGATGACGAGACCGAGGGCATCGATCAGGTGCGCCCCTATTGCACGAGGTTGGAGTTGGTTCCCCGGAGAGGTTTCGAGCCGGTCTCCCCCTATCCCTATGAACCCTTCGAGGAATTCAACTGCCCTGATTTCCGCCGCCGATTCGAAAAGGTTCTGGAAGAGGAGGAGTTCGACCTGGTTCACTACGAATGGCCCCAGATGGCCCAGTACGATGACCTGGTTCCGTTCTGGGTTCCCAAGATCCTCACGGAGATGGAAGTCAACTATGCCGCCCACTACAGCCGCGTGCGCCTGGCCTCCGATTTCTTCTCCAGACTCAAGAGACACTACGATACGTTGCAGACTCTTTTTCGGGAGGTGGGGCTGTGCCGGCGCATGGACCAAGTGGTCTGCGTCACTTCCGTCGACCGCACCTACCTGGAAGGATTCATGCCGGGAGCGAGACTGAAGGTCTTGCCCACGGGCGTCGATACCTCCTACTTCATTCCCGGCACGGGCAGGGTCGAGCCCAACAGCATTGTCTACGTCGGCGCCTTCCGCCATGAACCGAACGTGGACGCCATGCTGTTTTTCGTCAACCAGGTTCTGCCACTGCTGCAGGAGGAGATTCGGGAGACACACCTCTATATCGTGGGGTCCTCTCCCACACCGGAGATCCTGGCCATGGACGACCACCCGGCCATCACCGTCACCGGATTCGTGCCCGACCTGCGGGAGTACTATGCTCGCGCTCAGGTCGTGGTGGTTCCCGTTCGTACAGGCGTCGGGATACGAGGAAAGGTCCTCGAAGCGTGGGCCTGCGGGAAGGCGGTCGTGGGGACTCCACTCGCCTTCCAGGGAATTCGCGCCGTCCACGGGCAGAACGCCCTCGTTGCCGAGACCCCCCGGGAGTTTGCCATTTGGATCTCGGCTCTCATGAGGAACCCGGCGTTCACGGCTCATCTGGCGGAATCAGGCCGCCGCACCGTGACCGAACACTACGATTGGGAACCGCTGGCTGAACGTCTGGCAGACCTCTACGAGGAAACTGCGCAATTCAAGAAGAGTGGGAACTGAGAAGGAAGAAATCGGAAGCAGGCGGAGACCGTCTTCGCCGCTGCTTCCTAATTGAAGGGATCAGGAGAGGAATGGAAGTGAGTGAGTTTCCATTCTCCGTTCTCTCGCTGATAAATCTCGGTCCAACGCCCCGTCTCCCGCTGGAGCCGTCCCTTGGCCTGATACGCCATCAGATACTGGGAAGTGATCCATCCGACGTCCCCGCTGAACTCGATTTGTATGTTGTCGGTGAGCAGGGTAATGTCGTGGACTCGGCTGAAATACTGATGGAGCGTATTCTCGAATGTCTTGAAATCGGAGAAGCGGGGCGGCGGCACCTTTTCGAAAACGACTGCCTGTTCGGCATAGACGCCTCTTAAAGTCAACATATCCTTCTGTTGCCAGCCGCTGACATGCTGTCGATGCATGTTCAACAGAAGTTCTCTCGGGTTATTGCGCATAAATTATCTGCAACAATACCATAATTGTCTGACTAGTGCCTAATAGGCCGTGGCCGGCGCGCCCACGGCCTATTTTATTCGGATCATCTCATCGAGTCCGAGTCCCCCGCCAGCGCCTCCAATACTTTTTCGGCCATGACCCGCGTCCCGATAGAGTCCTTTCCGGCCGGCACCAGGTCAGCGGTCCGATGGCCCTGGCGCAACGACAGCTCCACTGCCGCGTCGATCTGACCGGCGATGTCCTCCCGTCCCAGGGAATAACGAAACATCAGCGCCACACTGGAGATGGCGGCGAGGGGATTCGCCCGTCCCCGTCCGGCAATGTCCGGCGCCGTACCATGAACCGGTTCGTAGAGCCCCTTCCGCACGCCTTCGTTCGGAGCGCCCAGACTGGCGGACGGCAACAGACCGATGGAACCGGCCAGCACGGCCGCCTCGTCACTGAGAATGTCCCCGAACAAGTTGGTGGAAAGAAGCACGTCGAAGTGTCTGGGCCGCGATATCAACTGCATGGAACAGTTGTCCACCAACATGTGCTCCAACGCCACGTCCGGAAACTCCTGTGCGACCTCTTCCACCACCGTACGCCAGAGCAGCGAACTCTCCATGACGTTGGATTTGTCCACACTCGTCAAGCGGCGATTCCGTTCCCGGGCCAACTGGAAGGCGACCCGGGCAATCCGCTCGATCTCATAGTCGTAGTAGATCTCCATGTTGTAGGCGCATCTTCCGCTGGAACGCCGCTCCGCGCCCCGGGGCTCGCCGAAATAGATCCCGCCCGTCAGCTCTCGAACGATCATTATGTCGACGCCTTCGATCACGGATTCCTTCAGCGGCGACGTGCCCAACAGAGACGGATGAGTCTTGATGGGCCGAAGATTGGTGAACAGCCCCAACTCCTTGCGAAGCCGGAGCAGGGCTTGCTCCGGACGCATCCGGGCGGGACAGGCGTCAAACCGGGCGTCCCCCGCGGCGCCAACCAGGATGGCGTCCGCTTCCTTGCAGGCGGCGAGAACGAAATCGGGCAGGGGGTCGCCGTAGCGCTCGATGGCGACTCCTCCCGCGGGGAGGCTCCGAACCTCCAGTTGCAGTTCGTGGTTCCGTCCACACCACTTCAGCACCTCGACGGCCGCAGAGATCACCTCTGGACCGATGCCGTCCCCCGGCAACGCAACGATCACGTGGGTCATGGCTCATCCTCTCCCGCTGGCTCCCTCGGAACGGAGGGAGACTACCATACAGCGTCCCAGGAGCCGGACTCCCTTCCGGCGGGTGCTATACTGTGGCGTCTCCGGCCGGATTTCCTGCTCCGGCCGGCATCGATCGGCAAGAAAATCGGAGTTGGACAGACCAGGATATGGCGGCCAGTACGACAGCGGTGATCAGCCGCGCAATGGAAGATTACCTCAAGGCCATCTACCAGTTGGCCGCCGGAGACTCGCCGGTCACGACCTCCAGGGTTGCCGCCGCCATGTCGTGCAGGCCGGCCAGCGTGACCAACATGGTCCAGCGGCTTTCCGACCTCAAGCTGGTGGAATACCAGCGCTACAAGGGAGTCCGCCTGACCGCGGCCGGAATCCGGATCGCACTCGAGATCATCCGGCATCACCGGCTATTGGAACTGTACCTGTCCGAGGTTCTCGGCTACACCTGGGACAAGGTGCACGAGGAAGCGGAAGTCCTGGAACACGTCATCTCCGAGGAGTTCGAGGAAAAGATCGATCAGGCTCTCGGATACCCCCGAAAGGACCCCCACGGCGATCCCATTCCCACCAAGAAAGGTGAGATCGACGTGGAGCGGCTCGGAAAACTCTGGGATATGGTTGCGGGACAGGAAACGCGGGTGCGGAGGGTCAGTGACAAAGACCCCAATGTCCTGCGCTACCTGGCCTCCATCGGCATCTTCCCCGACGTCAAGCTGAATCTGGTGCGGCGGGACCCGTTTGACGGACCCGTCTACATTCGGGTCAACGGAATCGAGCACGGACTCAGCGAGGAACTGGCCCGCCAGATCTTCGTCAGCCTGCCATGAGGGTGCCTCTCACTCCCTTGCGGTTCCTGTACCGTGCCAGGGACCAATTCGGGGCCAAGGTGGGCATTATCGACGGCGGACGAAGCTGGACCTACCGGGATTTTTCGCGGCGCTGCCATCGTCTGGCCGCCATCCTCTCGTCCAGGCGGCTTCCCGCCGGCTCCCGGGTCGCTCTCCTCTCGTACAACCAGCACCCGCTCCTGGAAGCCTATTACGGAGTCCCCCTGGCCGGTTGTATCCTCCTTCCTCTGAATACCCGGCTCCGGGCCGGCGACTTCCGCCACATCCTCAACGACGCGGAAGCACGGGTCCTCATATTCCATCCCGACTTTCTCCCCATCGTCGAGGAGATTCGGCAAGATCTCCACAGCGTCCGGCGTTTCCTGGTTCTGGAGCCCGGTCCATCCCGCGACTGGATCGAACCGGTCTCCTACGAGCATCTGATGGAGACCGGCGAGAGCGCGGCGGACCGGGACATCGCCGAGGTCGACGAGGAGGAGGTCGCCGAGCTGTTCTACACCTCGGGCACCACGGCTCTTCCCAAGGGCGTCATGCTTACCCATCGCAACCTCTACCTTCACGCCCTGGAGGTGTCCCTGGCGCTGGGGATCCGGGAAGAGGACACCCAACTGCACACCATCCCCCTGTTCCACGTCAACGGTTGGGGAACGCCCCAGTTCCTGACCTGTCTGGGAGGGCGCCACGTCCTCATGAAACGCTTCCACCCCGGAGAAGCGTTTCGCCTGATCCAGGAACATGGCGTCACGTTCTTTTTTCTGGTTCCGACCATGGCCATTTCGCTCCTGAACCATTCCGAACGGGATCGATTCGACACTTCTTCGGTCCGGTTGATCAATCTGGGCGGGGCAGCCGCCAATCCCAGACTCGTGGAGCAATTGGAGAAGGCCTTCGATTGCCGGTGTGTCGCCGGCTACGGTCTCACCGAATGTTCGCCCGTGGTGACGCTCTCTTTTCCAAAGAGCCATCTTGCGGTCCAGGGCGAGCGCCGTCTGGCGCTCCAGTCCATGACCGGCTACCCCATCCCCGGCGTGGAGCTGGCGCTGCTGGACCAGCAGGGCCGTTCCCTTCCCTGGAACGGCAGCGATCTGGGGGAGATCGCGATCCGGGGAGATGGTGTCATGAAGGGCTATTGGGGACAGACGGAGACGGAGCCGACGGCCCGGAACTGGTTGCGGACCGGTGATCTGGCCACCATCGACCCGGACGGCTACGTTCAGATCGTCGATCGCAAGAAGGACATCATCGTCAGCGGCGGCGAGAATATCTCCAGCCTGGAGGTGGAACGGGTGCTGCTTTCCCATCCCGGCGTCCTGGAGTGCGCCGTGATTCCGGCTCCCGACGAGCACTGGGGAGAGATCCCCAAGGCGGTGGTCGTGCCCAGAACTCCGGGCCGCGTCACCGGGAAGGAACTCGTCTCCTACTGCCGGCGCCGCCTGGCCCCCTTCAAGGTGCCTCGGATCGTCGAACTCGTGTCCGACCTGCCCAAGGGCGGAACCGGCAAGATTCTGAAGAGGGAGCTCAGGAAGCGGGGCTGAAACCGCCTGTCCCACTCTGCGGGACGTTGGGTCGGACAAACTCTTAACAGCCCGTGGCAAAAGTCGTCACGGCATTCGACCGGGGCTGCATCGTGCGCGGACTGCGTTGCTCCCCGGTCACATACTCCCGGCATGCTCCCTCGGAGCGCCTTGTCCGGCGGGCGCAGCCCCGGTCTCGGTGCTGCGTGGGACTTTCCCCACGGACTGTTAACCCGAATGGGCCAGATTCTCCAGATACTTCTCGGCGTCAATGGCCGCCCGGCAACCTGCCCCGGCAGCGGTGACGGCCTGCCGGTAGACATGGTCGTGGATGTCCCCGGCGGCGAAGACTCCCTCGACGCTGGTCCGGGAGCCGCCGTGGACGGAGATGTAGCCGCCGTGGGTCTTCACCTTGTCCCGAAAGGCCTCGGAGTTGGGCGTGTGACCGATGGCGATGAACACTCCTTCCATGGGGAGCTGACTCTCCTCGCCGGTCTTCACGTTTCGGAGCCGGATCGACTCGACCCGTTTCTTTTCCGGGTCCAGGATATCGGTCACGACCGTGTCCCAGAGGAAATTGATCCTGGGATGGCTCAGGGCGCGGGCCGCCATGATCTTGGATGCTCTCAGTTCGTCCCGCCGGTGGATGATGGTCACGCTCTCGGCAAACTTGGTGAGGAAGAGAGACTCCTCCATGGCGCTGTCGCCCCCTCCGACCACGGCGACGCGCTGACCCCTGAAGAAGAAGCCGTCACACGTCGCGCAGGTGGAGACGCCGTAGCCGATGAGCCGCTTCTCCGACTCCAGCCCTATGAGCCGGGCCGATGCTCCCGAAGCGATGATCAAGGAGAGAGTCCGATAGGAGGCCGCTTCCGTTCGAACCGTGAAGGGATGGTTCAAATCCGCCTCGACCACGGTTTCCATCCGGTATTCGGCCCCGAACCGCTGGGCCTGCTCCTTCATTCTCTGCACCAGGTCCGGACCATCGATCCCATCGGGAAAGCCAGGGTAGTTCTCGACCAGAGTGGTCAGCGAGAGCTGTCCTCCCGGCTCATGTCCTTCCACGACAAGGGGAGACAAGTTGGCTCTGGCAGCGTAGATGGCGGCCGTCGAACCGGCGCAGCCCGAACCCAGAATGATCACGTTGTACACGGAATCGCCCCTCCCTCGCTCATCCGGCGAATTTGCTCTTGTTCTGCCCCATACCCCCGCGGCCGTCCCTTGAAACGGGACACCAACTTCAGAGCGGGGTACGATAAAATAACGGATGGTGCTACGGCTTGGCAACGGTGCGGCGGCGGCCGGCGATCGCTCCGGACGGCGCAGCGCAGTTGGGCCGTGTCCATTCAGGGAAGGCTGAAGCGATGTTCGATCAAGATTGGATGGCTCCCATAGACACGCTGCTTCAGAGCTTGACCGAAATGTCGGTCGCGCGAATCTTGTGGGCGCTGCTGATCGCTTCGATCGGACTCGTGTCGGGCCGTATCGTCGACAAGGTGGTCACCAAGCTGCTCTACCGGTTGACCCAGCGCACCAAGACCGAGCTGGATGACCTCCTCATCGAGCATCTCCACCGTCCCGTCATGCGGAGCACGGTTCTCCTCGGTTTCTACATAGCCCTTAAAGTGTCCGGCCTGCACGACCAGGTGGTGAATCTCCTTGCTCACTTGATCCAGACCCTTGCCGTCCTGATCTGGCTGTTTGCGGCGATGCCGCTCGCCGGACTCGTCTTCCGATGGATGAGCCAACATCAGACCCGGTTTCGGGCGATCCAGCCGGCAAGCCTTCCCCTGTTTACCATCGGAAGCCAGGTCGTGCTCGTCAGCGCCGCCGTCTATGTGGGAATGCAGGCCTGGGAGATCGACATCGCGGCCTGGGTGGCTTCGGCTGGAATCCTGGGTCTCGCCGTCGGTTTCGCCGCGCGCGACACCCTGGCCAATCTATTCGCGGGCGTCTCCATTCTCGCCGACGCCCCCTACAAGATCGGCGACTACATCGTGCTCATCGACGGGAACAAACGGGGCATGGTGACGCAGATCGGACTCCGCAGCACCCGGATCCTGACGCGTGACGACATCGAGATCACGATTCCCAACGCCGCCATCGCCAATTCGACTCTCGTCAACGAGAGCGGGGGGCCCTCGATTCACCAGAGAGTTCGCCTGCGGGTCTCCGTGGCCTATGGATCGGACGTGGACCAGGTGCGCGACCTGCTCCTGGCCGTGGCCCAGGACGAACCCATGGTCCGCCCCGAACCCACGTCTCGGGTGCGGTTCCGCGAGTTTGGAGAATCGGGATTGAGCTTCGAGCTCCTCTGCTGGATTGCGGAAGCGGAACTGCGGGGCAGGGCCATCGACGCCCTCCACACCCGAGTCTACAAGGCCCTGGGAGACGCAGGAATCGAGATTCCGTTTCCCCAGCGCGACGTCAATATCAGACCGTCACCGTGAAGGTCTCCGGGAAATCGAAATCACCGCCAGCGGCCTGCTCTGGTTCGAACCTCAGCCACCTGTCGAGCCCTGCGGGTCAGATCGCATCGAGCTCGGACAGCTTGACGGGCCGGCCTTCCCGGGCAGACAGATCCGCCGCGAACACCACCTTGTGACTTTCCCACGCCTCCCGGACCCCCGTCAGCGGCATGGCCCGGCCCTCCCCCACGCTGTCCACGAAGGCCTGGAACTGGGGCTCGTAAGGATGGTGGCTCACATCTCCCGAATCGATCAGCTGAGTCGCCAGAGTGCTCCAGACCTCCTTGCTCAAGCCCTTGAGTTTCGCGCTGTAGATCCGGTTGTCCAGCAGGCTTCCTTCACTCCCAACCAGGTGGATATGGAAGTAGTAGGGCTGGAGGCAATCCACCACCGAGGCGACCTTGCCCAGCCGGCCGTCCTCGAATCTGAGGAGGGTGACACTGGTGGTATCGTACTCGTAGGGAGCGAAAACGGAGTTGGAGGAACGAGTCCCGTGGGACACCACCTCCTCGACCCGGCCTCCCATGAACATCAGCAGCCCGTCCAAGGCGTGGCAGCCGGCCGTGAGCAGGCTGCTTCCCGCATACCTCTGCTTGACGTTCCACTCGAATTGGCCATACCAGGGTCCGATCCCGTGATAGTAGTCCACTTCCCCGTAGTGGACCCGGCCCAGGAGACCTTCCGACAGACAGGACCGGATCATGGTGAAATGCTCGCTGAAACGGCATTCGAAGCAGACACAGACCCCGACGCCGGCGTCTTCGATGGCCCGCTTCATGGCTGCCAGATCCTCGACCGTCAGACATAGGGGTTTCTCGATGATGAGGTGCTTTCCCGCCCGGGCCGCCGCGATGGACTGCTCGGCGTGCAGATGGTGCGGGGTGCAGATGTCCACGATGTCGATTTCAGGATCGGACAACATCTCCTCGTAGCTGCCGTAGACCTTCAGCGGGACACCATAGGTGGCCTCCAGCTCCGACTCATCCAGCCGGCGCCTGGAGGAGACGCCGCTGACACGCGCGCCCGAGACCGTCTTGAAGGTTTCGATGTGGGCTCCCGCGACCCATCCCAGTCCCACGATTCCGACGTTCAATTCGCTCATTTTCACTCCCTCCGGATCTGATGGGATCGAATTCGCACCGGTGACGCTTGCTCCTTTGAAGTCCCGCGCCTCAGGGTGCAAGAGATTGGACGATATCTGCTATATTTGGACCTTAAACAGAAAAATACAACCGGATAGCGTTGCAAAAGACTCCCCGATAGCGGAACTGTGGAGACGCGGAAGCCCACCCTTCAGATGACGACACCGGGAATCGTCAACCAGAACCCGCCACGCTCCGCCGGCCGGTCAGCCGGGATCGGACTCCTCCCGATCCTGGGAATCCTGGCCGGGTTGACCGCGCTGACACTCGCCGGCCTCTACCTCGACGACCGCTTCCAGACACTGGAGGAGCGGATTTCCGTGAATCGGGAATACCTTCACGCCGAGCGGGAGGAGATGAAACGTCTCAGTTCACGGTTGCTGGGCCTCAGCGGCGACTCCCAACGATTGGAGGGGGAGCTGGAAAAGGAGGACCAGAAGCTTCGGAACACCGTCAGGTCCAGTTTTCAGCAGGCTCGGAATAAAATCGAGGAAAGCCGCGGGGATATCGAGAAGCTGATTTCCGCCTTGGAGGCTCTGGCCGTCACGGTGGAACAACTGAACCAAAGCCACCAGGACGCCGTGGCTCAGTCCCAGGCTCGGCACACGGAAACAGAGAAGAATACCGAGTCGAACCGAGCAGCGGTCAGTACCGTCAGGACCAATGTGGAGCGGATCCGGGGCCAGTTGCGAACCCACCTCGAACGGATGAACCGGCTGGGCAAGACGCTGGAGGGTCTGAGCGCTCAGGTGCAGTCCGTGGAAGAGTCCAACAAGAGCACTCTGGTGTCATTGGAATCCAATCTTCAGGCCCTCTCGGAGCGGGTCAGTCTGGCTCTCAACGACTCCCGGGCCCGCTTGGACGACTTGACCGCCAAATTGGACCGGCTGCGCGGCCAGGAAGTGTTTTAACGCACCGTTGTCGGCGCCCCTCAATCAATCGTCACCCACTCCAGGTTCTGGGCGGAACGGAGAACCGCTTCCTGGGTTTTCTGGGTGGCCAGCGCCTCCCGGAAGCTGGGATGGGTTCCCTCGCCTGATTCCAAACCCTTCAGGAAATCGGCCAAGGCGTTGATGAAGGTGTGCTCGTAGCCGATCACGCAACCCGGAACCCACCAGTTCTTCATGTAGGGGTGTTCGAAGGCGGTCACCAGGATGGTGCGCCAACCTTGGAGGTGGGACGGGTCGTCGTGATTGAAGTACCGGAGCTGGTGCATGTTCTCCAGGTCGAAGTAGAGCGAACCCTTCTCCCCGTTGATCTCGAACGAGTTCTTGTTCTTGCGTCCGCGAGCGTAACGGGTGGCTTCGAAGGTCCCGTTGGACCCGTTGGAAAAGCGGGCCATGAAGGTGCAGACATCGTCGATCTCCACGGCCTTCCGCTCCGTCGGACTTCCCTGCACCGGGCGCTCCTTGACGAAGATCTCCGTCATCCCCGACACCGACTCGACAGGGCCGTTGAGCCAGATTGCGGTGTCGATGCTGTGGCTCGCCAGATCTCCTGAGACGCCGGCCCCGGCGACTTCCTTTTCCAGGCGCCAGAGAGTGGGGCCTCCCAGCGGTACGTCTTCCGATATGGTCCAGTCCTGCAGGTAGGTGGACCGGTAGTGGTAGATTCGTCCCAGGCGGCCCTCATCGATCAACTGGCGGGCCAACGCGATGGCCGGAACCCTGCGATAGTTGAACCAGACCATGTTGGCGACTCCTGCACTTTCCACGGCCTCCACCATCTCCACGGCCTCATCCACATCGATGGCCAGCGGTTTCTCGCACAGCACCATCTTTCCCCGGCTCGCGGCGGCCAGAGCGATCTCATGATGGGTGTTGTTGGGACTGCAGATGTCGATGACGTCGATGTCGTCCCGCTCCACCAGACGCCGCCAGTCGGTCTCCGTCGATTCCCAGCCCCAATTGCGGGCGAACGGCTCCAACTTGTCCGAGTTCCGGGCCGCCACTGCCTTGAGGACGCAGGTCCGGTCCAGATCGAAGAACTGGTTGACCTTCCGGTACGCGTTGGAGTGGGCTCGACCCATGAATCCGTAGCCGATCATTCCTACATTCAGCGTCTTCGTTGCCATGAGATTTCTCCGGATCCGCTCCGAGGCCGGCTCACCTGTCCCACCATGACCTGACGAAGCCAAGCCCTCACCCTCTGGTGCAGAGAGAGTACGCCCGCACCGATCTGGGCCGCAAGCCCGTGGGGGGTGGCGTCACGCCCACGACGGGTGGGACAATCGGGACCGTCGCCGGCATGGGGGATATCGTGAACATGCGTGTGGGAATGAATCTGCTCCTCTGGACGACCGAAGTCGGACCGTCCCATCGAAAACTGCTGAAGCAGATTCGCGACTGGGGCTTCGACGGCGTCGAGATCCCCATTTTTTCGCCCCATCCTCAGCGCGCACGGGATCTCGGCCTGCTTCTGGACGATCTGGGACTGGAGCGCACGGCCGTCACCGTCGTTCCGCCGGACGCCAATCCCATTCACCCGGATCCATCCGTCCGGACCAAGGCCCTGGAGTACTTGAAGTCGGTGGTGGAGGCCTGCCATCTCGCCGGAATCCGTCTCCTCGCAGGCCCGCTCCACTCCCCCGTCGGTCTCCTGGCGGGCCGCAGCCGCACCCAGGAGGAATGGCGATGGGCTCTGGAAATCCTGCAACAGACGGCGGATCTGGCCCGGTCCGCGCGGATCACGCTGGCTCTGGAATTCCTGAACCGGTTCGAATCCTATTTCCTGAACTGCGCCAAGGACACCGTCGAGTTCACGGCTCAGGCCGATCGGCCCAATCTGGGGATTCTCTACGACACCTACCACGCCCATCTGGAGGAGAAGAACGTCTCCACGGCGATTCGGTCCTGTGCGGGCGCCCTTCGCCACGTCCACATCAGCGAGAACGACCGGGCGACCCCCGGCGAGGGTCAGGTCCGCTGGCAGGAGACCTTCGACACTCTCAAGGACGTCCGGTATGCGGACTGGCTGGTCATCGAGGCCTTCGGGCAGGCGATGCCGGAACTGGCCGCCGCCACCTGCATCTGGCGGCGCATGTTCCCGTCAGAAGAGCATCTGGCGCGAAACGGACTGGAATGGATCCGCTCCAACTGGGATTGATTTCCGCCTGAAAAACGTAGGGGCACCCCTTGTGGATGCCCTCTTTCGTCCGAACCTCGGTTGCCAGCCCGGACGAGGGCGACCACGAGGGTCGCCCCTATGAGACGAAGAACCAGCATCTGCCGGCAGTGGTGTTTCGGAGAGCTCTCCCTATCGATCCCGGAACCGCTCGGCCGTGTCCTGCGGCTCGTAATCCCAGGTCCCGCCGAGCGTTGTCCAGAGACCGATAGTTCCACTTGTTGTCGGAGGACCGAATGAGGGGACAGTCTATTTTTCCGTGCTTGCTGGATTTGGTGGCGGGGACGGCCTGTCCCTTGGTCGGGATCGGTTCAGCCTCACCGGATGTGCGCGGCTCGAATAGTCTCAGACGGCTCACGTCCGGATCTCCAGGAGGCTGAAAAAGGGGACAGTCTATTCTTCCGGGACGAGTTGCACCGGATGTCGGGAGAGCTGCCCGGGCCTTCCAAACCCTGCGGCGCGGCCCGCGCTCAGCCGTCAGGCACCGGCTCTTGACCCATTCAGGAGGGGAAAAAGGGGACGGTCTATTTTTCCGGGACGGGAGGCACAGGGCGGACCACAAAGGTGTCGGCTCCTTCGTCTGCAAAGACAACTGAGGTGGCGACTTGGTCACGTTTCCTCGGATGCTTCCGGGAACGCGAGATTTGCTGATTTTCTTGAGTTTCCTTCGCCTTTCTCAGATCTGAATCGTTGTTGTCATCAGGGGTGCGAACCGATTCACCGAGGACAATGGCCATGGCCCGAGGCGCGCGACACAAAAGCACAGAGGCCGCTTTCTATCACCTCACCAATCGAGTCGCCGGTCGGGCCGATTGGTTCCCCTTTGAAGACCGCCAAGCCCGGAGCAAACTCCTGGACATGATGTTGTTCTACGTCAATGCCTACCGGTGTCGTTTGGCCGCTTTCCAGATCATGGGTAATCACTTCCACTTCATCGTCCATTTTGAGAAACCTCGCCCCTTGTCCCGCGAGGAATTGATGGAGAGCGCCCACAAGCTTTATGGACGAAAGGCAGAGGTGAAAACCGACGGTTGGACCGACGCCCAGTGGGAGGCTTTCAACCAGCGTCTATTTGACGTGTCGAAACTGATGGCGAACTTGGACGGGCTCTATGCCCGGTGGATCAACCGTAAGTTCGTACGACGAGGCCATTTTTGGAGTGATCGCTTCAAGAACCCGGAACTATTGGGAAGCGAAGCCGTCCAGGACGCCCTCCTCTACGTGGAACTCAATGCCGTCCGGGCCGGACTGGTCAAACGACCCGAGCAGTGGAAGTGGGGCTCGGCCCGTTGGAGACTCACCGGCAAGGATCAAGATCTGATACCACTGGAGGAACTGTTCCCCTCGGATCCCGGAACCGACGTGTACAGCAGTTACCGGGCTCGCTTGTACTATCGAGGAGCCGTCCCCACCCGGGAGAACCAGGCCGCGATCCCCCGGTGGATCCTCCATCAGGAGCAGCGACGTGGATTTACCCGTGCCGGAGCATTTCGCCGGCGTTTGCGATTTCTGACGGACGGATTGGCCGTCGGGCCGGCAGAGAAGGTGGCGCAACTGCTGGCGACGTATCGGCAGCAAGGTCGATATCGACGTCGCCAACACCCCATCCCTCAACTGGGCGGAGTGCTGTTTTCCCTGCGGGAGCAGCGCTCGAACGCCTTCGTCTCGTAGACTCGCCTGATCTCCGACTGTCGATTCTGCCACTGTGGCACGGAACGACCCAGATCACTGGAACCGCCCAATAGACTGAATTGTCCTCTTAGTGTGTGGAAAGTCCTCCGGACTTCCATCCATTTGCCATAGGTTCACTGCTCTGCTTCCGCAATCTGTTCTCGAGACTGTCCCTTTCTGTTTCTTTCTGTCCTTTCTGTCTCGGAATTCCGTCGAGACGCTCCATCCCGACCCTTCCGCGTGAAAAACCGTGAAAAACGTAGGGGCACCCCTTGTGGGTGCCCTCTTTCGTCCGAACCTCAATTGCCAGCCCGGGCGAGGGCGACCACCAGGGGTGCCCCTGCGAACGGTGTCCCCTAGCCGTCCCGGAACCGTTCGGCCGTGTCCCGCGGCTCGTATCCCAGGTCCCGCCGAGCGTTGTCCAGAGACCGATAGTTCCACTTGTTGTCGGAGACCACGTAGTAAACCCCGAACTTCAGATCCTCGGGCGCGTCGATGCAGCGGCGGATCATCTGGGCGATGTCCGCGTGGCTGCACCAGACCGAGAAATCCCGAACCTCGTTGGGCCGGTCGTTCAAGTGGACACGGCCGATACGGAGGCAGATCATGGACAGGTCCCATTCGTCGGAGAAGAAGCGGGCCAACGTTTCACCGAACGCCTTGCTGCATCCGTAGAGGCCGTTGGGCCGAATCAGCGAGGTGTCCAGCACGTCCCAACCGGTCGCCTCCTCGTAACGTCCCTCGACCAGGGCATTGTAGGGCGCATGCTGCTCCCACTCGCTGACGGCGGCCCCGCTGCTGGCGAAGATGACCCTCTCGACACCCGCCGTCCGGGCCGCTTCGAACACGTTGTAGGTCCCGATGATGTTGTGCGGGAGCACGTCCTCCCAGGTGGGATCCCCCTGGGCCATGGCGGCCAGGTGGACGACGGTTTCCACTCCGTCGAAGGCGGGCCGGATGCCCTCCAGATCGGCGATGTCCGCCTGCAGGCAGCGGAACCCCTCCACCGGGCGCCGGTTCAAGGCGCTCAGTTCGTACGAATCCCCCAGTTCCCGCCGGCAGACCTGCCCGATGAGTCCGCTCATCCCCGTGATCAACACTCTCTTTTTTCCCATGCCGCGATTCTACCGCAGGGCATCCCGACTCCGCTTTCCGGGTTTCCCCCGTCGGTTCTAATTTCCATATCCAGACTTTATGATGGGTTCTCGTTTCGACATTGGAGAAATCGGCATCCGGCAAATTAGGAGTGGAGACATGTTTCGAAACAAAATTCTGGAGAGAATCAAAAGAGGCGAGAAGGCTCTGGGCCTGTTCATGTCGGACCCTTCCGAAGAACTGGTGGAAATGGCCGGGCGCATGGGGCTGGATTTCGTCGGATTCGACGGCCAACACTCGCCCCTCACCCCGGAGCGCGTCGGCACTTTGTGCACCATCGCGGACGGGTTCGACGTCACGCCCACCATGCGGGTCCCGGATGGGAACGAGAGCACGCTTCTGTCCTATCTGGACAGGGGAATCAGAGGCATCACCGTTCCCAACATCCAGACCCGGGAAGAAGCCGAACAACTGGTCAAATACACCTATTTCGCACCGCTGGGCCTGCGCAGCTCCACCAGCTACCGCATGGTCATGAACCAGGAGGGAAAGGACCGCAACACCCTCTTCCAGGAAGTCAACGCCAACCTGATGATCGTCCCCCAACTGGAGAGCGTGACTTCAATCCGGAATTTGGACGAGATCCTTCAGGTGGAGGGAATCGACTATTTCGGAGGCGGCCCCGAAGACATGGCCCAGTCCATGGGCATTCCGGGACGGCACGACGATCCCAGGGTGACCCGGATCTACCAGGAGATGGAGCAGAAAGTCCATGCCGCCGGAAAGTTCATGGCGGGAGACTACATAGAGTCGGTGAACGTCTTCTGGAACGTCAAGGGCGCGTTGGAGCAACTGCTTGAAAACCACGGCCGCCGCTCTCGCATGACCTGGTAGTGAAGAGCCCCACCCCGTGAAGTTCGTCGTCAATCTGCCCATCGCCGGTCCTCTGGCGGCTCCCCGCAGTCTCTCGGCTCTCGCTCGAACCGCCGAGGCCCAGGGAGTCGACATCATCTCCTCCAGCGAGCGCCTGGTCCTGCCCCGCTCCGTCGAGACCCGCTACCCGTACGGCGCCACGGGCAAGTTTCCCGGCGGAACCGGCGGCCAGAAGAGCCTGGAGATGCTGATGACCCTGGCCTTTCTCTGCGGCCAGACCTCGCGGGTCCGCATCCTGACCTCGGTCCTGGTCCTGCCCTACCGGGATCCGATCCTGGCGGCCAAGATGCTGGCCACCCTGGACGTCCTCTCCCACGGCCGGCTCATCGTGGGCTGCGGCGTCGGCTGGATGCGGGAGGAGTTCGAAGCCCTGGGCCTGCCGGTCCGATTCGAGGACCGGGGCCGAGCCTCGGAAGAGTACCTGAGGGGCATGCAGGAACTCTGGTGTAGCGAGAACCCTGAGTTCAAAGGCAACCACGTCCGTTTTTCCGGGATCGAATTCCATCCCCAGCCGGTGCAGCGGCCTCATCCGCCCTTCTGGTTCGGCGGAGAGAGCACCGCGGCCCTCCGGCGCGTCGCCCGCTTCGGAGACGGATGGATGCCCATCGCCGGAAACCCGCGCCATCCGCTGGACAACGACGGGCTACTCGTCCGGGCGATTGAAAGACTGCGCCGAATGGTGGAGGCCGAAGGCCGGGATCCGGACAAGATCCACGTCCGGTTCGGCGGAGGATGGAACGAATCCCCGCGCCGGGGCCCGGGAGGAGAGAGACTGCCCATGAGCGGCACGGTCCAGCAGGTGGCCGGAGACATCCGCCGCTATCAGGATCTGGGAGTCGACCACATGGGAGTGGGCCTGCTGACCGATGACTTGTCCGAGAGTCTGGAACGGATCGAGCGCTTCATGACCAGTGTCGTGCCCTTGGTCTAGGAGCTTGCGCCGTGGGAGATTTGTGGGACGAGTCGGGCGGTTGACCGTGGCTTCGACGAACCTTGCCGTCGGAAAACCTTCGGCCGGCAGGTCAGAGGAGCGCCCGTGGCTCCACAATCTCGAGGGAAAAACCGGTTTCCGCCAGCGATGACATTGTCGAATGGTTCATCCAGTAACGATGGCTGGAAGAAGTCTGCTGTCCTCATTGCGGCTCCGTGAACGTCCAGAGCGGGGCCAAGCACAATTCCATGCCGTTTCGGTGCCGGGACTGCCGTCGGCGTTTCAACACCAAGCCCGGAACGCCCATGCAGTCTTCCAATCTGCGCTATCAGACGGGGCTCTACGCCAGCTATCTGCTCTCCACCAACCTGAAGAACCTATCCAGTATAAAGCCCGACAGAGAACTGGAGATCCCCCAGACGTCAGCTTGGCATCTCGCCCAACGCATCCGCCGTGCCTGGAACCTGGATACAGAAGAGCCGTTTGAAAGGCCCGTCGAAGCCGACGAGACTTACATGGGAAGCTTGTGCGATTCACAATCTCAGGAAGATCCTCTGCCGATACATCCACCAGCAGACCAGCCAGAACGTGAGCCCCACCGTCACCGACTCGAGGGCGGGCTCATTGGCGGCTCCCCAGAGTTGGAAGATGTTCTGCCCCAGGTGTGTCCGCAAGGTTGCTGCGGTCCAACTGGGTAGAAGCATGCTCATCGAGTAGATCGCTATGGAGTTGGTGCCCACCACCACCAGAGGGAAGGTCCAGCGACGGATCCTGGCCACGTCAATTAGAACGTAGAGTCCTCCCAGGATCAGGCAGCACCAGCCCGTCGAAAAGATTGCCCAGGAGGGTGTCCAGATCCGCTTGACAAGTGGACAGACACCCGTCCAATCGAGGATCAGTCCTACGGTCAGACCAAGAATCCCCGCTCCCAGAAGTGTTCTGAGCTTGGTTTGGGCCGAGCGGTGCGAGCGCAGGAACCCGCCCACCATCAGGCCGAAAAGCATGGTGGCCAGGGAGGGAATGAAGTTGATGGTCTGATACCCTCCTCCGTTGTGGACGAACGGCTCCTGGCGTGGCAGCTGGTTCAGCAGCCAGCCGTCAACGGCATGACCGACGTTGGCGTTCTTATGCCAGGCTGGAGACACTTCCGCCAGATGTCGCTGAGCCCACTCCGGTTGAACACCCACCTCAAGCGAGCCGCTCGGAAGCTCGACACCGGCTCCGGGATACAGGACGTACAACATCCACGTCAGGATCAGGACGAACACTGCCCCAAGGGACTGACTTCGAAGTCTTCGACGGCAGAACAAAAAGAGGAAAGTGTAGCCCAGCCCGATCTGCGTCAGGACATTCATCAGTGACCAACTGGTGCTGGAGAGCGAATCGGAAATCAGGAAGATGCCCAGAAGGATGAGGACGGTGGATCTCCCGAGGGCGTGGCGCAGCATCTTGCCGTACGAGTGCCCCAGTCCGGATCGTTTGGCATAGGAGTAGGCCATCGACACTCCCACCATGAACATGAAGGAGGGTTGGATCAGATCCCAGTAGCCACATCCGGTCCAGGGGACGTGGGAAAACTGGTAATGAACCGTCTGCCAGAAGGAAGAGTCTGGATTTGTTGCCAGATGATTCTCGGCCGTCTCCCTGAGACCGAAACCCTTGAAGGCGAGGGAGACCATGATCAGTCCACGATAGGCGTCAAGAGACAGCAACCTCTGTTGCTGCCGGTTGCTTTTTGCGACCTCGGATTCACTGTGGGATCCCACGAACGCCCTTCCGTTGAGTCGATATCAACAATCTACGATGATCAGCATGCTGGCACCGTTCACATGGTGATTCAACTGACCATAGATGGCCTTTCTGCTGCTCAGTATCCCGGTGTGGGGAGCCTTGCTATGCCATTAGCCCCAATTTCTCATCACCGACACGAAAATCGGTTTTTTTAACCGCATTTCAGTGGTTTTCTTAGCCATATGAACTCAAGAGCTGTCCTGCCGACTCGAATGCGGTGATGAAAACCGAAATCCGGCGATGTCCAGGGGCATTTGACTTCTCGCGGGCACTCGTGAGCGATGGTTCTCCCCCAAGAGCCGGCTCCAGCGCAGAGTCCGTCCCGCAGACTTCCAACTTGGCTTCTTCCCACCAGCGGGTTCGTGGTAACAGCGAAGCGGATGGGTTTGCACTCGGGCCAGAACCGTCCGCAACCATGCCGCGTACGGGTAGCTCTCGGAAAACGACAACCAGACCTTGCGCTTGGTGACCCGGACCTGAGCGCTGATCTTCTTGTACTCTGGCTCCGGACCCTCGAGGGGAGTCAACTCCAGCCGGGTCAGGGTGCTCTTGCCCGCCAGCGGCTTGCCCCGATCCGCCTCCAGGCGCCGGAACTCCCCCGTCAGGTCGTCCCGGTCACACAGCACGGCCAGCAGCCGGTCCCGGCACAACTCGTCGTGGTCACACAGAGAGAAGGTGACTGTCCCCTTCTCACTCTTGCGCACTCTTGCGCGCTTCCGGCGAAAAATCACACTAACCAATGTCGGGACGATCCAAACCATGAAGGGGGTACACGCCATGAGAAGTCTGACCAGAAAGAATGGAGGATGGCTCAGGAAAACCACGGTTACGGGGTTATTGCCATTGCTGTTTCTAGCGAGTTTTCCAGGTTGCACCGCGAAGCATATGCCAGACTGGTCCAAGGTGCAGGCCGTAGTCCCTGACACTAAGACCGAGGTACAGCTTCACGAAGAAGAGGCCCTGCCGGAGGACAACGAGAATATCGAGGGCCGATTTGATACGGCCACAGCTGATTCCTTGACGTTGAAGTTCGAGGATGGGCGAACGGACACTTTCCAGAAACAGTATGTGCGCAAGGTGTCGACTCACCGTCCCATATGGAAGCGCTGGCCGGGATGGATCACCCTAGTGGCGGCCTCTGTGGCAATGGGCATCGTGGCCACCTCTGAAGACATCGACGTGGCTCCATATGGGTTACTCTTGCCAGTAGGTCTGCCGACGCTCCTTGCCTTTTACGGCTCATCGCCAACGGAAAGAGTTTACGAAGTCGCGCCCAAGCACACAGATCCCATGTGGTCGACAGGTCCGTCGGCAACCGAGGCTAAGAAGCCGACCAAGTCGAAGTAACTGCGAATTGGGATGTCCTTGGGGGTCCGCCTACCTCCGTTAACTGAAATTAACGGCCGCACGGCCGCTCGGCCCAGCAGGTGGCCGGGGACATCCGCCGCTACCAGGATCTGGGAGTCGACCACCTGGGAATGGGTCTGTTGACGGATGACCTGTCCGAGAGTCCGGACCGAATCGAGGGCTTCATGACCACCGTGGCGCCGCTGGTCCAGTGAATCAGACCGACGCGACGGATTCCCGCCGGCAGATTCCGGCCAAGCGCCCTATCCCCTCCCGAATGACCTGGGGCGAATCGTAACCGAAACAGAGCCTGGCGCAATTGTGTCCCGAGTTACCCTCGGGCGACAGGCGTATGCCGGGAAAGATGAGAATGCCCTCGCGAAGCGCCTGGTCGGCAACCGCCTGCATGTCGACTCCGGGAGCCAACGTCAGCCAGATGAACAGGCCGCCGCGGGGACGGCTCCAGGTAGCTCCGGAGTCCGACGGCTCTCCGAACCCCTCCTCCAATCCCGCCAGCATGGCGTCCCGCTTGCGGCCAAGGATGCGGCTGGCGGACCGGATGTGCTCCTCCAGGTGGCTCACAGCGTAACGATGAATCGCCAACGCGGCCAACTGGCTCACTCCGCCTCCACTCTTGATGGCCGAGATCCGGTCCAGGAGCGGTGAGGGTCCGGCCAGGTAGCCGAGGCGGACTCCCGGGCCGATGATCTTGGAGAAGGAACCGACGTACACTACCACTCCCCCGGTATCGAGGGCGGCGATCGCCGGCACCGGATCGCCCTCGTAGCGAAGGTCCACGTAGCAATCGTCTTCCAGAACGGCGATCCCGTGCCGTTGGGCCGTTTCCAGCAGGTGTATTCGGCGTTCCAGGCTCATGACCCATCCCAGGGGATTCTGGAAGGTGGGAATCGTGTAGATGAGCTTGACCCGTTTCCCCTCGCCGGCCACGCTTCGGACCGCCCCTTCCAGGGCATCGGGCAAGAACCCTTCCTGGTCGCACTCCACCCCGCGGATATCCGCACCGAATCGTCTCAGGATGCCCAGCGTCCCCGGGTAGGTGAACTCCTCGGTCAGGACCACCTCGCCCGGATTCACCAGCGCCTCGATGATCATGTAATTGGGCTGGCTGGACCCGTCGCCCAGGATGATGTCTTCGGCTGAAACCGAAAGACTTCGGTCCCGCGCCAATTTCGCCGCTATGTACTCGCGCAAGGGCGGATATCCCGAGGGATGGGGGTATTTGGCCAATTCCCGTCCTTCCTCTTCCAGACCCACGCGAAGGCCCGCTGCCAACTCCGCCAAAGGCAGGGAGTCGGGATCGGGATAGGCCACACCGAAGTCGTAGGTTGCGCCGGGATGGGCCTGCCGCGGCCCCGGCTGTCGCGGCATGGAACGGGAAAAAACGTCGGCCTGGGCGAACAAGCTTCGTTTCGACATGGTTGGATCCTCCTGGCGGCCGAGCCGAGGCCGCTTGCGGCGTCCGCTCCCCTCTGCCATTCTGCCAGACCATCGACGATTGCCGATGAAATGTCCAGCAGCAGGTTGACAGTCCTCCCTTCCCTCCTGGCCTTGGGGACCCTCTGCTGCCAACCTTATCCTGGACCCGAAGCGTCCGATTCTTCGCCCTACCTGATCTACGAAGAGACCCCGCAAGGGGCCGAGATCGTCCTGGATCCCGAGCGCCGGCCCCGCCGATTCCAGGAGGCCCCGGTGCTGGCCCGCCTGGTGGCTCAGGGCGAGCTTCCACCGGTGGAGGAGCGCCTCCCGGAGAATCCGCTGGTCCTCCATCCCATCCACTCCATCGGCCGGTACGGAGGGACCC
Source organism: Acidobacteriota bacterium (assembly GCA_965263035.1). Taxonomy (GTDB): domain Bacteria; phylum Acidobacteriota; class UBA6911; order RPQK01; family JAJDTT01; genus JAJDTT01. The sequence goes on from OZ253580.1 coordinate 5,970,050, forward strand.
TGCGATCCGGCATGATCGCCAAGGGCCTCAACGAGGAGATGAACCGGATCATGGGAATGGAGAAATTCCTCTTCTACGACGCGTCCGGGACTCGGATCGTTCCCAGCGTGGCGGAAGACTGGAACCAGAGCGAGGACGGCCGTTGGATCCGAATTCACCTGCGGCGGGGCATGCGATGGTCCGACGGCCATCCCTTCACCTCGGAGGACGTCCGTTTCTACTGGGAAGACCTGCACGCCCACCCCGACGTGTTTCCCTTTCCCGATCCGGACCTGGTGGTCAACGGCAAAGGGATGCGGTTCCAGGTCTTGGACCGCCACACGGTGCGCTTCGGGTTTGACGATCCCTATCCCCGGCTCCTGGAAGTCATGGCCTCCGCGTTCAGCCGGTTCGGGGGTGGCGTCTTCGGAGAGTTCCTCTGGGGACCCTACGCACCGGCACACCATCTCAAACAATTCCATCCCCGCTACGTTTCTCGCCAGGACCTGGACCGTAAGGTGCGGGAATCGCAGCAGGAAGACTGGGTCGGACTGATGAAGCTCCGGAACAACTATGCCTTGAACACGGAACTGCCGGTCCTGATGCCCTGGATGACGGTCCAGGCGCGGGACACGTCGGCGTGGGTCCTGGAGCGGAATCCCTATTTCTGGGAGGTGGACACCGAGGGCAATCAGCTTCCCTACATCGATCGCTGGGTTCTGACCAAGGCCACGGACCGGGAGGTCATCAACCTGCGGGCCATCGCCGGCGAATACGATTTCTTGTACCGATATCTGGATCTTCAGAACCTGCCCGTCTTTTTGCAGCATGCCGAAGAGGAGAACTACAACGTCTATCTCAACCCGTCCCCGTCGGGGATGCTCTTCGGCTGCTACTTCAATCTGGGGTGGGAGGGAGATCCCGAGATCTCCAGATTGATTCAGGATGCAAACTTCCGCCGTGCCCTTTCCCTGGGTCTCCGCCGCTCCCAATTCAGTGACGCTTTTTACTTCTCCTTGGCCACCCCCAGCGCCCCCGGACCCAGCCCGGCACATCCCGAGCACCCGGGTGAGCGCTACCGGACTCTCTGGTCCACCTACGATCCGGACCGGGCCAATGTCATGCTGGACGACCTGGGACTGGAACGGCGGGACGAGGAGGGCTACCGGATGCGAAGCGACGGGCGCGGGCGGCTCCGAATCGAGATTCCGGCGCCCTCCGATCGCATGGAGGTCCTCAAATTCCAGATGTTGGAACAACAGCTCGAAGACCTGGGAATCGCCGTGGACGTTCCCATCCTGGGACGAACCCTCTGGTGGGAGGAGATGCGGGCCAACCGCGCGCAAATCACCTGCTGGACCCACCCGACCCAATCCATCTGGGGCAGCCAGGCCCTGTATGTCCTTCCCGTCAGCCGGATGTCTCCCATCGGTCCTCTCTTCGGCCTCTGGTTCTCCAGCAACGGAAGACTGGGGGAAAAACCCACCGACCCGCAGATTCTCCGGGCCCAGGAGCTCTATCGCCTCGGCCGAACCCGGACCGCTCGGGAAAGGACCCGGATCGGGCGGGAGATCTGGGGGATCGCCATCCGTGAGCAGTGGATGATGAGCACCGTGGGACGGGCGCCCAGTTCGGTGCGCATCTCCGACCGGCGGTTGGGCAACGTCCCAGCCGGGCTCTGTACCCAAGACGATTGCCGCACTCCTTCCACGGGCCGCCTGGAGACCCTGTATTGGAAGCAGTAATATTGCTCCGGGGAGCCGCCAATGCCTCCCACACGGATCCTCTGCAAACCACCGTCCGGCGCTTGGATCGCGGGCTCGCACGAGAAGACCGATCATGGCTGCCTATCTGCGCCGCCGCCTGCTCCAGGCGGCACTGACGATCTGGGCCGTCAGCATTCTTTCGTTCGTTCTCATCGAGTTGCCGCCGGGGGATTTCGTCACCGCCTACGTGGACCGGCGCGCCTCCCAGGGAATTCCCCTGCCGCCTGAGGAAATCCAGGTCCTGAGAGTCCGCTACGGCCTGGACCAACCCGCGGCCCAGCGCTATCTGATCTGGATGGGACGGCTGCTCCGAGGCGATCTCGGCGTCTCCTGGATCCGGGGGCAGCCCGTTTCGGAGATCATCTCCGATCGCCTCTGGCTGACCATGACCGTGTCTCTGGCCGCCATCCTGTTCACCTGGGCGGTGGCTCTGCCCCTGGGAGTCTATTCGGCCATCCGCCAATATTCCGCGGGAGACTACCTGTTCACTCTGCTCTGCTTCGCCGGCGTCGGCGTGCCCAACTTCCTGCTCGGTCTTCTGGTCATGTACCTGGGATTCGTCTGGTTCGACGCGGATGTGGGAGGGCTGCTCTCGACTCAGTACGCGGACGCCCCCTGGAACCTCGCCAAGCTCTGGGACCTGGTCAAGCATCTGCCGCTGCCGGCCCTGGTGCTGGGGGTGGGGGGAACGGCTCACATGATCCGGATCCTCCGGGCCAATCTGCTGGATGAACTGTCCAAGCCCTACGTTCTCACCGCCCGGGCCAAGGGGCTCTCGGAGGTCCGGCTCCTCCTCAAATACCCCCTGCGCGTGGCCCTGAACCCGTTCGTCAGCACGGCCGGATACCTGCTTCCCTACCTGGTGTCGGGCAGCGTCATCGTCTCCATGGTCATGAGCCTTCCCACCGTGGCGCCGGTGTTGTTGTCGGCCCTCATGGACCAGGATCTCTATCTGGCCGGGACCCTGGTGCTCCTCCTGGGCGTGCTCACCGTGGCGGGAACGCTGGTTTCGGATCTGCTCCTGCTCTGGATCGATCCCAGAATCCGGTTCCGGGGACAGTCATGAATTCGGAGGTCACGGGGACGGTCACGGGGACAGTCACGAATCCGGAGCCGGACGAGCTTGGGTTCCAGCTCGAAACGGCGTCCTCCTGGCAACTGACCTGGAGACGATTCCGCCGGCACAAGCTGGCCGTCGTCTCCCTGATCCTCCTGGGATTCCTGTACCTGGTGGTCCTGCTGGCCGATTTCGTGGCCACTGCCGACCCCAACCGAATCGATGCCAGCCGGGCCTACCTGCCCCCCCAACCCATCCACCTGAAGGACGACAGCGGATTCAACCCCCATGTGCACCCGGTGTCCGGGGAGTGGGACCACAACATTTTCCGAAAGGTCCATCGCACCGATCCGGATCGGAGGCTCCCGGTCCGCCTGCTGGCCCGAGGCTACGAATACGACTTTCTGGGTCTGGTTCCGACCGATCTTCACCTCGTCGGCGTGGCAGGTGGAACCCGGGCCCTGGCGTTGCTGGGGACGGACGGGCTGGGGCGCGACCTCTTCTCCCGCCTGGTCCACGGCACCCGGACCTCATTGACCATCGGTCTGGTTGGAGTCGCCCTGAGCTTGGTCCTCGGGGTCGTGCTGGGGGGAATCTCCGGGTTCTACGGAGGCGCGGTCGACACCGTGATCCAGCGAATCATCGAGATCCTTCTCTCCATCCCCACCATTCCCCTGTGGCTGGGTCTGGCCGCCGCCATGCCCCGGGATTGGGGAGTGCTCCGCGTCTATTTCATCCTCACCGTCATCCTGTCGCTCATCGGATGGACCCGCCTGGGCCGGGAGGTCCGCGGCCTTTTCCTGGTGCTCCGGCAGGAAGACTACGTCCTGGCCGCCGAATTGATGGGCGCCAGCCGGGCCTCCATCATCCGGCGCCACCTGGTGCCCGCCATCAGCAGTCACGTCATCGCCACCGCAACCCTGGCGCTCCCGGCGATGATCATCGCCGAGACCTCCCTCAGCTTTCTGGGACTGGGCCTTCGTCCGCCGGCCATCAGCTGGGGAATCCTGCTGCAGGGAGCCCAGCAGGTACAGGTCCTGGCGCTGAGACCCTGGTTGCTGGCTCCCGCGGCTCCGGTCATCGTGGCCATCCTGGCCTTCAATTTCGTGGGAGACGGCCTTCGTGACGCCGCGGACCCCTACGCCCGGAGAACCTGATCTCATGGCTGAGAACTGGATCCTCTCGGTCAGGGACCTGAAGACTCATTTCTTCACTCGGGAGGGGGTCGTCCGGGCGGTGGACGGTGTCGGCTTCGACCTCGCTCCCGGACAGGTGCTGGGCATCGTCGGGGAAAGCGGCTGCGGCAAGAGCGTCACCGCCCTGTCCATCCTGGGCATCGTGGATCATCCGGGACGCATCATCGACGGTCGAATCCTGCTCCGCCCGGCGCAGGGAGGTCCTCCCGTGGATCTGGCTCGTCTGGACCCCAAAGGACGCCGGATCCGATCGATCCGAGGCGGAGAGATCGCCCTCATCTTCCAGGAACCGATGACCTCGTTGAGTCCGGTGCACACCATCGGCCAGCAGGTCTCGGAGACCATTCGGCTGCATGGCCGCAGGGGCCGGCGACAGTCCCGGGAACAGGCGGTAGAGGTTCTGCGCTCCGTGGGCATCCCCGATCCCGAGCGGGGGGCGAAGCTCTACCCGTTCCAACTCAGTGGCGGGCTTCGCCAGCGCGCCCTCATCGCCCAGGCCCTGGCCGGCGAACCCCGGGTCCTCATCGCCGACGAACCGACGACAGCCCTGGACGTGACCACTCAGGCCCAGATTCTGGATCTGCTCCGGGATCTCCAGAAGCGGAGAGGGATGGCCGTCATTCTCATTACCCACGACCTGGGTGTCATTGCCGAGATGGCAGACCAGGTCCTGGTGATGTACCTGGGGAAGGGCGTGGAGAGAGCGCCGGTCGATCGCATCTTTCATTCGCCCGAGCATCCCTACACCCGTGCCCTCCTGAGCTCCATGCCCGGTCTGGGAGCCGCCGCGAAGCAGGCGCTTCCCAGCATCTCCGGTTCCGTGCCGCCCGCCTTCCGGCGGCCCGCCGGGTGCTCATTTCATCCCCGTTGCCTGGAGTTCCTGGATGGGACCTGCAACCGAGCGGAACCGGAACCGGTCAGGGTGCAACCGGGTCACGAGGTGCTCTGCCTGCGCCGGGAGCCGGAAGAGCCCGGTCACCCATCTTCGCTGGAGAAACTGTCCGAAAACGGACAGTTTGTATCGAAACCGGACACTTTGTCCCGAAATCGGACACCTCACTCCCGAACAGAGAAGAGAAAAGATTGAATCCTGAGATTTTTCTGGACGTCAGGAACCTGACGAAGCACTTCCCGGTCCGTTCCGGTCCCTTCCAGCGGCCGAGCGGCAAGGTCCAAGCCGTCACCGATGTCAGTTTTCACCTGAGCCAGGGAGAGTCCCTGTCACTCGTGGGAGAGAGCGGTTGCGGAAAGACCACGCTGGCCCGGACTCTTCTCCGGGGCTACGAGGCGACGGCCGGATCGGCCTGGTTCCGCACCGAAGAGAATGAGGTTGTCGACTTGCTGACCCTGCCCCGCCGACGGCTCAAGCCCTTGCGCCGGCAGCTGCAGATGGTCTTCCAGGATCCCTACTCCTCCCTGAATCCCAGGATGACGGTCCAGCGGATCATCGACGAGCCCTTGCGAATTCACGGCGAGGAACTGGGAATCACCACCCGCGACGACCGGCGGGATCGCGTCCGCCAACTGCTGTTGCAGGTGGGGCTCCGGCCCGAAGCGGCCCGGCGCTATCCCCACGCCTTCAGTGGCGGGGAAAGACAGCGAATCGGCATCGCCCGTACTCTGGCCACACGGCCCCGGCTGGTGGTGGCTGACGAGCCGGTCTCCGCCCTCGACGTCTCCGTGCAGGCCCAGATCCTCAACCTGATGTTGGAACTGCAAGGTCGGTACCGGATCGGTTACCTGTTCCTCACTCACAACCTGATGGTGGTCCGTCACGTCAGCGACCGGGTTGCCGTCATGTACCTGGGACGGATCATGGAGACGGCCCCCACCGAAGCCCTCTTTACGAGTCCCGCACACCCCTACACGGCGGCTCTTCTCGACGCCATACCCCGGCCCGATCCCCGGGTCCGGAACCGGTCCAGGATCCGGCTGAGCAGCGAGGTTCCCAGTCCGCTGAATCCACCGATCGGATGCCCGTTCCACCCCCGTTGCGCCCACGCTCAGGATCTATGCCGCAACGAACTGCCGGCCCTGGAGGACGTCGCGTCCGGGCACCGTGTCCGCTGCCACCTTTGGCAAGAGCTGGATCTGAAAGGAGCGCGCTTCTAGCCGCCGGACGGGCCTATTTAAACAGACAAGCGGCGGTTTCCAGCCGCCGAACTCCAGTGTCGCCATGCTCAACGAGGGAACGGGCGACTGGAAGTCGCCCCTCCGAGCCACTCTTTCGAGGGAACGGGCGACTGGAAATCGCCCCTCCGAGCCACTCTTTAGTTTGGGATTTGAGATTATCGCGCAACGGAATGGTACGCCCGACAGGATTCGAACCTGTGGCCTTCGGCTCCGGAGGCCGACGCTCTATCCAGCTGAGCTACGGGCGCACGCGACAGACAGGCGGAGTTTAGCAGAACCGCTCCGCAAATGAGAATGAACCGGCTGCGGAAGCAGGGGAATCGGAGACGTCCCCAACGGGATTTGAACCCGTGTTGCCGCCTTGAAAGGGCGGTGTCCTAGGCCAGGCTAGACGATGGGGACGTCAGATATGAAGCGCGCATTCTAGCAGTCGCTGCCGAGGCCTGTCCACCGGCCCTCACCCCTCTGTGGGACCCGTGTGACCGCCCGAATTCTCGCGACTCTCGACCTCATCCGTCTGCGCTTCGACCAGTGGAAAGGCGCATTGCCGGCACCGCCGCCGCCGCCGAGCGTTGAGAATGCCGCACTCCGGGCACCGGCGGTACATGACCCGGGCGAAGAGCTGAGTCAGAAGTGCGCTTCCGCCCAGTATCGCCACAACCAGCAGCACGCTCAGAATCGTCTCTGCCATGGGGACTACCGGAGGGGAGAGGGTGTCCTGGGCCCGGCGGAATCGGAACGTCGAGAGTTGGATGAGTGAATCGGAGGAAAAGGACTGGACCATCCCGCCCGCAGAAAGCAGTCCCGGGCCTGCTCCCGCAACCACTGGGTCACGTTTCGATGGGGGAGCAGTCCCCTTCCGTCGGCGCTGTAGTCCAATCCCTCGAGAACCTTTCCGTAGGGCCCGAATCCGAATACTCGGAACGGAACCACCAGCACGCGTCCCTTCCGGCTCTGTTTCGAGACGAAACCCCGGATCCGCTCCACGGCCACTCTGCGCTTGGCTTCCCAGTCTTCTCTCAGGGTCTCGACCCGGACCTCCCGAAACGGGCCCAGGACCTTCAGTCCCCGAGTCAAGCTCTCCATCCGGGCCTTCCAGTACCGGTCACGGGCATCGGATTCGACGCCGTGCCCGATGATGAGCACCGACTCGGCCGCCGGAGATTCGCTCAATGCCCGGACCCGGTCCAACAGCACACCCCCGGCCAGCCGTGAGTCCAGCAGACCCGCAGCGCTCAGAATGACTTGGGATTCCAGCTCGATGGGAGGGGGGATCTCCGACCCTCTCAGCAGCCGGACTGCATCGCGGGACATTTTGTGGTGGTGATGATCGTGGTGCAGGAAGAAGGGGGGAGGCTGGACCCTCACGCCCAACAGGTATTCGGTCTGGGACAGAAAGGATCTGCCGTCCAGGAAGAGCCGGACCACGGCGATCTTCCGAACACCCTGCTCTTCGAGCCGCGCGATGCCCTTTCGTAAGGGTTCCCGCTGTGCCATTCCATAAGCCACAACCACCGGACAAACCTTCTCCAGCGGGGCCACGGCATCCTTGACGGCCCGGTTCCATTGCTCGTCGCCACCGTGAGCCATGATCAGCAGACCGACTTCGCCGGACGCGCCGGCCGGACTCGGGACCCAGGCGGTTCCAGCTCCCATCAACAAAACGCCAATCCACACCCATCGCCTCATGGCCATACCCTTCGTCTATTCGAACTCCCTGCCGAATGCGATTTTGCCAGACGGCCCATTTTTCGAACCGTTTCCATTCCAGGTTTTCGTCGGGGCGCCATGATGGAACAGAACCCTCGCGAGATCAATATTGCGGGATCAGTCTTGGCGACCTGCCCCGCAGATCCCACCAAGTTGCAGCATACCGAATGAAGTCAATTCTGTGTTCAAGACCCTGTCGGCTCTATAATCGAGCCTTCCGGGGCAAGTACCATGACGGGCGGGTCACCCGGTGAAGAAAGGGGGTAAAGAGACGAGTGCCGATCGTTCGCCTGAAACTCCTTGTTCGAAACGACGCCGAGCGCCTCGGAAAGGACACTCTGCAGGTGTTGGCCGACGAGCTCGGCAGATATTTCGAGTCGGAAACGGCGGGCACGTGGGTCGAGGCCGAATATCTTCCGATCGAGCAGTATGCGGAAAACTCACGCGAACTTGCCGAGGACGTGAGACCAACACTCGTGTACGTATTGAGGCACCACCTGCCGGCCCCGGAAGAACTCGCCCAGGAAGCCATGGATCTCGCCCGGATCGTGGCGAAGCGGTTGCAGCGGCCCCGGCGGAACACGCACATTGTCTACGAGCCGCCCGGCAAGGGTCGCGTTGCCTTCGGCGGCACGCTGGTCAGGTAACCTCCGCGTCGGGCAGAATCAGCACCGGCTTTCGGGCTCGCTCTCTCAACCTCAAGCCCGCAATTCGTTCTTGCCAACCTGTTATCCACGAAGTGGAAACCTGACAGGTGCGGGACCCGCGCACTTCATTGCTTGATATCAGGCTTCCTTGCTATAGTGGCGCCCTCAACGGGTCCAGCACAAGGAGCACGAGAATGACCTACATAGTGACCGAACGATGCGTTGACAACCGATACACCGACTGTGTCGCCGACTGTCCAGTCGACTGCTTCTACGAGATTGAAGATCCTCACATGCTGATCATCAATCCGGACGAGTGCATCGACTGCGACGCCTGCGTCTCGTTGTGCCCGGTCAACGCCATCTACCCCGAGTCCGAGGTGCCGGAAGAGTTCGAAGAGTGGATCGACATGAATGACGAGGAACTCTGCACCGACGACAATCGGATCACCGACACCGACGCGCCGCTGGACTCGGCCATCACCATCGATGAGGTGAAGGCCAGGGAGGAAGAGGATTTCGGCGAGGCACTGGAGGATCCATCCAGCGCCGCACACTGAATGCTTTCCCTCGCTGCTGGAGAGTCGATCCCGGCTTCCCGGATCCCCGACCGCGTTTTGCCTGGGGTCCCCCGGGATCGGGAGGAGGAGGTTCGAAGAGTATCCGGAGCGGAACCTGATCCGCTTGCGTTTCCCGTCCCAGATCATGTCGTTTCCAGGCTACGCGCCGGCTTTCGTGGCCCCACGTGGGTAGTGGAGGGCGCAATCTGCCGTCAGAATCCGGCGTTGGACCTCCTTGTTTCCCCCTCGCAGATCCTCTGCCCCTTCCCTGCAATCGGTCCAATCTTTCCCGGAGGTGCAACCCTCAGGCCCGGTCGTAGTAGACTGGGCGGAGGGCGCGCGAACCGGCTGACAGGAGACAACGAGAGATGAAGCGGAACAAGCTGAGAGAGGCGCTGAAGGCCGGAAGGCCCACGGTCGGAACCCACATCCAGAGCTCCTGGCCGTCGGTGGTGGAGATCATCGGCCATACGGGCGTCTTCGACTACATCGAATTTGTTGCGGAGTATGCCCCATTCGACCTCTTCTCCCTGGAAAATCTGTGCCGGGCGGCAGAGCTGATGGGGCTTTCCTCCATGATCAAGCTGGACCAGGAACCCCGGCGCTTTCTGGCTCAACGGTCCATCGGAGCAGGCTTCGACAGTGTCCTGTTCGCCGACTGTCGAACTCCGGACGACGTGCGAGAGTGCGTTCGGGCGGTGAAGCCGGAAACTCCCGCCGCCGGCGGCTACCACGGGGTCGGCGTGCGCCGAAGCAGCTACGTGCATGGTTCCGGACAACCGGATTACGCTCAGCAGTTGGACGACGTCGTGATCGCGTTCATGATCGAGAAGCGTTCCGCGGTCGATGCGCTCGACGAGATCCTGGCCCTCGGAGGGGTGGACATGATTCAGTGGGGTCCCGCCGACTACGCCCTGAGCATCGGCCGCCCCGGTGAATTTCATGCTCCCGACGTTCGGGAAACGGAGCGCCGCGTCATCGCCACCTGCCTCGCCGCAGGGGTTCCGCCCCGGGCAGAGATCGAGAGCGTGGACAGGGCCAAGTACTACCTGGATCTGGGGGTTCGTCACTTCTGTCTGGGCACCGACATCATGATTCTGTATCAGTTTCTGAGAGACCAAGGAGAGAAGCTGCAGGACGAGCTGGGAGAGACGCTCGGGAACGCGCTGGCGGGGAGTTGACCCTCCCCGCGGCGGTATCGGCCCCGGATTTGGGGGCGAGGTGAAAGGCTGGCCGTTACAGACTCACGGGAGGAGACAATGCATCGATTCAAATCCGCCGTTCCAAGTCATCGGTTCTCTTGGACCCTGACCGCCGCTCTCCTTGCCGGCCTGGGGGGATGCGCCCCGGCCCCTCCACCCGCCGAGGAACCGGCCCCGCAGTGGTCTGAATTGGCCGGCTACGAGGCCATGGCCGTGCCGGACGACAATCCCATGACGGTCGCCAAGATCGAATTGGGGAAACAGCTCTACTACGACGCCCGGCTCAGCGGAGACGGCGTACGGTCCTGCTACGGATGCCATCTGAACGAACACGGCCTGACCGACGGCAAACCCCTGGCCATCGGGGCTTTCGACAAGACCCTGACCCGGTCCAGCCCGACGCTGTGGAACATCGGATACCACTCCGAGCTCTACTGGGACGGACGCACCAAGGGCCTGGAAGCTCAGGTGAAGGGTGCCTGGCGCGGTGGAAACATGGGCGCCTCGGGTAAGGACGGCGCCCCCAGCATGGACGATGTCTGTGCCAAGCTGAACGAGATCACCGGTTACGGGGAGCAATTCCAGGAAATCTTCGGCGGCGAAGCCAATCCGGACCGCGTCGCCATGGCCGTGGCCTCGTTCATGCGGACCATCGTCGCCGTGGGCTCTCCCTGGGTTCGTTTCCGGGAAGGGGACGAATCCGCATTGAGCGAAGCGGCCCGGCGCGGCTACACCATTTTCAGCGAGAAGGCCAAGTGCACCAACTGCCACGACGGCCTGCTCCTGACCGACCTCCAGTACCACAACCTGGGCATCGGAATGGACGCCGAGTCTCCTGACATCGGCCGGGCCAAGGTCTCCGGAGACGAAAAGGACACCGGCGCCTTCAAGACCCCCACGCTTCTGGACATCGCGGAATCGGGGCCCTATTTCCACAACGGGAGCGCCGCGTCCCTGGAAGACGCGGTTCAGGTGATGCTCGACGGGGGAAAGCCCAATCAGTGGCTGGACGAGGAGAACCTTCGGGAGACCAAGGAAGCCGAGCTGACCGAAGAAGAAGTGGCGGACCTCCTGGCCTTCCTGCGCGAGCTCAACGTCGACTACGACGTCAGCCAGCCGGAACTTCCTTGACCGGGATGCCGAGCAGACAGTCGTCGTTTTCCGGAACGATGGGTGTGAAATCCCGGTGAGCGATCCATTCGGGCCGTTTGAACCTGCGGATGTGATTGCTCACTTCACAGAGGCTCAGGTAGATGATCGTCCGGTTCCAGGGGCTGATGTTGGACGGACTGGCGTGGACCAGATTTCCGTGAAACATGATGACGGATCCGGGCGGTCCGAGCGGCGCCTCGATCCCTCCCTCGTCGGCCAGCCGGGTGATGGTCGCCCGATCCAAGGTCCAGAGCGGATAGCTCGTACTCGCCAGATCGTGCCCCGCTTGCAGGACACCCAGTTTGTGACTTCCGGGAATGAACATGAGGGGGCCGTTGGCCGCCGTGACCGGGTCCAGAAAGACGGCGATGTTCATGGCCCGAGCCTCCGGCATGTCGTCGTCCCGCTTCCAGGTTCCGTAGTCCTGATGCCATTGCCAGACGTCGCCATCGAAGGCGGCCTTGGCGTTGACCTTGTATTGGTGCATGTAAACCGGACCGCCCAGAATCTGCATGACCGGCTCGATGAGCCGCGGATGGGCGCCCAGCAGACGAAACGGCTCGCTGTAGGTGTGGGCGGCGAAGGCCGTCCGGGCGGCGCCGCTGCTCTCCCGCCAGACCTCGGGCCGGTCCAGCCCGTAAATCCGGTGTGCTTCCGTACGCAACGGAGCCACTTCCTCCTCCTGGAAACGGCCAGGCAGAAAGAGGTATCCGTCCTTGCGGAAGGCGTCCAACTGCGCGGAAGTGAGTCTCATCTCGTTGGAATCTACCACAGTCCCCGGGGAACTGGAACGGCCCCCGGAGGCCGGCCAAGTCGAGCCCAGTCAGGCGCCGGCGGCGTTCCGGACCGGACCGGGAACAGCCCGGGCTGAGGGCAGGAGGACCCATCGCCAAGCATCCCATCAGCGGAAATGTCCAAGGCATCCGGGCGTCTCAACGCCGGATGCTGGAGCGCACCTATCGCCGCCGTGTACCGCCCCAGCAAGCCATAACCCCCGAACTGGCTCGACATCTGGCTTCTGCGTCTCATGACCTGGGCCGCGAAGTCGGGGTCCTGATCGGGCGCGACGGCATCGTTCGAAACGTGATCGTCGGCCACGCCACCGGACTCATGTTGCCGGACATTGGCCGTCTCCGGGGCGGGACCGGGCGGTTTCGCGGACTGCGGCTGCTGCATACGCGCCTCCGGGGTTCGACCCTCAACCACGACGACCTGAACGACCTGGTCCTGCTTCGCCTCGATCTCGTCGCCGTCATCGAGGTGTTGGATGGGGGTTGGCCGGGAAGGCTGGAAGCCGCCTATCTCGATCCCGGATCCCTGGCCGGCAGCGGCAACGGGGATTCAGCGGCCGAACCCTTCCTGCGAATCCGGTCCCGTTCGGTGCACGACCTGGACCTGGATTTCCAGGCCACGATCCAGGCGCTGGAGCGGGAGTTCGCCCGCCTGGCCCGAAGGACCCGGGGACCGAAAGGCGCCGAGCGGGTCATGGTCGTCGGCCTTCGACCCGACGACACCTATTTTGCCGAGACTCTGGAACTGGTCCGTTCCGCCGGCGCCACCATCGCAGGCCGGATGCGCCAACGCCGGCCCCGGATCCATCCGCGCACCGTCCTGGGCAAGGGGAAGCTGGAGGAGCTGGTCCTGGAGAGCATGCGCTGCAACGCCACCGCGGCCGTCTTCGACATCGATCTGAAACCGGCGCAGGCACGGGCGTTCGAAGACCTGACCGGCCTCAAAGCGGTGGATCGGACCCAACTGATCCTGGACATCTTCGCCCAACGAGCGCGCAGCGCCGACGGCAAGCTCCAGGTCGAGTTGGCTCAACTGAAGTACTCCTTGCCCCGCCTGACCGAGAAGGACGAGGGGTTGTCCCGTCTGACCGGCGGCATCGGGGGACGAGGCCCGGGCGAAACGGTCATGGAGATCGGGCGGCGCCGGATTCGAACGCGAATCCGGCGGCTTGAGAAGCGGGTCGAACACCTCTCGCGTCAGCGCGAGCTCCGGCGAAGGCGGCGGCGCCGTCGGGGGCTTCCGGTGCTTTCCATCATCGGCTACACCAACGCCGGCAAGAGCACTCTCCTGAACGCCCTCACCAACAGCGTCGTGGAGGCCCGGGACAAGCTCTTCATGACCCTCGACCCCACCAGCCGGCGCCTGCGTTTTCCCCGCGAGGGGGAGGTTCTCATCACCGACACGGTCGGATTCATCGCCGAGCTGCCTCCGGACCTGATCTCCGCCTTCCGGGCGACACTGGAAGAGCTTTCGGACGCCAACCTCCTGCTCCATGTCATCGACGCCGCGGACCCGGAGATGGACGACAAGATCCGGGCGGTGGAAATGCTGCTGGTCGATCTGGATCTGAATCGGATCCCGCTGGTGAAGGTGCTCAACAAGATCGATCTGTTGCCCCCGGAACAGGTGAATGCCCTGTGCGGCCGGATCGGTGGACTGGCGGTGAGCGCAACTCGGCGTGAGGGGCTGGAGGAATTGGTGAAAACCGCCGAGGACCGATTGTCCCGGCCTTAAGCTCCAGGGTCGGACACTATTTCGGCAACCTCGATTTGGAGGTCCACTTCTTGTCGCCGGCGGCTCCCGGCGAAGACCACAGGGATTCGAGTCACCGTAGCGGATTCTCGTACCAGACCACGTTCTGGCTGAGCCTGCCGGCCACGAGCAGGTCCAGGTCGCCGTCCCCATCCAGATCCACGGCGCGAATGTCGTAGGACTCCTGATCCCGATCCAGGACATGGATCCGGAACCGGCCCGCACCGTCGTTTTCGTACCAGGCGGCCATTTTGGAGCCGAAGGCGCAGGTCGCCGCATCCATGTCCCCGTCCCCATCCAGGTCGGCCACGGTCAAGGCGTGAGGTTCCCGGATCTCGGGATGGATGTCATGGACCTTCCAGTGGGGAGCTTCGAACCAGATCACACCCTGGGCATGCCCCCGAGAAGCCACGAAATCGACCCGGCCGTCTCCGTTGACGTCGGCCGGATGGATATTGGTGGCTCCGGGCTCGAGGCCTCCCAACCGGTGCCGTTTCCACACCGCTTCCGGATCTTTCGGGGCTTCCCACCAGGCGAACCAGTTTCCCAGACCCGTCGTATCGGAAGGACCTCCCTTGGCGGCCGAGGCGATATCGGGTCGTCCGTCTCCGTTGACATCTCCGAATCCCAGGTAGTGACTGAGTCCCGGCGCGTCCCGGTGGGCGAACACGAAACGATGCCAGAAAGCGGCCTGCTTCGGATTTTCCGGAACCCGGTACCAGACCAGGGAATCGCGGAACGGCCCCATGGGCTGGGCGCTGGTGGCCAACAGGTCCAGGCGCCCGTCCCGATCCACGTCACCGGTGAGGAGCCCATGAATGCCGTCGACCTGATCGTCGACCAGCCGCTCCTTCCAGGCATCGGTCTCGGGGTTCTCAGGCTGCTCCAACCAGGTGATCAGGCCCGGCTTGTAGCGGGCTCCGACCCAGTCCAGGTCACCGTCGCCGTCCACGTCCAAGGCCTCGCTGTGGATGAAGTTCCTCTCGTCCTCCGGCCCCAGAAGGATCTCCTTCCAATCGGGAGCCACCAGCAGGCGGGTCCGCCCGTCGCTGTTGGCGATGACGTCGGGTAGACCGTCTCCCGTGAAATCGCCGCCCACGGCGGTGTAGGCGTTGGCGCCGGAATAGACCTGATGCTTGCGCCATTTCCCTTTTTCGCCGGCAGTTCCCGAAACCGGATCCACAAACAGGGAAAGCCCCACCATCACGGCCACCGCGGGAAGGAAACGGAAGCAACTGAGTCTCGACGTCTCCTTCAAAAAAGCTTGGTCTGGTTGAATCGACTGCATCATTCCTCCTGCGAAAACCGGAACCGCCGAACGCCTTGACCGGAAGGATTCGCCTGCCGTGCCGGCTGAAGACTTCTCCGGACGGACGTGAGTCTATTCGGAGCCATGGTAGGGGTTCAAGATCCGCGTCCCGTGTCGCTGCGACCAGACGGTATACTCTCTGGCCATGCACTGGGGCATGGCCTGGGCCCTGATCCTGCTCTTACCGTGCCCGGCTCTGAGGGCCTTGGAGGGAAGACTTCTCTTCCCCGACGGGACCCCGGTGGCAGGGGCCCAGGTCACGATCCTGGAACATCCCGGTCAGAGCCGAACCGACCGGGAGGGGAGATTCCGCTGGTCTCCCGACCCTCCCGTGCCCTTCGAAGTGCGAGTCGAACTCCCCGGCGGACACGACACCTTGCACATCGTCGTGCGGGAGGCGGTCCCGGAAGGGACTCTCGAGATGGTGGTCCGGCCGTTGTTCCGAGAGGACCTGACGGTCACGGCCGGAGTCCCGATACGCACCGGGACCACGCCGGCCAACGCCTTGGACCTGGTGACTCAGGAGGAGTTGGCTCAGAGCCGGCCCTCCCGGCTGATCGATGCGATCGAGGGAATCCCGGGCGTGGGCCGGATCTCGGCGGGTCACGCCGGCGTGCCCTCCATTCGGGGCCTGGCGCGGGGCCGGACGTTGATTCTCCTGAACGGCTCCAGGGTCATCTCGGAAAGGAGAGTCGGACCCGGCGCGTCGTATCTGGATCCCTTCTTCCTGGACCGGGTCGAAGTCGTTCGGGGCCCGGGGTCCGTCGCCTACGGGTCCGACGCCTTCGGCGGTGTCATTCACGCCCTGACCCGGAAACCGGACCCGGAATCTGATTACGGAGCACGATTCCTGGGAAGTCTCGGTTACGGCATGCCCGAGCAGAGCGCCGGTCTGGAGTTGAGCCGAAGTCTGGAATCGGGATCCGTCTTCTTCCTGGGAAGTCTCAGGAACTACGGCGACTACCGGAGTTCCGGAGTCACGGTGGACAATTCGTCCGCCCGCAACCGCTCGTTCCTGACGGGCGCCCAGTTTCAGTCCGGGGCAGGAGAACTCTCCCTTGGATGGCAGACGGACCGGGGTCACGATCTGGGCCGGCCCACCTTGCGCTCGCCCCAGATGCGAACCTTCTACCCGGACGAGAGCTCCGACCGAATGAACCTCGCCTTCGAGCCGCGGCCCGTTGCCGGCTTCGACCGGATCCGGATCGAGGGGTCGATGGGCCGATATGCCTTGATCACGGACCGGGAACGGCTCCCGTCTCCGGACCAGGAGCGTGAACTACAGAGGTCCCGAGTCTCGGCCCGTCACTTCGATCTGCGGGTGCAAGCCGTCTCCCCACTGGAGTGGACCCGGCTGGAGGTGGGGTTCGACGTCAATGGCCGCTTCGGACTCCACTCCGAGAATACGACCCGCGACTTCGATGCCGGGAATCGCCCCACCGGCACCCATGTCGCCGCTTCCATCGAGGATGCGAGCCGCATCGTTCTGGCTCCCTTCCTTTCCGCGGAGGTGGCGGTCAACTCCTTTCTGTCCTTTTGGGCAGGCGGCCGCTGGGATCAGGTCTCCAGTACCAGCCGAGGATCTCTGGGAGACTTCAACAGGATCGGGCGGGCGCTCTCCGGCTACCTGGCAATCGTCGCACGTCCCCTGCCCCCGCTCCAGCTCACGGCCCAGCTCTCCCGGGGCTTCCGGGAACCCACCCTTTCGGACCGCTATTTCCAGGGAGTCAGCGGCCGTGGCCTGGTTCACGGCAACCCCAACCTGGCGCCGGAAACCAGCCGGCAGTGGGACGTTTCGGCCCGCTGGTCCGGAAACGACTGGCGCTGGGACCTGTTCCTCTACCGGTACGAAATCCGCCAGTTGGTGGAGCGCTTCGAAGCCCAACCTGGCAGGTTCTTCTTTCGCAACCGCGGAGCGGCCCTCTTGAGTGGAGTGGAAATGGAGCTGCACCGCCAATTCGGAGAGGGGCTGTCCGTGGGGCTGGGAGGACACGTTGCCAGGGGCCGGACCCAAGAAGACGGGAACCCGCTGGACGACGTCCCCGCCCCCGCGCTCACGCTGATCGTCGGAAAAACTCTGGGTTCGCGAAGCCATTTCCGGCTCCATGGCCGAACCTTCGCCCGGGACTCGAGAGCCGGCCCCACAGAGACGCCCACCCCGGGTTTCGGCACCCTGGATCTCTCCTGGAGCTGGCTGTTGGACTCACGGACCCAGCTCCGGTTCCGGGTCAGGAACCTCACCGGCAAGGACTACCCGGCCAGCCCCGACCGCTGGTCGGTACCGGCTCCGGGACGCAGCCTGCTTCTGACCCTGATGTACAACCTCAATAATCGTTAAACAAATATATATAATTAAAGGAAATTTGTTGGATACATATTTTTATACCGACTCCCGGCACCCGCGTAGGGGCGACCCTTGTGTGTGTGATCGCCCTTCCCTGTCGTTTCGTCGGGATGCGAATCCAATCGGATGCCGTGATGAATATCAAACCAGCGTAGGGGCGGCCCTTGTGGCCGCCCTTCCCCCGCCTTCCACCGGTTGTCGGGCTTGGAAAAGAGGATAATCGCAAAAGAGAGGAACCCCAATGGCTGTCGATTCCATGAATCTCCGCGAAATGGCGCTCGAGGACCGGTCGGAAGTGGCCGAGCTCATCTACGCATCCATCAACGCCTGGTACGGCCTTCGAGGCTTGGGCCAGCCCTTTCAGGGGTCGCCCAAGGTCACGGAGATCTTCCATGAGGTCTATTCGGCGACGGGTTCCAGCCGCTGCGTGGTGGCGGAAAACGCCCGCACGGGGCGTCTCATGGGCTCCTGCTTCTACCATCCCCGAAAGACCCACGTAGGACTGGGCATCATGACCGTCCATCCCAACTACTTCGGTTTCGGCGCCGGGAGCAGACTGCTGGAGTACATCTGCCGCTTCACCGACGGGAACGGGTACCAGGCCCTGCGCCTGACCCAGAGCGCCCTGAACCTGGACTCCTTCTCGCTCTACAACCGATACGGCTTCGTCCCTCGCCAGGCTTACCAGGACATGATCCTTCAGGTGCCCGAGTCAGGCTTGGATCACGAAGTGTCAGGACTCGACCGGGTCCGGGACGCCACTCTGGACGACGTTCCGGCGATGGCGGCTCTGGAAATGGCGGTGAGCGGAGTGAGCCGGGAGGAGGACTATCGGCTCTGCATCAAGAACGAACTGGGTTTCTGGTCGGTCTCGGTCTACGAGGGGGCCGGCGGAAACATCGAAGGGTTTCTGGCTTCGTCGTCGCACCCGGCCTTCAACATGCTCGGGCCGGGCGTGATTCGAACGGAGCAGCAAGCCGCGGCCCTGGTCCACACGGAACTGGACCGTCACCGCGGCCGCACGCCCGTCTTCCTGGTTCCGGTCGACCGCTACGGCCTCGTCCGTCAGATGTACGACTGGGGCGCCCGGAATTGCGAGCTCCACTTCTGCCAAGTGCGTGGCCGGTACCAGCCCTATCAGGGCATCAACATGCCGACGTTTCTACTGGAAACCGCCTGATCCGGAGTGACCGGCGAGTTGGAAGAGAGACCTACTGGCGATCTGGCTCGCACCGTCCGCCGGTGCAGGTCGCTTGAGTCACCAACTCCCATAGTTGTTTCTTGTCCTGGATTTTTCCTTAGATGTACTCTCGGATTTCCATGCGGGCCTGCCGAATAGTGACGCACTCAGCGGACCCTGCGCCAACTCGTCTGATGCCGGACACAGAGCCAGCCTAAGATGGATTCTACGTCGCCAACTCCCCTGGTTTCAGTCCGGCATCGGAGCCCCTATCTGAGTACCGGTCTTTGATGTCCATTGAGTACCCATGAAGAAACGTTGTGGTGTGTGGATGGTGTGCTTGTTGTCGGCCGTAGTGGCCGGGACGGATCCAGCGGCGGGTGTCAAACGGGTGCAACACCAGGGCACCTCCGAGACGGTTCTGTACTTCCCCGACTACGTGGATGGTGGAGGTTGGGCGGTCCAACTGGTGCTGAGCAATATCGATCCAGACGAGGCCGCATCAGTTGAAGTTGAAGTCTTCGATCAGGAAGGCCGTTCGGTTTCGGGGTTCTTCGATTCGGAGACCACCCTTGAGATTCCGCCCCTGGGCAGTCGGGTCATGCATAGCACTGGCCAGGGAAGCATTCGGCGGGGTTGGATCCAGGTCCAGATCCAATCGGCCTCGGTCAGAGGATTGTTGACTTATCGGGACACCCAAACCGGGATCGAGGTCGGAGTCGAACCGGTCCCACTGAGTGATTCCTTTGCTCTTTTTGTCGAAGAAACGGGAGCGACCGGCACCGGTCTGGCCATTTTCAAGCCGGACGCTCCTTCTAAAATCGCATTTCAAATCTGGGACGAGGCAGGAAAGAACCCGATTGGAGGGGACCTCGTCTGGGGAGATTTCAAGCAACGGGCACGAACCATCCCGGAATGGTTCGAGGAGGTCGATCAAGAGTTCCTGGAAGACTTTCGAGGCCTCCTGTTTCTGGATGCCGAGGATGGTTCGCCGTTCGCGCCAATCGGGCTGCGGTTTGGGAAGACGGGGAATCATTCGCTCTCGGCAGTTCCCGCTATCCAGGAGCAGATGGAAGAACCGATGAAGACGACCCTGTACTTTCCCGACTACGTGGTTGGGGGAGGTTGGGCCGTCCAACTCGTGCTGAGCAATGTCGATCCGGACGAGGCAGCGTCGATAGTGGTTGAAGTCCATGATCAACAAGGGCATTCGGTTCCAGGGTTCTTCGATGCCGGGAACCGCCTCGAGATTCCGCCCCTGGGCAGCCAGGTCTGGTACAGCACCGGAGAGGCGAGCATTCGGCGGGGTTGGGTCCAGATCCAGAGCCAAACGGCCTCGGTCAGGGGATTGTTGACTTATCGGGACACCCAAACCGGGATCGAGGTCGGAGTCGAACCGGTCCCACTGAGTGATTCCTTTGCTCTTTTTGTCGAAGAAACGGGAGCGATCGGCACCGGTCTGGCTATTTTCAAGCCCGACGCTCCTTCCGAGATCGAGTTTCAAATCCGAGACGAAGCCGGGGACGTCCCCATTGGAGGAGGCCTCGCCCGGGGGGATTTCAAGCAGCGCGCTCAAACCATTCCGGAATGGTTCGCGGGGATCGATCAAACCTTCCTGAGAGATCATCGAGGCCTTCTGCTGCTTCGAACCGAGGACGGTTCATCGTTCGCCCCGCTCGGGCTGCGGTTTGGGAAGCAGGGGAACCTTTCGCTCGCGGCAGTTCCGGCGATCCGAATCATGGACGAAGACGGGATCGAAGAAGAACCATCGCGTCCCCCAACGGTGACGATGACGGTTTCTTCGAATTCGATTGAATGGGGCCAGAGTGCAACGTTGAGCTGGTCTGCCACCGATGCGGTGAGCGCGACGATCACGCCCGGAATTGGCGACGTACCGACGTCGGGTTCAATAAAGGTGTCTCCGACCAGCACGACTACCTACCGCATCACCGTGCTGGGAGCAGACGGCCCAATGGATACGGCGAGGGCGTCGGCAAGGGTGACGGTAGTCATCTCAGAGCGGGCGGCGCTGGTGGCACTGAATCACGCGACTGGCGGTCTGAATTGGACTCTCAATGAGAACTGGCTGACTGACCGTCCCTTGAGGGAATGGTCTGGGGTCGATGTCGATGGCCAAGGGCGGGTGATCCGTCTAGACCTCGTCAACAATGGCCTGACCGGGACAATTCCTTCGGAACTGGGGTCGCTCACGAACCTGAGATCGCTGCATCTCGGCGCCAATGGACTGACTGGGTCGATACCAGCAGAGTTGGGCTCGCTCGCCAACCTGGAAACCCTGGAACTCGGCACAAATTTCTTGACCGGGTCGATTCCGGGGGGGCTGGGCTCACTCGCCAACTTGGAAATCCTGAATCTATTCGGCAATCAACTTATGGGGCCGATTCCGGAGGAGTTGGGCTCGCTCGCCAACTTGGAAATCCTTTGGCTCTCCCAGAATCATTTGACTGGCCAGATCCCGGAGGAGCTGGGCTCACTCGCCAACTTGGATCGGCTCTTGATCTCCTACAATGACGTGGAAGGGCCAGTTCCCTCTTCCTTTCTCGACCTCGACCTGGACCAATTCCGGTTCAATTCGAATGATCGTCTTTGCGTGCCCGGGACCTCCGCTTTCGTGCGGTGGTCGAAAGAGATATCCAATTTCCGAGGAGGGGCCTTTTGTAACGATGCCGACAGGGCGATCTTGGAGGTACTGCATGAGGTTACAGGTGGCTCGAGCTGGACGGATTCCGCCGGATGGCGAGGCGTTGACGCGGTGGGCGATTGGTACGGAGTAACTGTGGATTCTCTAGGCAGGGTCACATCGCTGAACCTGAGTGACAACGGACTCGACGGCCGGTTGCCAGGCAACTTGGCGCTGCTGTCCCGGTTGACCGAGTTGAGGATTGACGGCAATGCTCTGTCCGGCCGATTGCCGCTGTCCTTGTCTTCTCTCCGCTTGCTTAGGGAGTTCCGGTACGTGGACACCAATCTGTGTGTCCCGACCGGAGAATCGTTCAGCGCTTGGCTGGACACTATTCCGTTGCGCGAAGGAACGGGCGTGGAGTGTGCGCCTCCGTCGGAACGGGACATCGTCATGGCCCTATACGACGCAACGTACGGGCCAAACTGGACCAACAACGAGAACTGGCTGACCGACCGGCCCCTCGGGGAATGGTTTGGGATCGAGGTCGATGATCAAGGACGAGTGATTCGTCTAAATCTATCCCGCAATCGCCTGAAGGGGCCGATCCCGAAGGAATTCGGATCACTCACCAACCTGCAAGGTCTGCTTCTTCACGAGAATGGTCTGACGGGACCGATCCCAAAGGAACTCGGGTCGCTCACCAACCTCGAATCCCTTCTTCTCCTCAACAATGATCTGACGGGACCGATCCCGCCGGAACTGGGTTCGCTCACGAACCTGCGCTCCTTATGGCTCCCACAAAATAATTTGACGGGGCCGATCCCAAAGGAACTCGGGTCACTCACCAACCTGGAAGGGTTACTTCTCGAAGTTAACGATCTGACGGGGCCGATCCCGCCGGATTTAGGCTTGCTCACCAATCTGGATACTCTGTGGCTCGGCAGCAATAATCTGACGGGGCCGATCCCAGGAGAACTGGGCGCCCTCGCCAACCTCAGGACCCTAGGCCTGCCCTATACCCACAAATAGTGCTGGACAAACAAGAATGCCTGTCGTAGTCTTCACGACATGGTAGTTCAGAACCAGATCAAGCGCACCTTGAGCCGAGAGTTGGATCGTTTGCACGCCGTGATGAGGCGGGAGAAGTTCGCCCACCGGACGGCGCTGGCGGACCGGGTCTGCTCGGAGTTTGGATTTCACGATGCCCGAGGGCGGGCGCAACGGAGCGGCTGCCTGAAGGCGCTCCGGGAGCTGGAGGCGGGCGGACGGATTCGTCTGCCGACGCCGCGACGGCGGGTGAACCATTGCGGGCCCCGAGGACTGGGCCGTGCGGTGCCGGAGCCGGTCGGGGTGCCCGAGACGGTGGACGGCGTGCGGGAGCTGGAGTTGATTCTGGTGGAGACGGGTCCGCAACGAGCGCTCTGGAACGAGTTGATGGCGCGAGAGCATCCACGGGGCGCGGGGCCGTTGGTGGGTGCTCAACTACGCTATCTGGTGGGCTCGGCCCACGGCTGGCTGGGGGGCTTGGGGTTCGGGGCGGCGGCGTTGCGGTTGCGGGACCGGGACCGCTGGATCGGATGGGATGAGGAACAACGCCGGGCGCACCTGCACCGGGTGGTGGGGCTGAGCCGGTTTCTGATCCGTCCGTCAGTGAGGTGTCGTAATCTGGCCTCCCGGGTGCTGGGGGAGGTGTTGCGGCGGCTGGGTCCGGAGTTCCAGGCGCGCTACGGCTACCGTCCCTGGCTGGTGGAGACCTTCGTGGAGACGGCTCGCCACGATGGGGCCAGTTTGCGCGCCACGAACTGGAGGGTTCTGGGGCAGACGCAGGGTCGAGGCCGGCAAGATCGGGCGCACCGGGGTGCGGAGACGAGCAAGGCGATCTATGGGTATGAGTTGTGCCGGGATTGGCGTCGGCGGTTGGGGGTGGGACCGGCGCCGAGGCGGGGAGTGGAACCGATGTCGGAGGGCGAGGGACTGGAGGGAGAGGGCTGGGCTCAGCAGGAGTTGGGCGGGGCGCCGCTGGGAGACCGGCGCTTGAGTCGGCGACTGGTGGAGAGTGCGCACCGTCAGGCGCAGGAGCCGGGGCGGGCGTTCACGGGAGTGGCGCGGGGCGATCCGGCGGCGGTCAAGGGATACTACCGGCTGATCGACCAGCCGGAAGCCTCGGCGGTGACGGTGTCCAACATCCTGGCCCCGCACCGGGAGCGGACCCGGCAGCGGATGCAGGGGCAGCGGACGGTGCTGTGCATCCAGGACGGGAGCGATCTGAACTTCACGCGGCACGGCCGGTGTGAGGGACTGGGGGTGATCGGGCGCAACCAGACGGGAGCGACGGCGCGGGGACTGCATCTGCACGCGACGCTGGTGGTGAGTGAGACGGGGCTGCCGCTGGGGGTGTTGCGGGCGAAGCTGGACGCGCCGAAGCCGGGACCGGTGGCCACGCGGAAAAAGAAGAAGACGTATCGCTGGATCGAGGGACTTCGGGACTGCGCCGAGGTGTCGCGGTCCCTCGACGGGGTGCGGGTGGTCAGCGTGGTGGACCGGGAGGCGGATTTTTTCGCACTGTTCGCCGAGCAACGAGCGTCTCCGGAGGTGGAGTTGCTGGTGCGTGCGAAGCAGGATCGGGTGCTGAAGCGGAAGACCCGGGCGAAGGCGGCCGGGAAAAGCGCGGATCCGGACCCGGAGCAGAAGCGGAAGCTGTTCGGGCGCCTGCGATCGGCGCCGGTGCGGGCCCGGATGCTGCTGGAGGTGAAGCGTCAGAGTGCGCGGATCAAGGCCAGCAAGCAGGCGGCCCGCCCGGGGCGGCTGGCGCGGGTGGCACGGATGGAACTGCGCTACGAGACCCTGACGATTCCGGCGCCGCGCGGGAACCCAAGCGGCATCCCGTCGCTGAGACTGTCGGTGGTGCACGCGCGGGAGGTCGCGCCGCCGGCGCAGGGGAAGCGCCTGGAATGGTTCCTGCTCACCACCCTGCCGGTGACCGATGCCGAGACGGCGCAGCAACTGCTGAGATGGTATGCCCTGCGCTGGCGGGTGGAGGATTATTTCCGGGTGCTCAAGACCGGATGCCGGGTGCAACAGCTCCAGCACCAAACCGCCGAACGTCTGAAACGGGCCATCGCCATGCACGCCGTCATCGCCTGGCGGATCATGCTGATGACGCTGCTGGGGCGAGAGGACCCGGACCTGCCGGCGCAATTGTTGTTCTCGGATCTGGAAATCCGGGTCCTGGGGGCGTTTGCCGCGTCGCGACGATACCCACCGCCGGAAGACCTGGGGGCGGCCGTGCTCGTGCTGGCCCGCCTGGGAGGATATCTGGCTCGTAAACACGACCCCCCACCCGGGCATCAACTGATGTGGCAGGGCTACGTCACGCTCTACGGCATGTGTCTGGGCTTCGCTTTACGAGAAGAAACATGAATGAAACCGGACCCAGGCTAATGTGCCCTGTGCAATATGTGGGTAAAGGGCAGCCCTAGGCCTCTCCTACAATAATCTGACTGGGCCCATACCAGGGGAACTGGGCTCACTCACCAACCTGGAAGGGCTATTTCTCTCCGACAATGACCTCACGGGTCCGATACCGGAGTCACTGGCCGGGCTGGAGAGCCTACAGGTAATGATCCTGTCGAGGAACGCCAGAATGTCTGGCGCATTGCCGACCCGCCTGACGAATCTTCGTCGGCTTGAGGAGCTTCTGGTCGGGGACACGGGCCTTTGCGCGCCATCGGATGCCAAATTTAGAGACTGGCTGGACGATGTCTGGAAACAGCGTGTGGCACTCTGCAACGGTGGTGATCCACCGCAGGCGTATCTGACTCAGGCCGCACAGTCTCAGGAATCCTCGGTTCCGCTAGTCGCAGGTGAGGATGCCCTGGTCAGGGTGTTCGTTACTGCTCCGGGCGAAACCGACCACTTTCTCCCTCCGGTACGGGTCCGATTCTATTTGAATGGGACGGAATCGTATGTTGCGGACATCCCACGGACAACCGCCCCCATATCGAGCGAGTTCAAGGAGGGAGATCTGGCCGCCTCCGCCAACGCCCTGATTCCTGGCCATGTGGTGCAGCCGGGGCTGGAGATGGTGATCGAGATCGACCCGCAAGGAACACTCGGTTTCAATTCAAGCGTGGCGAAGCGAATTCCGAAGAGGGGCGGCTTGAAGGTCGATGTTCGGGCAATGCCGGTATTTGACCTGGTTATAGTTCCCTTCCTGTGGAGTCCGGACCCGGACTCGGCGGTCCTGGAATTGGTCACAGAGATGGCCCGGGATCCCGGCGGCCACTCACTGCTTCGGCTAACGCGCACGCTGCTGCCGATCGGCGAGTTGAGTGTGAGCGCCCACGAATCGGTGTTGACCAAGTCCAACAATGCCCGTGATCTGCTTCGTGAAACCGAAGCGATTCGAGTCATGGAAGGAGCGAGTGGCCACTATATGGGAACGATGACGGGCCAATTTCGCGGCGTTGACGGATTGGCCTTGACATATGGCTGGTCAATCTTCGCGAAGACTGATCGAGGAGATCGGTCCAAGTATGTTATCGCACACGAATTGGGGCACAACGTAGGCCTCCATCACCCGCCTGGGTGTGGTGCGAAAAATACTGATTTTTCCTATCCGCACCAACTCGGGACCATCGGTGTATGGGGGTACGACTTCCACGGAAGTGGCCGCCTCGTGCCGCCGAATCGGCCCGATTTGATGTCCTATTGTGGGAGAACCAGCAAAATTTGGATCAGCGATTACCATTTCGCCAACGCGCTTCGTTTCCGCTTGCGGTCTGCCGTCACCGGCGGACCGTCGTCGTTGGTCGCCGCTCGATCGATCACACTCATGGTGTGGGGTGGCACAGACGCAGGAGGATCTCCTTTCCTGGAGTCGGCGTTCGTCGTCGAGGCTCCGACGGTACTGCCCGGTTCCGCCGGAGATTACGAACTCACTGGAAAAACCGCTGCCGGAGACGAACTGTTTTTCCTGAGATTTGACATGCCGGAGATAAGCGACAGCGACGGGGGATCCTCATTCGTCTTCGCTCTACCCATCCAGCCCGAGTGGGCCGACGAGTTGGCCGGCATCACACTGTCCGGCCCCGGCGGCGCGGTCACACTCGATAAGGAAACGGATCGGCCAACGACGATTCTGCGCAATCCGCGGACCGGGCAGATTCGCGGAATCCTGCGCGGCCTGTCCCCCCGCGACTTGTCCAGAGACGAAGCATTGGACGCGTTGTCATCAGACCCGCGGATGGAGATTCTGACCAGTAGCGGACTCCCGGACCCGGAAGATTGGACGAGATAGAAGCGACAGATCATACGCCCAGGATCGGACCTCAGCTTTATCGCCGCCACTGACCGAAATCACCCATGGTTTCGATCATCCCACCGCCTCCCGTTGGCTCAAGGGAAAGTGGAACACGATCTATGGGCCAGAATTCCGGTCCCGGCGCCGGTCAACGAAGACAAGCATCAGGCAACCCAGCAGTCCCAGCCCCGTCAACACGGCGCCCAGCAAGACAGAAGCCGGGCGATAAACGAACTCCAACTCGTGCTCGCCTTCCGGGACAAAGACGGCCCGTAGCGCCCCGTATGCACGGCAGAGCGTGGTCCGTTCACCATCGACATACACCTGCCATCCGGGGAAATGGGCATCCCCGAAGACCAGGTACGCCGCGCACGGCATTCGCGCCTGCGCCTTGACTCCATGAAGGGTCAACTCCTCGAACCTGACCACGGCCTCTTGTCCGCAGCCTTCGGGTTGGGGCAGAGGACCTACCTCGTCAGCCACGATCGCTTCCGGGTCATGAAACGACCATGCTCGAGGAGAAGCATCCGGGTTGCGAAAGACCTTCCACCCCGTGGAGCTTCTGAAGACTTCGACCGGCGATTCCCGGACCCTATCCCTGGAAACCGTGTACTAGGTGTTGAGCATCAGCCGACGCCGGTCCCAGTCTCCCCTGAAGAAGTCGAGCATGTCCCGGCTGACCGAGGCCAGGTAACCATCGACCATCTCCAGCCCTTTCCAACCGCCGACATTCGGTTTTCGTCCCTTGGCCTCGATGTGGAATCGAAACGGCTTCGGCCTCGACTTGAGGTACTCGGCGACCTCGTCGAACTGCCCCAACTTAGGGCAGAACCTGGAATGCGACGTCCGGATTGTCCGCGATCGTGAACTGCTGACTGAGGCTGAGCCTCCAGAAGAAAAGAACGACCAGAATGAGGATAAGGGCGAGTGGAAACCGATCAAATAAATCCGACTTCATGGCGCAATGCCCGGCGTCCCGACCAGCGGTAGCACTCATGGTCCCCGTAAATCAAGCCTGCTGCCGATTCCACGACGACGCAAGCCACGGAAACAGGTAGGAGCGACGGTGAAGGCTGGAATTCCCCCACCCGTCAACTCGCGGCCGGTCCCCTTCCCTTCTCCAAGTCATCGGGCCCCGCTCTTCCATCCACCGTCCGGACTTCTTGCTCTCGGAACGACTTGCTATCTTGGATACGGGTCCGATTGCCGGTGTCCAGGTGCGGACAGATCGAGATTGGCGAGCCATGCCGGGCAAACTGAGCGTCATCATTCCGGTCTACAACGAACGCAGCACGTTGGAGGAGGTGCTGGGCCGGGTCGCCCAAGCACCCATGGAAAAGGAGGTCATCGTCGTGGACGACGGCTCCGATGACGGGACCCGAGAGATCCTCCAACGTCTCTCGCAGGGCGCCGGCTCTTCGGATCGACTCCGAATCTTCTTCCACGAACGCAACCGGGGAAAGGGAGCCGCGGTCCGGACCGGAATCGCGCAGGCCACCGGCGACTGGATCCTGATTCAGGACGCCGACCTGGAATACGACCCTCGGGATTATCCGATGCTCCTGGCCCCGCTCCTGGAGGGCCGCGCCGACGTGGTCTACGGCAGCCGCTTCTTGGCAGGCGCCCACAGGACCCGGTATTTCCAGCACTACCTGGCGAACCGTTTCCTGACTTTCATGTCCAACCTGTTGACCAACCTGAACCTGTCGGACATGGAGACCGGCTACAAGGTCTTCCGACGTCAGGTCCTGGACGGCATCCGGCTCCGGTCGAACCGCTTCGAGTTCGAACCCGAGATCACGGCCAAGGTGGCACGCAGAGGTTACCGGATCTACGAGATTCCCATCTCCTACAACAGCCGCTCCTACCGGGAGGGCAAGAAAATCACCTGGGTCGATGGCCTCAAGGCACTGTGGGCCATATTTCGGTATCGATTTTTCGACTAGGAAACTCGCCCTCCACCCGGCTGGTCCCGGCCGCGGCGCGTCCTCCCACCCGACTCGCTGAGCCAATTCAGGCAAAAAATACACATTTGTCGATAAGGATGACGAGCCGCCAGATCTGGAGCAGGGAGGACGGAATGTCTGGAAAACGCAGGGCAATCACGGGTTACGCTGCGATGCTACTGCTCTCTTCGAGCTTACTCTCAGCTCGATCGAAAGCGCCGGAAGTCTTCGTTCACATGGGTACGTTCTCAGCCGGAAGCGACGAGGGAACAATCGGGAGGGCACCGAGTTTCGGCGGAGGGATTGCTATTCCCCTCAATCATCGAGTCGTCGCTGAGTTGGATATCCAGACAAGCCAAATCAGAAAGATTCGTTCTCCGGACAACTTTCGCATTCGCCGATACACACTCATCCTCCCCAACCTTTATTGCAGGTGGGGCGGAGTGCGGGCCTACGGGTTCGTGGGAGCAGGATTCGGAACGGAGTTTTTCGACCGCATCAGTCGAACGGACAATATTGTTCCCGTACACACGCGTTTAGGCTGGCGGGAAATCAAGGCCCGGGTCTTTGAGCACAAATATTCCACCCGGCGGACAATCTTGTTTGCACCCAGGGCCGGATTCGTTGCGTTTCCGATCCAAAGACTTGGGGTGCGGGTCGACTTCTATTTGGCCAACTGGCACATGGGCGCCAGAATCGGTGCGGTGTATCGATTCAAATGAAAGTCTCGAGTATTTCCCACCGCCCCACAGAATTGCCTGGTTGAGACGCCAAGGCGCCCATGGAAAGAGAAGTCAACGGCCGGAAGGCCTTTTGGAGCGTATTCCGGTATCGAACATTGACTAGATCCCTTAACTGATCCTCGCCGACGAACCCCTTCCCAACCGACTCTTTGAGCCAGTTCGGGCAAAAAAATCGCATCCATAGGTGCCTGCCTGCCCGGAGGAGGCGAGGCCGGCCGCCGGGCTGGAGGGAAGACTATGGATAGCGGCGGAAACGAAACGCCAGGCTGGTTCAAGATCGTCGCCGGTGCCTGGATCGGCGTAGTTCTGATCGTGGCTTGGCGCTGGTTCGGGACCGCCTGGTACAGGATTCTGTGGTTCTTTACCTGGGTCTTGGAGCTGTTCCCGGGGCCGGGTCAGCAGCTCTACCTGTGGTGGCTGTCCGGCATCTTCCTAGTGGCGTTGATGCTCTGGGTGGTTCTGGCCGTGGCCTGGAGTTGGACTCGGGAAAGGGACTGAAAGAGTCTGGACTGGGACGAAATGACCAGACTCATTTGTTAAACAATAGCTTAAAAGAATTGGAAATAAGTTATTGTAAATAAATATTAAATATGAAGGACCGACCTTCCGTCCTTCGGCCTGTGATTGTGGATCCGGGGTCGAGAGCGACATCAGGCATCACCTCCTGCCCAGTAAGACTTCGTCAGCGCAGATTCAATAAGGGAGGGGATCGCCAGTCGGTTACTTGCGGCGCGTCCAGGTTTCGAAGTTCCAAAGCTCCGAATCCCAGGCGTTCATCCACACGCCCTCGATGTCTTTGGAGTGAGCCGAAATAAATCCGCGGTGAACCAGCGGCAGGATGGAGTAGCTCTGGATCAGCAGTTCGTTGAGCTCAACTGTAAGCTCGTCACGCCGTTGCGCATTTATCGTGCTCCGGAGTTCGGCATGGAGCCGATCATATTCGTCCGATTGGAAGCGCTGGACGTTCGAACCATGGAACGAGTTGGACGCCCCGGCGATCTGGGACGTGACCCACGAACCCAGATAGCCCTCCGGGTCCGGAGCGGTCGCCCCGTTGGCGTACATCTGGACGTCGGCGTAGAACCGGCCCAAGGTATCGGGGTTGTCCGGGTCACCGCCGAAGAAATCCGACGGATCGATGTGCTTCAGCTCGGTCTCGACGCCGATTTCCGCCCACCAGCTCTTGATCTGCTCCTGGGTCGTCTGCCGCACCGAATTCGTCGAGGTCTGATACAGGATCTTCAGCGGAACCCCTTCCCTCTCCCGCACGCCATCGCCGTCCGAATCCACTATCCCCGCGTCGTCGAGAATCTGGTTTGCGAGATCGATGTTCTGGGCGAGGCATTCGTCGTTGTTGGTCGAGGTCTGGGCTGGCGAACCGATCCAGACGTTGCACGTCAACCGGCCGGCCTCCCCATAACCGACCCGGACCAAGGTGTCGCGGTCGATGGCGAGGGACAGGGCCCTTCCCACGACCGGATCGGTCAGGAACGGGTGCGGGTTCGAACCGTCTGCGTACTCCGAGCGAAGCTCTCCCAGACCGGGGTCCGGGTTCGTCTGGTTGAGCATGAGGCGCTCGATCAACGTGGCGAACGCCGAGACGACGGTTCCGCCCCCGCCCTCGGCCAAGGAAGCGAGAACGTCCGGTTCGACCTGGAGATTCCAGGCATAGTCGGCTTCGTTGAGCTCCAGCACGGATCTCGCCGCCGCAACCGCGCTGTCGCCCCCCTTCAGCATCACCTCCCCGAAATAGGGGACACCGTAATCGGCGCCGCGGTAGTGCGGATTGAACTCGTAGCGGACGGAGTCGCCGGTGCCGAAATCGGCCACGGCATACGGGCCGGTGCCGATGGGCCGCTCGTTCGCATCCGTACATCCGATCGCCGCCACGCCCAGGCAGTCAGCGAACTGCGAGGCCTGGAGGATCGGACTGAAGAAGGACACGAACGGGGCATACGGGAACGAGGTCGGCGCATCGAACGTTATGGTGACGGTCCGATCGTCGACGGCATCCACGGAGGACACGTTCGCAAAGACCTTTGTCTGGACGCAGCCGGCGTCCGGCGCGGTGCAGTATTGCCAGGTGAACACGACGTCGCCGGCTTTGAGGGGCGTGCCGTCGGACCAGACGACATCCTCGCGGAGGGTCCAGGTGATCCGGGTTCGGTCGGCGGAGATGCCTTGGTTCGCGAGCGTCGGGATCCGCGTCGCCAGAACCGGGACCAATTCGCCGTTGGGGTTGTACTCGGCCAACGGCTCGATGACCAGCGATGCCGCCTCGGCATCCTTGTTGCCCGACGAAAGATACGGGTTGAGGATGGTCGGCGCCTGCCAATAACGGAGCGTCGCAGTTCCACCCTGGCCTGCAAGATCCAGGTAGTAGCCGGCGCCGATCAGGATCGGCAGCCCGTAGGAAACCACCCGCTTGACGAAGGCGACCTTCCGGCGCTTCGTCTGAGTGGCGGGATTGAGGGATCTGTAATAGAGGAAAGTCTCGCCGAAAGCCTGCGCCACACTCAGGTCGTCCCGGTCGCTGAGTGACGTCAACTCGGAATCGGAGTAGGACCACTCTTCAAGCGACGAGTCCCCGCTGAAGAGCGTCTTGCCGTGCCGGTCCAGACCGAAGACGTAGATCGACTTGTGTGTCCATCGCGGGTCGGCGGACAGTGAGATGGCGGCGAAGAACCCGTTCGCTTCCAGCTCCAGCGCAGCGCAACGGACGAACTCCTGAAGTTTGTCTGCAGAAGGATCGTCGGACAAACCCATGGCGTTGACGTCTTCCGGGCTGCAGGTGCCGGGGAGATCGGGCCGATAGATCCCGGCGCCGATCGCGGCCGGAGTCCCGTCCCAATCGATGGACTTGAAATACGAAGCCTTAGGGTCTTTGTTGCCCGTCGCCGGGTTGGTGGTGGAATAGTAGAGCCAGCCGTCGCCGTAACCTTTCACGATCCGATGCAATTCCACGGAGTAATCGTGTCCGAAGATGTCCACGAGCGGACCCCACTCGGCCCCTTCCTGTGCGGGGTCAGGGGGAAAGACGAGGGCTTGAGACAGCGCCGGGTCGGGCGCTATATCGGAGACGACGACGTAGATTTCGCCGCTGCTCCAGCGGGCATCCTCATGGAACGCCCGCCGAGCCTCCTCGTAGCCCATTTCCTGGACGTACTCGTAGGCGCATTGAACGAACGCCTGAACGTCCTCCATGGTGCGGATGGCGTCGGCCACGACGGACTTGTCCGAACAGGGCAGAGGTTCGGCAGAGACATCAATCAGAACGGCGAACAGGACAATCAAGGGAAAGAGTAACGGGGCGGTAGCTTTTCTGATCACCTGCATGACAGATTACCATGCGTAGATGTGTTACCAACATTGCCGTTCTCTGGAAAATCTCCCACTCCTACAGCTACGATTGGATGGGGGCCGCGCCGGACGGCACGCTCACGAAGGGAGCCCGAATCGTGAATCTGGAGAAGATCCTGCTGCATCTGAAACTGGACGGTTTCTGCGTGGTGGAAGGGGTCGTTCCGCCGGAAGACGTCCAGACCATTCGGCGCGAGGTCGAGGCCGTCATGGCCGCGCAGGGTTCGGCCGATACCTATGAGGGTGTGAGCAGCGCCTTTGACGTGCTGGACTCGATCCCGACGTTTCTGCCCTATCTGGCCAACGAAAAGGTCATGGCCGTGGCTCGGGAATGGTTCGGCGACCATGTGCGGATCTCCTACACGGGCAGCATGATCACCGAACCGGGAAACGAGCGGGGCCGCTGGCACGCGGACTGGCCCTACAACCAGGAGAAGGCTGCGCATGTCCCGGCTCCCTACCCCGACTACCCGTTCCAACTCTCCTCCATCTGGATGATTTCCGAATTTACCGACGAAAACGGCGGCACCTGGATCGTCCCCGGCAGTCACCGGACGTCCGACAACCCCACCGGCGACATCGGGGTTCCCCTGTTCGAACCCTATCCCACCGAGCGGCACGCCACCGGACCGGCCGGCAGCGTCGTTCTCTTCGACAGCCGGCTCTGGCATGCCACGGCGAGCAACGAGAGCAACGGACGCCGCATCAGCATGATCGTGCGCTACATTCCCTGGTGGCTGGACATCCGGGTCCTGATGCCGGGCACCACGGCGCGCCGGACCATGGTGGACGAGCCGGGCTTGCTGGAGAACGAGATCCCCCCGGTGAAGCCGGACGTGTACGAACGCCTCCCGGAATCTGTGAAGCCACTTTACCGCCATTGGGTCGGGAGTTCCTGAAGCTTTCCTCGAATCTGTCTGACCTGAAGACGAGTCCAACCGGCCATGAACATGCATCGAGCGGCGGATACGCCGAGCGCCTTTCGGGAACGGTGGAACGGCTGGCTCAATTTTCCCCTGGCAGGCTCCCTGATTCCCTTCTCCTACCAGTTCCCTCCCCTGGATCGTCTGGTGGACACCGTCCGCCAGGATGAGGAGGCGCGGATCCTCGGCGGGCGACGGGGAGACCGCATGGACGAGACCGACATCTCGCGGAGCTTCCGTTCCCTCCCCATCCAGGAAGCCCTGGATTCCCCATTCCAGATGTCCCATTTCGACCTTTCCCGGTTCCAGGGACCGGGCGGGATCCTGGATGGATTGGAAGAGCAGGTGATGGTTCCCTGGAAGGATTTCCTCTGCTCGGCCGGTTTCACCTGGCGGCGATGCTTCCCCATCCTCTTCATCTCGGGTCCCGGCTGCGCCACCAACTACCACATGGACCTCTCCCACGTCCTGGCTTGGCAGATCTACGGGACCAAGCACTTCCATGGTCTGACGGACCCCGGCCACTGGGCGCCCCTGGACGAGGTGGTCCAGGAAGCCCGCCGGGAGGAGTTGTCCAAGCCTCGAGGTCTTCAGCCTCGTGATGTCCTCACCTTCGTCATGGCCCCGGGGGACTGCCTCTGGAACCAGCTCCTGACTCCCCATTGGGTGGAAGCGAGTTCGGAGACGGCCGTGAGCCTGAACCTTTCCCACGGAGGGTTGCGCTACGAGGGGTGCCTCGCACCTCAGGAGCAGGCCCTGGAGGAATGGTGGAAAGCCCATCCCGACGAAGTCTGGCTGGGTCCGCCGCATCTGCTTGAGGAATAGGAGTGGCGACTTTCCTGCCGCCCGCTGGGAGGGGCGACTTTCTTGTCGCCTGCTCCGGACTGTACAGGGGGGACTTCCAGTCCCCTCTTCCCCCCAATCGGCGACAAGAAAGCCGCCGCTCCATGTGGGAGAAGATCCGTCTAAAATGGGGCCCATGTTCAACGGATTCACCCGCACCCGGATCGACGCCGACGGCACCTCCGTCCATCTCGTCCACGGCGGAGAGGGTCCTCCGCTTCTCCTCCTTCACGGATACCCCCAGACCCACGTCATGTGGCACAAGGTGGCTCCGCTACTGGCGCCGCACTTCACCGTGGTCGCACCCGACCTGCGAGGCTACGGAGACAGCGGCAAGCCCCCTGCACGCCCGGGCGATCTGAGCGTCTACTGCAAACGGACCACGGCCAACGACCAGGTCCAGGTCATGGCCCGGCTCGGCTTCGATTCCTTCCACGTCGTGGGCCACGATCGCGGCGCCCGGGTCGGGCACCGGATGGCTCTAGACCATCCGGACCGGGTCAGGACCCTGACCTCCCTGGACGTAGTCCCCTCCCAGGCGGCCTTCGACAGGATGGACAAGGACCTGTCTTTTGCGTGGTTTCACTGGCATTTAATGCGGCAACCCGAACCTTTTCCTGAAACTCTCATCGGCAACAGCGCCAAGTTCTACCTGGACTTCCTGCTGGAGCGGTGGTGCGGCATCGAAGGGTCCATCACCCAAGAGGCCTACGACGAGTACCTGAGGTGCTTCTCCGACCCCGAGACGATCCGCGCCACCTGTCTGGACTACCGGGGAATCGCGCTGGATCTGGTCCACGACGAGGAGGACCGGGGGCGGCGGCTGACTTGCCCGGTGCTGGCGCTGTGGGGGAGCGACACCTCCAAGCGTCCCGGATGGCAGACCGGAGCCAGCCTGGATATGCTCACGGTCTGGCGTGAGCGAGCCGAGGACGTCCGGGGCCGAGGCTTGGCTTGCGGGCACTTCCTCCCCGAGGAGCTGCCCTGGGAGACGGCCGACGAGATCATGAGGTTTTTGGGAGTCCTCCCGGCTTCTTGAGCCATCGAACCGATCCCTGGATTGAAGGAGACAACCTGATGAAGAGACTTCCCTGCCAGTCGATAGTCCTGACCGCCCTTGTAATTGGAGTCACTGCCTGCCAGCCGGCTCCCGAACCGGAGATGCAAACCGACGCGCCCACGGTCCGGTTGGAAGTGGGTGAACCCGTGACCGTGCCCACCGACCAACACCCGGGCATTTCGGTCGGTCCTCGGCTCGTGACCCTCCCGGACGGAAGAGTCCTGGTGGGACGTGGAGAGGTTTCCTTGACCACCAGGGACTCGGGGGTCACATGGGACGTCGGCCCGGCCATCGCCAGGCCACACCTGTTGCCTCTCCGAGACGGAAGCTACTTCTTCCTGAAAGGCCGGGGCGTGCCAAGCGACGAGCCGGGCCTGTTCTCCCTGGAAATGGCGCGTGTCCAGTCCCTGGATCAAGACGCGACCGACGAACGGATCTCCTGGTCCGGCGCCACGGCGCGCGTGGACCGGTGGTCCCCGCTGACGGCCGACAACGAGACCGAGGTGGACTACTTGGGCGTGGGGGGGCCCTTTCTGGAGTTGGAGGACGGGACCCTGCTGGCCGCGTGCTACGGAAATTTCAAGGGCGATACGGTTCCCATGGTGGGATTTCCCGCCACCAGCGGCCAGAAATGGTTCAAGTACCGGACCTATCTGCTGGCCTCCAGCGACGATGGCGCCAACTGGGAGTACCTCTCCACCATCGCTTACGACGGGGACACGGGTCAGGAGAGCTTCTGCGAACCGGCCATGGTGGATCTGGGTGGCGGCGAGCTCCTGGCGGTGATGCGGACCGGCCGCTTCGCACCCATGTACCAGGCCCGCTCCCTGGACGGAGGCAAGACCTGGCTGAAGCCGGAATCGACCCACATCCTGGGCTTGGCGCCGCAGATGGTCCTGCTGGAGAACGGTGCTCTGGTGTGCAGCTTCGGCTGGCGGCGGCTCAAGGTGGGCTACGGCCATGGACTCAACGACCAGGGCGGACCCTACCCCGCCGCGGCCCGGGACTATCAGGAACGATATCGCCACGACGTGGGAATCGAGGACCCGTCCGAGACCGCCGGCGACTACGTGATGGTCAGCCTGGACAAGGGAAAGACCTGGTCCGAACCCCGCAAGATCGCGGAGCCTCTGACCTCCGGATATACCCTGCTGGCCGCCACCGGGCCCGACACCATCCTGGTGATCTCAGCGAGACTCACCATCCCCGGCCAGTCGCAGGAGCGTCACCTGGAAATCTGGGAACGGGAATGGCCCCAGTGGTCCGACCAGTCCGAAGTGGTCCGGGTAGCCCGAAAGATCCGCGTCGTCCTGTAACGGTAGGAGGGGGAACATCCTTGTCCCCCACAGGAGAGGGGACATCCTGTCCCCTCGTGAATCGGGAGTTAAAAACCCTCGGTCCTTGGCGTGTGGCGACCTGTTTTTGCTATGGATAGTAAAAACTGACGTGTTTTTTCCATCTATAGCAAATAACTCCCGATTCCACATAGATTGAGCCCAGCCATTTTGTCGACTCGACCATGACCGGGAGCGTAAGGATGGTAGGAGGGGGGACATCCTTGTCCCCCACTCTTTCTCGTTTCCCCATTGGGAGGGAACATTCCTGTCCCCCAAGAATCGGGGGTTAAAAACCCCCGCTCCCATCAGGCGTGAACCGCTTCGATTCCCTGGGCAGCCCTGATCTCGGCCTCCTCCCATTCCGGAAGCCGCCGGGCGTACTCGTGCGCCTGAGCGACGAAGTCCACCCCGGCCAATCGCATCCACGCCTCGGTGAGACGCCGGAAGACGGGACCCGGGCGTCCATCCCCCACCGTCTGTCCCTCGAAACTGGCGGCGTGGACCAGGGAGTAGGTGGTCGCCGTGCAGAAGATCTCGTCGGCCTGCAAGGCCTCATACCGGCCCAGGTTCGCCTCCTGCACCGGAATCCCCAACTCATTCGCCAAGTCGATCGTGGTTCCGCGGGAGACTCCCAGCAGGATGTTTCGTCCCTCGGGCGTCAGAAGAACGCCGTCCCGGACCAGGAAGATGTTCCAACCGGGACCCTCGGCCAGGAAACCGTCCGGGTCCATGAGGACGGGCCACTTGTTCTCACCCATTCGAGCGCCCTGCAACACCGCAAACTGGTAGTGCAGGCGGCTGCGGGTCTTGGCCTTGGCATCCACCAGATGAGCCGGCAGCGCCTGCTGGGACGCGATCACCACATCCACTCCCCGCTCATAGTTGGGCGCGAAGTGACCCATGTGGGTGACCAGGGGCCAGCAGTTGATGGAGACGGTGGGCTGCACGCCCTTGGGGAACGCACTTCGGTATAGAGACAGCGGCCCGCGCGACACGTCGTGCATGATCTGCCAGTCCATGTCGGGCGGCTCGGTCGGGAAATTCCGCTCCAGAGTCTCCAAGGTCAGATCGAACATCTCCTGTGCCGTCATGCCGGGATCGATCTCCAGCAACCGGAGAGACGCATAGAGACGATCCAGGTGATGTTTCAGACAAAACGGCTTCCCCCCGAACGTCCGGGCCACCTCGAAGGCCATGTCTCCGAACATGAGGGACGAGTCGAAAATGGAGACCCGGGCCTCGGACTCGGGCACGAACTCACCGTTGAAATAGACGATTCTTCCTGACATCAGCACTCCTCCAAGAGACCGATTGTACCCGTTTGGCTCGTCTTTCTCACGCCCGGCGCCAAGCCCGAGAGTCGAGAATCCTAGTGTAGCCGGAATGAGTTCTACCGAGGCATCCCTTGAATATAGGTGCTCACGCCCTGGGTAAAATCGTCCTCGACCTGATCGGTGAAGGGCGTGACGCGCCCGGGTTCGTAGCCTCCTTCCGAGAAAGCCTGCCGGGTGGGCAGATACCCCAGAAAACCATTCGTATAGCCGACGAAGAATGTGTAGGGAAAGGGAGAATGGTTGCGTACGGCGATGGCGATCTCGCAGAAAAGCTCGACCGGCGCCGTCCATAGGACAAGATCCTGGTTGATCTTCAGGAAGCGTACCGGGACCCGAATCAGGCTCACTCCGGTTTCCGTCACCCGAAGGTAATGTGCCAGCTCCTCGACCCAGCCGAAGCCTGCCTTGCGGGGAGTCTCGATGACCGTTTCACCAGTCCACAATACGACCTTCGAAGTGCCGCTCTTCAGTGAGCGGTTCGCCTGCAGGATTCGATCCCCCAGCAACACGTTGAACTGGGTAATGTGACCTCTTTTGAAATTCGGACGAGTGCTGTAGATGGGGGCGATATTCCCGGCCGCACCGTTGATGTACAGCATCGGCGCACCCAGCTTTTCCTCCACGTACTCCGCCACAATCCCCTGGGCATCTCCACTGATCAAGAGATTTTCGGACCCGAGAACGGTCCCGTGCATGGCATATTTGGCAATCAGAGCCAGCGGCGACCCGTCCAACCGGTCCAGCCGAATCAGCCCGATCTGACGGTCCACCGGTCCGTCCGGATTCATTCCCAGGGAGGCGCTTCCATCAACGTCGATGGCACGCCGGTTGATATTCGCCATCGAAAAACCGGTCGTCACTCCCAGACGCGCCGGTTCCAGTTTTGATCGAGCCTCCCGAATGCCCGCGATCAATCTGGTTTTCACCATCTCGGAATATTCAGGGTTGGGCTCGTGCAAGTATCTGCTGGCCAGCATGATCTTGATGATTCCCGGCGAGCCCACCTCGGGAGCCGAGTGGGTGTGCGTCAGGGTCCACCACACCTGCTCGGACTTGATCCCCGTCTCCGTCTCCAATTCTCTGGAAAACTGTTCGTAGAAGGCAGGAGAAATGGCGGCCAGATCCGAGGAGACGAGAAAGAACTGCATCTTCCCATCATCCATTGCGGCGATTCGATGATAGAGGCGGTCGTGTATACCCTCAGACTTCCTTGGGCCGTAGCCCAACAGCCACTGGGGTGTTTCCGGGGTGATATCGACTTTTACGCAGGAGGCCCGGAAATCCCCGGAGGCGGCTCCAAGGAGCGCTCCCGCAACGGCCATGACCAAAATAGGTACGAAGATTTTTGAGCTGTGAAACAGTTTCATTGTCGGAATATATCTCGCCATAACAAACTCCCGCGTTTGAGGACTTTGGATCGGAACCCATTTTCAGGTCTCATTGAATACGTTCGACGCACGGGACAGGACGTCGCATTCTCACTCAGCGCCGACCGGAACGCTGATCCGACGCCGGTCCACACCGCCTCGGGTCGAATGAATCGCCACCTCCGCCTCCACCGACTCGATGCCCTTGAGCCGCACCCTCCAGGCCACGGTCCGGTTCTGCGCCGGATCCAGCCAACCCGCTTCGATGTCCTTGCTGCGAAGGGACGGCTCCAGGACCTTTACCTTCCCGCTCTCAAAAAGCTCTTCGCCGAACTTGATCCGGGCCGTGTCCGGTTTCACGATCTTGATCCGCCGGGCCTGGACCAGGGCCGTGGGGAGATGGCCCACATTACGGTAGGTAAGCTCGATGGAATAGTCCCCGGGGGCCAGAGGCCTCACCCGGACCCGTGAAATTCGGACCTGAGGGAGTTGTTTCGCCAGGAACAGATTGAACCGGGTGCTCTTGAGCGCCCATTCCTCGAGCAGGTCCACGGGCGGATTCCAGAAGGCGAACTTGGGCGTGAATCCCCCGATCTCCACTTCTCCCAACTGGGGATGTGCGATCTTCTTCCAGGGAATGAACTCCTTGCCGCCGCGCTCCCGGTCGTTCCAGACCAGGGCGTCGTAGTCATCCAGCCTGCCGTCCTGGTCGTAGTCCTCCATTCGGCCGATGTTCCAGAGCTCGTCGTTGTACCAGATGGAGCCGAAGTAGAAATATCCGAAGTCGGGCCCGTGGCCAAACAGCGGGAGGGGCCGGCTCGGCTCACCGGTGATGACATGGAAGGGATGGACGTTCCGGTAGTCCTCGTAGACGTCGCCGGCCCAAGGATATCCCGAGATTTCCTTCGCCTGCTGGTCGAGGTAGAGGTACCACTTGAGGTCGTCCGGGGCCATGCTCTCCTGGCTGCGGCTGGTGGAGGGAGGACGCAGGTGCATGGCCATGGGCGTGTCCATGGACTGGCCGATGGCCACGTTGGGATGGGTCAGGAGGAAGAGGACCACGGCCCGCGTCTCCGGCTCGGACAGGGGGTATTCGCCCGCGCCCACCTGGGTGAACCCCCGGCCGGTGGCGTCCCGGCCCGGTTCCGGCCGCCAGTTCTCCGGATAGTTGCGGTGCAGGTCCAAACCGCCGATCCCGTCCTCGTTGAATTTGCCGTCGCCGTCGTTGTCCACGCCCTCCGGGTCGACCTGCCAGTCCCCCTCCCCCTCGGGCACCATCTTCATGAGCCGGTCCGGGTCTCTCGGGTCCCGGATGGCGTTTCCCTTCCCCTCTCCCACATGGTGGCGCATCTGCAGCAGGAGCCCGTCGCCGTCCAGATCCTCCCCCGGGTCCTCGTCCAGGAGGCCGTCCCGGTCCGTGTCGTGGGGACGCACCGAGCTGCGGTTGGTCTGGGCCGTGTGCAGGAAGAGCTCGGTGCCGTCGGGATTGTTCACCGGGCGCAGGTAGAAGGCCTTCGTATCTACCAGGTGGGTGATCTCGGGGTCCTTCCCGTACCCGCTCACCAGTTGGTGGATGAGCTGGACGATGGAGACGGAGCTGGTGATCTCACCCGAATGCCGCCCCCCTTCGGCGAACATGGCCGGCTTGTCCGTATCCTTGCCCGTCTCCCGATGGGTGACGGTCACCTGCCAGATTTCGCGGCCCTCGAAGCTCCGGCCCACCGAGTAGAGCTCCAATATCTGCGGATACTCGCGGGCCCACTTCTGGAGGAAACCGTGGATCTCGCCATAGGTGGGATAGTGCCGGAAGTCCAGTTCTCCTTCCTTCAGAGGCTTCACTTCCGGGTAATGGACCCGGGGAAAGAAACTGGGACCGTCCCGTTTGCCCCCGACCCGATAGGTCTCCGCCGCCTCTTCGTCCCCAGTCTCTGAATCAGGTTGGGATTGCTCCCCGAGCCCAACTCCCGTGCTACCCGCTGCCAGGATCGTGGCAAGGATCCAGGTCAGGTTCTTCCCGCTCATCTTCATGCCGTGCCACCTCCGACGCCGAGAACGCACGACCGCATCATGCGCCCGCGTCCGGCCGAAGCCGGATCAGTTTCCTTCGCCGGCCCCGCCAATTCAAGAACGTCCGATGATCCCATTTTGACCCGAAGTTCCCGGATGGATAGACTCGCTGTCCATTCCTGGACAGAGGCACAAGGAGGACCCGGATGATGAGATCAAGTCTACTCGCGGCTCTGCTGTTCGCAACACCGGCGTTGACTGCCGGCAGTCACCACGAGACCCAGACTCTGGACATCGGCGACCGGCTGGAGCTCATGGTGGACGGCTACTTGATCGACTCCATGACCGGGGACGTCCGGCTGGAGCTTCAAACCCCCACCTCCGGCGGCAGAGTGCTCCACTTCGACAAGCCTTGGGAGGGCACGACCTGCTTCTACGTCTCGGTGGTCCATGGCGACGGCCTCTATCGCATGTACTACCGGGGCCACAGTCTCCCGTCCTCCGCGGTCCCGTCCCTCCTGGAACCGGGCGAGACCATGGTCCCCGAACATCCCGAGGTGACCTGCTACGTCGAGAGCCGGGACGGCCGGACCTGGACCAGGCCTTCTCTGGGGCTGGTGGAGTTCAACGGGTCGAAGCAGAACAACATCATCTGGGACGGCTTCGGCAACCACAACTTCATGGTCTTCCTGGACACCAATCCCAAGACTCCACCCGAGGAACGGTACAAGGCATTGGCCTCGGGGCAACCCAACCGCCCCTTGAAGCGGATGGTCGGGATGGTTTCTCCCGACGGGGTCCACTGGAAGCCGATCCGCGAGGAGCCTATCCTCACGCAACCTCCTACGGACTGGGGAGGGGACGGGATCTTCTGGGACGGGTTCAGAAACCGGTACGTCGCCTATCTGCGAGTCTGGTTTCCACCCCGTCACGTTGGATCCGCCGAGCGCCGGTTCCCCACGATCCGGGCCATCGGCCGGGCCACCTCGCCCGATTTCCTGAATTGGAGCAAGCTGGAGGACATCGAGCTGGGAGACGGTCCCCGGGACCAGTTCTACACCAACGGCATCACGGCCTACTACCGGGCGCCCCACATCTTCCTGGGCTTCCCCAAACGCTTCGTTCCCTGGCGGACCCAGCTTGCCGATTCGCCCGAGAACGGGGTTTCCGACACGGTGTTCATGACCAGCCGCGATGGCCTGAACTGGGACCGCAAGTTCCCCCAGTCCTTCATCCGGCCCGGGCGCGAGAAGAGGAACTGGCACAACCGCAACAACATGACGGCCACGGGGGTGGTCTCCACCGGAGACGATGAGATCTCCCTCTACGTGCTCCGCCACTACAAGTTCCCCACCATTCACATGGAGCGCATGGTCCTGCGCACCGACGGGTTCGTTTCCCTCAACGCCGGCTACCGCGGAGGCGAGGTCGTGACCAAGCCCCTGACCTTCAAGGGGAGCAACTTGGTGCTCAATTTCGCCACCTCGGCGGCGGGGAGCATCCACATCGAGATCCAGGACGAAGCGGGACGAGCGCTCCCTGGATTTGCCCTGGAGGAATCGCCGCTGGTCTGGGGGGACGACATCGAGCATACCGTCCGCTGGGAGCGGTCCCACGCCCGGGCGACGTCGAAAGAGCCGTTGAAGCGGATCGCGGGCAAACCAGTCCGGCTGCGCCTGGTGATGAAGGACGCCGACCTCTTCTCGCTACGGTTTCGTTGATCTGGATGCGCTTGACATTGGCGTCAAGCTGAAGTCCTCTCCGCTCGTCCTGCGAACCGCTGAGAACAAAACTGTCCCTTCCTCTAAATCCGCTTTCCGATCTTTACAGCCCGGACTGAGTCCATACTCACCAGATACCCCAAATGTGCGACGGCTGTTTGGGAAATAACGCGTTAAGCAGACCGCGCGTCTCTGGGGACCCCATATCGCAGTCGGGAAAGGCGTATTCGAGCTCATCCTCGGAACGGAACCCAAAGAGTAGCTGCAAGAAAACCAGCCCCGGAAAGAATGCGTCACACGTCCCGGAACTCAGCCAGTTGCCACCCATTCGCGGCTTGGCTAATCTCTCAACCTTTGCCACACGCCCGTTGTCGAATAAGAGCTCCACTCCGTAATCGACGAAGCCTATCGTAAGGGTGCCACCGTAACCCGCCACCGCCGAATCGGCCACCCGCCGTTCCAGGACTAGTGTGACCTGCCGTAGGAAGCCGGCAATGTCGGGCACTCGGACATACCATCCGCGAATCCTCTTCCATCGCGGCGACCTGTCGTTCATTACCTGATACGCAGGGTGTTCGGTACCCAGTTCGAACGCCACGTTGCGAAACGCGCGTTGCATCTGTCGCGCGGCGTACGCCTCGCCCATCCTCTTGAGATACCTCACGACGCTGGGAGTGACCTCATGCCAGGAGGCGCCGTCCTTCAGCTCGTAGAGTAGAACGCAGGGTTCACCATCCCAGAGACCCCGGACGTGCACAATGAGGCCCACCGGCTCACCAGTCGTGGCCTCCACGACGCATATCTCCAGTTCGGAATAGGTATTCTTGCTCCGCCCGTTCAGCTCGTACCTCCACAACCTCTGGTCACGGACGCAAGAGACCAGGTAGCGCCCCATTGCCTCGTCGTACAGGCGAGCTATGAATGGCAGGTCTCCCTCGGTCGCGGGGCGTACCGTGTAAGGCTCCCGGACAGCATCATCGAGTGCGAGCCAATTGGAGACGGGGCACGAGTACCCGATTCCAAACTCCAACGCCATTTCGTAGCCGAACTGGCGATAGAACCAAGGTATGCCGCTGATAACCTGCATCTTCTCGCCGCGCCTCGCACTCATCTCATGGACGGCGTC
Source organism: Acidobacteriota bacterium (assembly GCA_965263035.1). Classification (GTDB taxonomy): domain Bacteria; phylum Acidobacteriota; class UBA6911; order RPQK01; family JAJDTT01; genus JAJDTT01. The sequence continues at coordinate 6,014,542 of OZ253580.1, forward strand.
CATCTGAGCCCGCACCAGCCCGCGTCTTCGATAGTCGGGATGCGTGGACACAAGCTCGATACGGCCGACGCTTATTTCAATGCCGCCATAGGACCAGGTTTGTGGGATCAGGTTCAGCATCGACGCGATGGCCCCGGTACTCGTGTCTTCCACCAGGGTGAAGTCACCAGGCTGGAATCTGGGGAGGGCTCCGCTCATCAGGTCCCTGGTCCAGATTCTGAATGACTCGGCAAACACGTGGGGAAGGTGGACCTGAGCCTGAAACTCCGCAGCAGCCTCAGTATCCTCCCCGGTGGCCTGTCTCAGGATCAGCCCGTCGCCCAAGTCCCTCGGGGGGAACCCGGGCCCCTCGGCATTCGGAGGCGTCCGGTCGTACCTGCGAGAATAGGTGTGGGGTACATGCCGTTCTTGATCCCCACTACCCAGGCCAAGCTGTCTGGATCCAAGCCCGGTGCCACTCAATGTTGTTCTTGGTGAGTTCACTGACTTTGGTGTTGTATTCGAGGACTATGAAAACACCGTTGAGCACGATAACACCCTTCATCATAAGTTGAGGACTTCCACCGGACCTGAATCCAGGCCGCACCAAGCCAATATTTGCCCTCTGAGCGCGTCTTTTTCCTCGGGATCGGGCGGAAGTGGACTACGTGGACAATCATTGAAGGAGAAGATCGATCATGGCCATGCACAACCCACCGCATCCGGGCGGCATCGTAAAGCGGCAGTGCCTCGAACCGCTGGGTTTGACCGTGACCCGAGCCGCCGCGGGTTTGGGCGTCACTCGGCAGGCGCTTTCGGAGTTGGTGAACGGGCGAACTGGAATCTCGGTAGAGATGGCGATACGGCTGTCGAAGGCCTTCGGCTCGACGCCCGAGACCTGGCTGGGGATGCAGATGGCCTACGATCTCTGGCAGGCCCGCGACCGCGCCGAGGAGATCGAGGTGGAGCGCTTTGCGGCGGCGTGACCGAGCCACTTGCTCCCTGGAACATCACCGTCTCCGCAACGCTGGCGGCCGTCGTGGCCGACTCGATTCATCAGGTTCTTCCTCCAAGGTCTTAATTCCTCCGCCTCCTTCGTGCGTCCCACGAACCACCGCAGCACCCGGCTCGCGAGGCGACCCCGGACCCTGAAACACCGTAGAACAAGAACACGAACCGAGAGAAGGTAACTGTCCCCTACTCTTCCGGCCCCATTCTCGGAGCCTGTTTTGCGGAAGGTCCGGAGGGACTGGCAGGCGCCGGCGAATCGGGCGCTGATGACATCCGGAGGGGAGGAGTGGATCAATCCGCGGAGCTTGGCCGAACTCCGGACCGAGACCCTGAAACGAGGTGACCTGGAGACGCCAGCGGGATTCAGTCGGGTGTCGAACATCCACCGGGGGCCTCAGTCTTACAGCGGGGAGCGATCCAGCGAGATGCGAATGATGGCCGATCGGGTCGAGCGCCCCAACCGGGCGCTGGCTCGGGCGCGGAACCGAAAGGAGCGGGCCATCCAGCAGGCTCTCCGGCTGGCGGAGGGGTTGACGGGAGACCTGGTCCGCGTGGTGTGCGAGACCCGGATTCAACCTGGGGCTCTCCCGGGCTGCCGGAGGTACCAAGTGGGCAAAACGACACGGCTCGACCGACCTGCCGGCGGTCCCCGCCGACGTAGAGATGATGTCCAAAGGATACGCTTGTGCATGCTGAGCGGGCCGGTCGGGGCGACCCATTGAGCCCCGCAAGGAGGCCCCCGGCGCGTCACGCCTCCGGATCGAGGGCAAACTGGAGACAGCCCCATGAGGCCAGCGGGAGTTCCACCTGCTGGCCCGAGAGTATGTCTTGACCAGCCCGGCGCGGCATCCGAAGGACGACTCCGCTCACCGGTCGGAGCGGACCCGGAAGATCGGGCGCGACATTGGGCCGAGCCGGTTGACGGACCAGGGAAGGCGTAGTGTGGACTGCGCCGTGCCCCGACGCGAGGTCCTCTTCCATCCTGGCCGAGAAATGTCTTCCCATCTCGCGCCAGCCACATGGGAAGAGAGTCGACGGTCAGTGTAGGAGTTGAGATTTCACCAAATATTTACCATATCGACCCTTATTTTCATGCTAATTTCACTGATCCCTTGCTATACTCGATTCAGAAAGTGCATTCGGTGTTTTGAGGGAAGTCTTCTAAAAGGAAGAGTGGCCTTGATTTTCGTCATCAGTCAAGGGGCGACGGACTGGAAGCGGTTGTGGCAGAGACTGGCGCGGGTGTGCTGGGCGCCGGGATAGTGGACGGAGGAGGCATCGGGCCCGTGGAAGGGACCGAAACGGTGGGAATATCTCACCGGAAAGTCAACCTGTCGGCGGGTGACGCTCCCCCTGGCCGGCAAACAGTTTAGGACTGGTTCAATCGTCCTGTTTTCGAGCCGATTCAGTCGAATCGACAGAGGTTCAAGAGAAACCCGGCTGCGACCGCACGAAAACGCCGGGTTGGAAGCCCTTATCAACATGTCCCATGAATAATCTGGGTCTAACGGTCCGGAATAGGTTCGATCATTCTTGTTCGATGTGGATTGCTCCCATCTCCGAAGTCGAATTGTCAATGGCCATTGACAATTGCACACTTTTGGCCACTGAAAATTGCACACATCGCGGGAGCCCCCGTGAAGGGAGCGGAGCGACCCCAACGGGGGCTCCCGCGGCCGGACTTGGTCCTCTCATGCCCCCTCCCTCCCGCTCCGGCGTCCTGGGCTCTGACCGCTCGCGCGGCGGTCGGATGGATCGCCTTGGAGAGTTCGGCGTGGCGGCGCAGCCGGTAGCTGTTGCCCCGGATGTTGACGATGTGGCACCGGTGCAGGACCCGGTCCAGAAGCGCCGCCTCCCCGCGCGCTGCTCGAATCTCTCCGAGGAGAAGCTGGACCCGGCCGGTAGAAGGAGAGGGCAAATGCAAAACCTGCGAGGGCCGAGGGAGATCCGGCCGAATCTCGCCGGCGGTGGCTGGCTGGTGGAGTTCAGCCTGGACGGGAAGCCGTTGCGCGCCGTGGTGGTCTCCACGGACGACGAGGCCCACGATGTGGCCCAGGAGTACGTGGACACGGGCCAGGATGACAGGGACACCATTGTAGGATGGATAGCGCAGTTCTTCGCCGTACGGAGCACAACATGTGGGAAAATGATTCGCTGGAATCCCCGATCGCGCCCCGAGATCCCATTGCTCCGGGTGTTGCCCAGCAACATCCCAGGGGGCGACACGGGAAACGATCCGTCATCGGGTCCACCCTCACCATCAAGGGAGAGGTGAGCGGAGGGCAGGACCTGCTCATCAAGGGTCGTATCGAAGGGCGATTGTCCTTCACCGGGTACAGCATCACTGTGGGGAAGGAAGGCCGGATCAAGGCCGACCTGCTCGCCAAGACGATTCAGGTCGACGGTTGTGTGGAAGGGACTCTTCAAGGAGAAGAACGGATCGTCCTGAGTGAAACCGGACGTGTCCGAGGCAAGCTGATCGCACCTCGAGTCATCCTGGAAGAGGGCTGCAACTTCAAAGGCTCCGTTGACATGGACGCCGGCGCCAAGTCTTCCGCTGAATAACCGGTTTCACATTCGGGCAGAAGATCTATCCATTCGCCCACCGCCCGGCCTGTGTGGAACGGGCGAGATCCTGCATGGTCCCCACCGGGAAAGTTCCCCCCTCTTCCTCGTGACCTGGGTCTTCGTGGCGGCGTGGCCGATGGGAGGACACCCCAGAGCCATTTGCTAGACTGCCGAGAGCATGCGACCACTGGAGGGCCAAGCTCAAGGCCAGATCCAGAACCGCACGGACCCCTTTGGGAATCCCCGAAAACCCCCGATGAGGATGATGGGGCCTCTCTTCCTGCCCTGGCTGCAGGAGATGATTCGGGACGAGGAGGTGGCCGTGATCTTCCTGAAGGAGTTCTGGCCCCAGATTGTCGGCGATCGGCTGGCCGCATCGACGGCTCCGCTCCGGCTCCGAAAGCGCACTCTGGAGATTGGCGTGTCCGGCCACGAATGGGATCGGGTGCTCCGGGAGATGGCTCAGCCCTTGGTGGCCAACGTCAATGCGTTCTGGAATCGTTCTCTGCTTCGACGCCTGGATTTCCAGGGGGTTTATCCCTGGCCGGAAGATCGCTCCGCGTGAGTCGGTTGGAGCGGGGGTTGCCGTCTGGATCCTGACCCGTCTCGTTGAGGTCGGACCAACGCCTTCAGACGGGGAGTCGCTCGGCCATGTTGCCCGGGGCCGAGCTGTCGGCTCGGGGTATTTCTCCCGCGGCGGCACTCCGCCATGATCGGAACTACCCAAAACTTGCCCGCACGAGCCGAGAACAGGAGGAATCCCCATGCCGAGAGCGACTTGCAGCGTTGTCATGTTTGTCTTGGTGACCGCGCCTGCGGCGGGCCAGGAAGTGTGCGAGATTCCCGGCTATCGGGGCTCCCATCCGGTCCGCCAAGTCGCCCTGCAGGCCCCCAACTTCCACCGGAGATGACGGTGGACCGTTATCTGCTGCAGGCCGAAGAGTTGATGGCCACACAAGACTACCAGGGGGCCCTCGACAAGATGGACCAGATCCTCGCCCTGCAAAAAGAGCACAACCTCACGCTGCCGGCGGAGTTCGATTTCCAGTACGCGCAAGGGGCGCTGGGGGCCGGCTCCCTCCCGTCCGCAATGGCGGCGGCCACCCGGTATTTGGCGGCGGCCGGGAGAGAGGGCGAGTACTACCGGGAGACGCTGAAGTTGCTCAACAAGGTGGAGGCGGTTCAGACGCGGCTGGAGCAGTATCCGGGGCAGGTCGAACGGCTGATGACCGCCGAGGACTATACGGGCGCCCGCGAGCTGATGGAACAGATTGCGGATCTGGGAAAAGAGCATCAGCTCCCGTTGCCGAAGGAGTTCCGCTCCCAACAGGCGGGCGTGGTGCGATTGAGTCAAACTTGCGCGGGACAGCCGGTAGGCGCCACCTGCTGGCTGGAACTGGCCAACCAACCAGGATGCTATTTCTGGGTTCCTTCTCTCATCGCGGCGGACCAGGCTATGACCTGGACAGCCGAGTGTGTCGAAGGCGTGGCTCAGGGATCGGGAAGCCTCAAGGGGGTCTGGAACAATGGCAAAATTCCATGGAAGGGACCGGTCGCCTGCAGGCGGGCAAGCTGCACGGGCAGTGGGTCGTGCGCTACGCGGACGGGAACGTCGAGGAAGGGCTTTTTTGTAGAGGGAAATCGGCAGGGGCGGTGGGTCCTGCGCTACGCGGACGGGAGGATGCTCGAGTCCACCTTCCAAAACGGCAAGCAGGTGGGCAACGCAAAGGAGTTCTGAGGTCCCTGGGCGTGCTCCCGGGGACGCCCCATTCTGTGGCCGGGCATCCGGACGGACGGCCAAGACAGCGGTTCCGGACCCACGTCCCTCAGACGGAGATCCGCTCGACGATGTTGCGGGTGACGCGTCGCCGGCACCGGTCGTAGATCTGCGTGGTGCGGGGATGGGAGTGCCCGGCCAGGTACCGGACGTCCTCAAACGGCACGTTCTGGCTCAGCAGATCCGTGACCGCCAGGACCCGGAAGGAGTGGGGCGAGAGGATCTCCGGCAGCCCGGCCGCCTGGAGCCGGCGCTTGAGCATCCGCCTGACGGCGTGAGGCGAGAAGGGCCGATCGGTAAGGGTGCCGTGCCGGCTCTCTCCGGCCCGAAACATCACCGACCCCTTGGGCGCGGCGCCGAGCCCGGCCCCCTCGATGTAGGCCGTGAGCCATCGGTCCAGGTCATGGCGCACGGGGATCTCCCGGGCTTTGCCGCCCTTCTCGGCAAACAGGAGCGAGCGCAGGCTCCTAGTCCCGCAGATCCTGGATCCGGAGCCGGGTGATGGCCCCGACGTGGGCGCCAGTGTAGATCAGGGTCCCCAAGACCGCCCGGTCCCGAAGTCCGAATACATGGCTGGTATCGATCGAGGCGAGGAGTTGCCGGGCTTGGCGAACCGTCATCTCGGGGATCTTTCCGTCTCCGAACGGATTCCGGACGCCGCGAACCGACTGAAAGGGATTGAGTACCGCCGCGTGGCGGCGGACGAGGGCGTCGAAGAAGTGGCGCAATCCGGCCAGAGCCTGGTTCTTGTTGGCGGCCTCGCCGGGGAGCTGCTCGATGAAGCGGCCGGCGGTTCCTGGCGTGACTTGCCGCAGCTCGAGTCCCTGGGCCTCGCACCAGGAGAGGAACTCGCTGACGGCCCGGGCGTAGGAGCGCCGGGTGTGGGGGCTGGAGATCTGCGCCGAGAAGAACTCATCGGCCGCAAAGCAGGCGGCTTTCCCGGCGCGCACGAGGATGGCCGGGAAGGCCGTTTGGAGGTGGTTTTTCGCTGGCGTGGCCGACGTTTTCAGGGCGATCTTCTGATGACTCATTCTCGGGTACGATAATATGCTTTGTCGTACCCTGCACCACGCCCCTGACTCCCCATTCTCTGCGACGGCCGTGCGCTATTCCATCCCCTTCTGTCCCCACCCGGTGAGCCCATTCCGACGAGAAAATCACCTTTCATTGTGTCGTGAAAGTGAAATCATTTCGGGAAACCAATCGGGGGAACCGGGGACCCGCTCCGTGGGTCCCCGGTTCCCCAAGACAGGAGGAAGACCTATGAAGCGATGGAGTCAAAATGAAGGAACCCGTCGGCATCTGTGGAACCGGGCCCTCATCCTGCCGCTGTGCGCTTGCCTGGTGCTCGCCGGCAGTGTGACGCATCCCGTCTGGTCCGCCGGAGCCTCCGAGGACGAGCGGCTGCACGAACTTCTCAGAGGCAAGAAGATCCATGCGGCCTTCAAGAACTACGGCTTCGTGTCGGGCCAGGTCAAGGAAGTCCAAGAGAACGCCCTGAGAGTCGATGTCACTAAGAGTTTCAATCTCAGTTTGATTTCGACTGGGGTTCAGGACATCCCCATCGAGCGGATTTCCACCGTGCGCTGGACGGCAGGGTCCAAGAACAGAAAGATTTTCTTCACGGTGGGCTTTGCAATCGGAATTGTTGGGGGGCTTTGGCTTACGGGAAGTGGAGCTAATGTACTCGCATTTATGGGAACTACAGCGGGGGGAGGACTACTTGGGTACTTTGTGGGTTCGAGAATGGACCATAGGAGCATCGACCTTGGGACCCACCGACCGCCGACGGGGCGCCCGCCCAAGAAATAAGAGTGCGAGCCATAAGCGGCCCCCTGAGCTGGCCGACAACTGGATCACGAGCTGGATGGCCGTCCCCACTGATTCGGCGAGCCAAGTGAAATCGCCCTACCGTACATGAACGGAAACCACAGCGATGACCTGTCGAGAACAATTCAGAGGGGAACCCGAGTGACCACTGGGCGCGGGCCGGCCGCCGGTGCAGATCGTTTAGGCCGGCAACTCAACAAGTCGTTTCTTGTCCTGAGTTTTCTCCTGCAGTATTCTTGGTGTCCTGAAGGCGAGCCCGCCAAGTGTAGCAGCACCCGGCAGGCTCTAAGCCAACTCGACCTATGCCGGAGGACGAGCCAGCCTGGTAGATATTCTATTCCACCATCCTCCCTGGTTTCATTCCGGCATAGGTCCTCTCATCGGAGTCAGGATCTTCCGACTGCGGAGAATGAAGGCCTCCAACCCGCGCCAGGTCCACTCCTAATTGGGCACACATGGATCCCGACCCATTCACGAGGGAGAAACCATGACCACCTTTGAACACACCGAAGACAACATCGTGTTTCGGTGCCGCTCCGGCTCGTGGGGAGGCCGATTTTTCCGAACGAGCATATTGCAAGACAAACTCGTCTCTTTCGTTTTGTCCTCGGCAGTGGGGTGCCTCACGGTCGTCTTGCTGCTGGCGGCGGCGCCCCCTTTGCAAGCCTGCGACGATGGTTGGACGGTGCCGGATCCCGAGAACAATTCCGGTCTGGTGGAGGACTGTAGAGTCCTTCTGGCTATACGCGATGACTTGGCCGGGACCGGCTTCTTGAACTGGGAGTTTGGTTTGCCCATCGACCGCTGGGGCGGTATCCGCGTCTCGGCATCTCCCAGCCGCGTGCGGCAGTTGGTCCTGTTTGGAGACGACCTGTCAGGGTCGATCCCGTCGGGACTGGGTCGGCTGTCCCAACTGCAGACGTTAAGGCTCCTTAGCCGGCAACTGATGGGGCCGATCCCACCGGAATTGGGACAATTGTCGCATCTGGAGGAGTTGAGCCTCTCTGGCGACCGGCTGGGAACGATTCCTGCCGAGTTGGGGCAGCTCTCCCGCCTTCGTCGGTTGGGACTCGTCGGCAATCAGCTGACGGGTCCGATCCCCGCCGAGTTGGGTCAACTGTCCAATCTCCGTCGGTTGCATCTTCAGAACAACGAATTGACAGGCCCAATTCCGGCCGAACTGGGCCAACTATCTCAGTTGGAGGCGATGTCGCTTGACCACAACAAACTGACGGGTCCGATCCCCGTCGAGTTGGGACAGCTGTCCCAGTTGGGCGAAGGGTTGCATCTCCAGAACAATCAACTGACGGGGCAGATTCCGGGCGAACTGGGTCGACTGTCTCAACTTTGGGGGGAATTGGATCTACGGAACAACCAGCTAGCGGGTCCGATTCCCGCCGAGTTGGGTCAACTGTCCCAGCTGACACGCTTGTACCTTCAAGACAACCAGCTGACCGGATCGATCCCGCCGGAACTGGGACAAATGTCCCGGTTGCTGGAGTTGTATCTCCACAACAACAAACTGACGGGTCCGATTCCCGCCGAACTGGGAAAACTCTCCCGGCTGTGGCGCCTGCACCTGCAGAACAACGAGTTGACAGGATCGGTTCCGGCCGAACTAGGGCAACTCTCCGAGTTGCAGGAGTTCGGTTTCCGGGGCAATCGGCTGACGGGATCGGTTCCCACCGAGTTGAGTCATTTGCCCGATGTGTACGTATTGAACTTGCACGCGCGCCGGACCACCCCAGAACAGATTAAGGTCACCTGGGACGATCCGGGTGACCCCAGCACCGATTACGAGTACCGGCTCGTGCTGCGGGATGAGAACCTGAACTATACGGTGACAGACTGGACCGAAATTGAAGATCCAGAGGCGACACTGGGTGGGGGCGAAGGGGTCACCATCGAATGGACTTTGACCAACCTGCCAGCCGAACTCGATGTCGTCTCGGTCCGTTTGAGGGCGAAGAACGAGAACGGTCCAAGTCCGCCAGCATCGGCTCCAATAGAACCCTTCCAGGTTTCCGAGGATGTGGATCTACCCTACTGCCGTTCGCTGTGGCCGGGACGGGCGCGTTGCACCACCACTACAGTCCTGCCTCACGTCTTCATGGGCCCTCTCGGCGAGGATGAGGCCCGAGCCGAAATCCTCATTACCAACCGCAGCGGGTTTGTAGCTTGCGACCTGGCGCTGCTCTTTCACCAGGGAACTTCCGAAGCTCCGCAGGTATTGTTCGACAACGAGCCGCTCGAGGGGAACCTGTTCGAGACCAACCTTTCCAGGGGAGCTGCACGGATCCTGACCTTGACGTCGGATTCGGAAGAGCTGGTGGTCGGGGCGGTCTCGGTCTTCGTCCGCGTTCCCTGCTCGATCACCTCGTTCCAGGTTCGGGGACGTTACCTCGTAGAAGATCGGATGAGCGGAGATATCCAAGAGCTCTTTTCCGTTTCCGGCCAGTCTCCGCGGGAGTGGCTCGGAAATGGGGATTGTCAAGTCTTGACCGGAGCCTTCGGCCCGGGACGCAATCTCGGTTTTGCCTCGGTGACGACCGAACCGAATCAGGGTGCTCCGGCGGGGACCCAACTCCATTTCCAGGCCTTCGATCTGGAGGGGAACCCCATGGACGACCCACCCAGCATGGAGATCACCGGCGCACAGACCGCCTCCTTTCCCTGGAGCTTCCAGGAACCCACCATCCTCAAGATGTGCCTGGAGGTTCCGGAGCCGGACAGTCAATTCCAGCTCTCGACCATCGCCATCGGCGTCGTCCAGAAGGGGAACAACGTGCAATGGAGTGATGAACCCGCCGTCGAAGTCACGCCAGCAGGTCAACCCTCGGGCTGGCCGGACACCCGGCCCTGAGAGCCACCCCCGACCTGGTGAGCCCATTCCAGCGGAAAAATCACATTTACTGCTGCTAGGACGATCCAAACCATGAAGGGGGTACACGCCATGAGAGGTCTGACGATTGAGAGTCAAGGATGGCTCAGGATAACCACAGCGATGGGAGTGATCTCCTTGCTGCTAGCGCCAGTCACGACCGACCTATTCTGTGCTCCCCGGACAGAGAAGTTCGGGTCGGCGATTTATCGAAAAATGGTGTGGAACGAACTTCCCGCCTTTCTCGAAGGAGAAAAGAAGGTCACCATCGTGCTCGCCGAGGGGGGCGCAGTCCGCGGCGACGTGGCCGGGGTGCCGGACAATGGCATCCATCTCAGTCGCGTTTCAATGACTACCAACGGGTGGCTCTACCCGACGGGTTCGGACGCTTTGATCCCCAGATCCTCGGTCAAAGAAATACGTGTGGAGAAACGCGGTGGGCTTAATCGCGTCGGGGGTGCTGTTCTGGGCTACCGGATGGGCAAACGCGCGGATGTCGAGACCACCATCATCATGATCGTGGACTGATTCCCCAAGGTATCGAGAATAGCTTGGAAGACGACCGCTCGCCGGAACCCCTCAGCAAGCTGAAAATGGCGATCCTCTGGGTAACGTCTGTTAACTGAAATTAACGGACGATCTCTGGAAAAAGGGAGGATCCCGGGGCGTGCAAATCAGTCGCAAATCTCCCGGAAACACGGTTTAAGAGAATACCACCAAGACCCTTCATGAGGGCTCGGGGTACGAAAATTGCACTTTATTGGACTCTGATACCATCCCACAGAGTCGCCGCCGCAGTTGAGATGATCCAGCACGAGGCGGATTCTGTCCTGGCCCATGACTCCGGGAAGGGATAAAGTGGGGAGGGAGAGAACGCATGTCCAACGAACAACTCCTGACCATCGTCGCTTCCATTGCGAGCGCCACCATCGCTCTCGGTGGTCTCATCCTGGCCCAATCACGCACGATCCGTTCTGAGCTTCGAGAAGCGGCTCGGGAACGCGCTGCTCTCCGGGACCGCATGGATACCCAGATCGGAGATCTCCGGGACCGCATGGATACTCAGATCGGAGATCTCCGGGACCGCATGGGGCGGATCGAGGGAACGCTCGACGTGCTCCGGGAGTTCTTCGTGGGGTCCGGCCGCGGCACCGCCGCTTGACCCGTCCTTGCACCTTGCACAACACGCGTGTTCATGTCGACCACGCGTTATAGACCTTCTGCAATTCTTCGATCCAACACTTATCCTCATCGATCGTATCGCGTCCCCGCGACCGGGCTAGGAAATTGATCTACTGCGAAAGCGGTAGAATCGGTCCATATTCCCCCGATTTCTCGGCGAATAGAACAACTATGCACCTCCAAATCGAGAAAATCTGGCCTCGATTCCCCACTTTCTCGCTACGATCATTTCTACCGCGCAGACTCCTAGCGTGAAGAAACCGGGTCCGGGTATCCGGTCACCCTTGTGCACGACCACGGCGGTGAGCATCCCTCGTCCTGCTTCATCCTCTTCAGTCGAGATATCCCCGAGCATCCGCGCCAAGCGGGGGTCATGGGGTTCGAGAATGCAACTCGTAATGCTGTGCACGAGGTCTGAATAAGCAATCGTGTCCCGCTGGCGGGACACGGCAATCATGGCTTTGCGGGCTTCTTCCTTGGCGGCGTTCCAGGCGATTTGAGTAAATCCGTGATTGAAGGTTTCACGCTTCATGTGTTTCTCGCCCGTGTTCCACGCTCCAGACGGTAGAGGTTAAGTTCCAGCAACTCGCAGCGGACGTCGTCGTCAGTGATGTCAGCACGCCATCCATAGGCATCCGCAACCGCAGAGTCGAGCGTTGCGTGGGCGTCGGCGAGCCACTGTGGCCGGGCGTTGTAGAGATTCGTCAGCGTGCGCTTCTTGAGTTCCTTCGCCGCTGTTTCGTTGCGAGGAACGGGACGCTTCGGATAACCGGGAACCGGCTCGTCCACCCATTCGACCCATTCCGATGGGTTTAGCCAGCGGTCGCGACGCTCGACTAGTTTCTGCGCCGCTTCCGCAATGGTGACGGCGTGCGGATCGTCCGCATAGTCGGCGGAGGGAATGTCCGGAGATAGCCCCTCCGGGAAGGGGAAGGGCTCGAAAGTCGTGGTCGGGGTGTAGCGCGGATCATTGCCCTTGCCGACCGACGTCCCAAGCCGAAGAGACCAGATCTCGTGGAACCGGCTATGCAGGATGCCGAAGGTTGTGTCATCGTCGCGCGCGATGATGATCAATTGGTGATCGGGACAGATACGTGTGTCAAGCCACGAGAACACGCGATGCTTCGCGACGGTTGGCGTAACGATGCAGCGCGAGCGCCCGGCGAGCACGGCCCACATGCCCTGTCTCGGCTCCACGTGGCGCCACCAGTACTCACGATACGTTTTCCGCCGATTCCGCTGGCGCATCGGGTAGACACGTTCCTGCACTCGTCGGAACGGCTCTTCGTATAGCGCCGCATCACCTTCCGGCATCGTCCACCCGAAGTCGACGATCCACTTCCCCGCCGGCCGCTGGGTCACGTCCCTCCCGTTCACCCACGGCTTCAGGACATCGGCGTTCGTGCGGCCGTTCGGGTTCGCTGGCAGACGGAGCCACTCACGAGCCTGATCACCCGCAATGTCGAAGGGACCACCCTTCGTGTCGCCCATGAACGCGACGTTAGCATTCTCCGCAAGACGGCCGGCACTCGTCAGATCGACGCCAGCACCACCGCGGCGCGCTGTCAGGTCCGCATAGACCTCGTCGACAGCCTGGCCATCGAGCCAAATTCCAGCCAGGGATTCGTCGCCGGCACGCGAGAAGCAAACCGGTGACACCCGCACGGCCGCTCCGTCGACGACCCATGGCTCGTCGCTCCACGCCTCGAAGATCGACCGATTGTGCGTCGCGGTCGTTAGCATACGGCGGTTCGCTCCACCCCGGATGGAGTTGGTTGCAACAAGCCCGACCCGCTTCGCCTTGCCGGATGCAATCTGCTGGCCCGCCTTCTCGAACCAGTAGCAGACCAAGTCGGCTTCCGCCGGTACACGGCCAGCGTAGGTCGCGAACATCCGCGACACGTAGCCCTCGCCCAAGTGCGTAATCAGGAGCTTGCCGCCCAGAAACGGCGGGTTGCCGATGATGACATCGGCATCAGGCCAGTCTGGCTCGGTTCCGTCCGGCGCAAGGATCGCGTCTCGGCACTCGATCGTGTCAAGCGGCTTCAGGATCGGGTCACGCGCCTCCGCGAAACCATTGCGCCGCATCCACTGGATCTCGCCGATCCAGACCGACACCCGCGCAAGCTCCGCCGCGTAGGGGTTGATTTCAAGCCCCTGACCTCCAAGGGGAGCAACCTGGTGCTCAACTTCGCCACCTCGGCGGCGGGGAGCATCCACATCGAGATCCAGGACGAAGCGGGACGGCCGCTTCCCGGCTTCGCACTGGAGGAATCGCCGCTGGTCTGGGGAGACGACATCGAGCACACCGTCCGCTGGGAGCGGTCCCACGCCGGGGCGACGTCGAAAGAGCCGTTGAAGCGGATCGCGGGCAAACCGGTGCGCTTGCGTCTGGTGATGAAGGACGCCGACCTGTTTTCGCTACGGTTTCAGTGACCGGGTTGCGCATGGCCTGCCGGTAGATGCGCGGCCAAATGCGCTGGACTTGCATCTGTATTGGATCGCAGCAATTCTGAAATTCCTAGGCTGGGTGAAGATGCGGGTATTACCCGCCCCGTATTCTAGATTGAGAGCTGGGCGAATTAGGAACTTACAGCACTCTATACAGGTGGTTGTGCTGCGCATATGAAGGGGCTCGAACGGTCGCTTCCGGAACTGCTTGCTCCGGCGAGTCTTATTGTTCGAGGTTGCGATCCTCGGTGCCTCTACAGAATACGATAATATACTTTATCGTATTCTAACCCCCGCCCCTGATCTCTGATTTCTGCGCCGGCCGGGACACTCGAGCTCCTCTTTTTTCAATCCGGTGAGCCCATCCCGGAGAGAAAATCACATTTACCCCTGACGGGATCATCCCAACCCGGAGGAGGTCGATGCCATGAGACGCCGGACCAACAAGAGCGGAGGTGGGATCAAGAACATCACCGCGACGGGACTCGTCCCCCTGCTGCTTCTCGCGAGTATGCCAGGCTGCGGCGGGTGGTCCGTGGATCCCATGCCCACTTGGCCCAAGGTCCAAGGTGTGAAGCCGGGTACCAAGACTGAGGTTCAACTGTATAAAGATAAAGCGCCCCAAGGAAGGCAGAAGATCAAGGGGCGGTTCCTATCGGCTACGGACGACTCTGTCACGCTGGAACTCACCGAGCGCATCCACACGGATCTGAGAACCCGCACGTTGCAGAAGTCGGATGTGCGCAAGGTGCTGACCCATCGCCCGTTCTTGAAGCGATGGCCCGGATGGGCCACCATTTTGGTTTCCTCTGGTGTGGGTGCACTGGTTCCCATCAGCAATGATAAGACGCGAGCAGAAGGTTTTCTCACCAACTTCATTCTGTCCATCCCACTTTCGATCCCGTTCTTCATTGGATCACGCATGGGACGAATCTACGAGGTTCCACCCCAGCACAGAGATTCAGAGTGGTGGGATGGCTCGCCGGCGATCAAGGCGAAGAAGCTGACCCCTTCCAAATGATTCGGAACTCCAGACACCGTGACCATTCCCGGTCTCGGTGAGCCGCCGCCGAGAACGGGCCGCAACGGCACGGTCCAAGCGTCGAAGCGGAGCGTCTCTTCCGGGGTCTTCACAGCGGCCTTCCCGCAGGGATCAATGAGAAGTGAGCGCCCCCCCCCGCATGGCAAGAGTGTGTTACACGGACGGGCCTGGCGTGAAGTGCGAGGCACGAAATAAGGGGGGTCGCTCACTTCTCCTTCCTTATTCCCCGTCCCTCCCCAAGTCCTCTGGGAGGAAGGGGGGAACTCGAAGGGGCTCAACAAGATGGGGGAAAGGGACCTCGGTACACTAGGGAGCCCCAAAATGGTACCCACCCCCCATTGTGCGTGTACCAAACTGAGAGTGCTCCGCCTATAAGACCCCGAAGACGGTACACAGGCGGGGATCTTCTGGACAACATCCGTTAACTGAAATTAACGGATGTAGACTGCTCACACTTGATTCAGACTCTGCGCCGTCCGTGCGCTTTCCCGTCCGCTTCTGTCCCAATCCGGTGAGCTCCTGCCGGTGGAAAAATCACATCTGTTTGTACCGTGTCGGACGAAGAGTTCGGAGGAACCCTTGAAGCGAATCGCGGGCAAACCGGTGCGGCTGCGTTTAGTGATGAAGGACGCCGATCTCTTTTCGTTGCGGTTCCGGTGAAGTCGGTGGCGCCAGCCCGATCGCCCTATTCGGTGTCACAGGCGCCAGATGCGCAGTTGAATCCGAGAACGGCGATCCTGAATGGCCTACCAGGCGCGGCCACCGAAACTGCACCAAGCTTGGCGCACTAGTCCGAAGTTTCAGAGGTAAAGGCAAGTAACTCTCTCATTTGGAACGCCTTATATATTTTCCTCCCATAGTCTGTCTCGCTCCACCAGGGCGTCACTCCCAACTTTTGGAATGCCCGTCGCTGCAATTCGGTGGGCTGCGTCTTGAGCACAAGGGTGTCCTCACGATCCTTTATCTTTGGCGTATTCTGAGCCAGCGTGCCGAGATCCTGCAGTGGCGTGCGGAAGCTGTGGACGGGGAGGTCGTCCGATCATTCGACCTTCGTTTGGAGGACCGGAGAGATCCGGGCTACGAGACTTCCATACCTTCTTCGCCCTCCCGGATGCTCAAGTTGCCGTAGCGATGGTAATCGACACTGATGCTTTGCTCCCTCAAATACCAGAGCAACTCCACCCGGCCCTGGATCAGGACGGGGGCTCGCGCCAAGTAAACCCCGGACGCGGCCGCCGCCCGGAAAACGATCTCCGGCACCCGCTCCGGCGCCGAAAAGCGGACGCGGTCGGTCTCGGATTCGCGGACCCGGCTCGCCAGCTCGTCGTCGGTTTCCTCGAGAAATTCGACACCCTCGTTCCACGATGCGGTCAGCTCCTGCAGCCAGTCGGTGGCCGGAGACCACCAGCCCCGGGGGCAACTCAACGTGGCTCGGCAGCCAACGGCCTTGGCCGCACAGACGCGCGCAAAGATCTCGAACAGCGAATCAAGGGGATCCAGGCGGATGTGGAGCCGGCGGACGGGCAGATAGCGCCGCAGGTTGTCCTGGCCCACCAGACGGAAGTGGTCATGGGTACGGCCGAATTCCTCTTGACTGTTGGCGCAGTAGCTCTCCAGGGCTACCGCGACCCGAAGCAGGTCGTCCCCGTCCGCGGCGACTCCGGGCGGACTCGGCTGTTGCAGGCGCCAACGGAGGTCGGCGAGATCGGGATCGGCGACTTCGAGGGAGCCGGCGCCAACTTCACCGTCTCGGAAATCCATAAGCTGGGCCACGTAGTTGGGTCCTCCCGCCTTGATTCCGGGGCCGAAGGCGGACTTACCCATGCCACCAAAGGGTTGGCGGAGCACGATGGCCCCGGTGGTCCCCCGATTGACGTAGAGGTTGCCCGCCTCGACGCGGTCGCACCAGTAAGATTGTTCGCGATCGTCCAGGCTCTCGAGGCCGGAGGTCAGGCCATACCCGGTCTGACGGATGAGGTCCAGGGCCTGGTCCAGGTTCTTCACCTCCATCACCCCCAGCACGGGACCGAAGAGCTCGGTCAGGTGGGTGAAACTCCCCGGCCGGACATCCCACTTGATCCCTGGTGAGTAGAGACATGGATTGTCTTCCAGCCGTCGGGGCATCACAGCCCAGGACTCGCCCGGCTCCAGTTCCTTGAGGCCGGTTTCCAGGACACCCGAGGGAGCGCGAATCAGGGGACCCATACTGGTGTGGAGGTCCCAGGCCGAGCCCACCTCCAGACTCCGCACCGCGTCGCAGAGCGTCTCTTTGAACCTCGAATCCCGGTAGACCTCCTCCTCCACAAGGAGCAGGGACATAGCCGAACACTTCTGTCCGCTGTGACTGAAGGCGGAGTGAACCACGTGGCTGATGGCCAACTCCCGGTCTCCAAGAGCGGTCAAGGTCGTAGCGTTCTTCCCCCCCGTCTCAGCCAGCAGATTCATATCCGGCTTGGCCCGCAGCATCCACCGGGCGGTCTCGGTACCGCCGGTGAGGATGACGGCGTCCACCTCCGGGTGGGAGACCAGGCAGGATCCGGCAATCTCGTCGGAGCAGGAGACCATCTGCAGAGTCCGTCGGGAAACCCCGGCCCTCCAGAAGCAACGGCAAAGCTCGTGAGCCACCAGCACCGTGTCGGGGGCGGGCTTGAGGATGACCGTGTTCCCGGCCGCCAGTGCGGCGGCGATTCCGCCTCCCGGTATGGCGATGGGAAAGTTCCAGGGAGCAACGACGACCACGACACCCTTGGGCTTGACCTGCAGACCTGGAAGGTCGTGGAAGTCGCGGGCCGCCAAGTCGTAGAAAACGACGAAATCCACCACCTCGCTGACCTCCGGGTCCGACTCGGCCAGGGTCTTGCCGCCGTCCGCCAGGGCGGCGCCCATGAGGTCCCCCCGGCCACGGCGCAATTCCCGCGCCACCGACTCCAGCACTTGGGAGCGCTCTTCCACCGTCCTCCTGCGCCAGCCGTCGATATCGTTTCGAGCGCAGGTCACTGCCCGCTCGATGTCCTCCCGGTTGGCCTGCCGATATCGGCCGACGACCAGGCCCGGCCGGGAGGGATCCCGGCAGTCTCGCAGCTCCCGATCCTGAAAGATCTCCTCCCCGTCCACCACCAGGGGAACTTCCACCTTGTTGTCGTCGTGTCGAGGTTTCCAGCGTTCGATGATCGCCTGGGCCCACTCGCGGTTGGCAGGAAGTGAGAAATCGGTATCCGGTTCGTTGACAAATCGGCTCCACGAACTCGGGGGTGGCGACGCACCAGTCTCGGCCAGGCGGTTCTGAACGCGTCGAGGCATCTCCGAAACTTCTTCGCGGCGACGGGAAGATTCGAGGAACCCCGCTTCCAGTCGTTTCCACTCCGGGCTGCCGGGGACCAGCTTGAAGGCGTACCTGAGAAAATTGTCGGTTCCCGTGTTCTCGTCCAGACGGCGAAAGAGGTATCCGACGGCGTTGATGAAGTTCTCTTTCCTGGTCGCCGGCGCATAGAGAAGGAGGTCTTGCACCAGCTCGGACAGGGCACGGCGCTGGGCATTGGCCATCCCTTCCAGCATCTCGAACTGCACCCGGTCCAGGACGCCGGCCTCCGCAGCCAACAGCAGGGCGTACGAGACGTCGAAGAGGTTGTGTGAAGCCACCCCCAGCCGCACGGCGGCAATATTCTCCGGAGCCAGAGCTTCGTGCAGCATGCGCTTGTAGTTGGCGTCGGTCTCAAGCTTTGACTCGTACGGCGCCTGCTCCCAGCCCCGCAGCGACGCCTCCACACGTTCCATCTCCAGGTTGGCGCCCTTCACCAGCCGGATCGTTACCGGCGCTCCTCCGCTCTGCATCCGTTCCCTGGCCCAGGCGTTGATTCTCTTCTGGGCCAGGTAGGAGTCGGGGAGGTAGGCTTGAAGAGCGATCCCCCCGCCGGCCTGTCGCAAGCCCTTGCGGTCGAGGGTCCGCAGAAAGACCTCCGTAGTCACCGCCAGGTCGCGATACTCCTCCATGTCGAGGTACACGAACTTGGACACCACGCTGCCATCCCTGCGTCGAAAGCGCCCTCTGGCCGCAGCCCGATACAGCAGCTCCAGCCGGTCGCAAAGCACGGAGACGGCGTGCTCGAAGGCCAGAGACGAGATCTGCGAGTAGATGGTGGAGATCTTGACCGAGATGACCTCAATCTCCGGGATCTGCAGCGCACTCAGGTACAACTCCAAACGCCGCTGGGCCTCGGCTTCTCCCAGGAGGGCCTCTCCCAGGAAGTTGACGTTCATCCGCACCCCGCCGGACCGGCGAGCCTCCAGGTGCCGGACTAGCAGGTCCTCCTCGGCGGGGAGGATGACGTTTGCGGTTTCTTCCCGCATCCTCTCCCGGACCAGCGGCGCCGCCACCTCCGGGAGGTAGCTGCCGAAGGAGTGAAACCCCTTGAGCAGCGTTCGGTCCAGACCGCTGAAGAAGCGAGGGATTCCCTGGATGTCCAGGATGTGCAGGATCTGGTCGACGGCGCGGTGCGGGTTGCTGGATCGGAAGGCCTGGTCGGTGAGCTGGGTGACGGTCGCTTTGTCGTGCGGACTCTGCACCATCCGCTCCAGTTCGGCCTGCTGCTTTTCTTCTTCGGGGGTTTGAAGCGTCGCCGCGTTTTCCTGAAGACACCGTGCCAGGAAGACGGCTTTCTGCGCCCGCTCGGAGTAGGGTGACCCGCAGTCCGGCCCAAACCATCCGAGAAGCTCGTGCAAGGACTTCTTCACGTGGGGATCCATCGGAATATAAGATCTTGGACCAGGAGCCTCTTTGGTGGCGCCCCCTCCACAGGATCAGCGGCCCGCATCGTCAGTTTCTTTCGCATTCCCTTCTCTAACAACCCGCAGTCGGTTGGCTCGATTGCTCGAGGCGGTTCCTTCCAACCGTTTCTACCACCGGCCCGCATTTCTCATCGGGGCCTGCACTCTTGAGAAGAGTGTAGGGATGGCGCAGAGATTCTTTGTAAGCGCCTGCACGCGACCGCAAAGCGTAGCCGGGTCCCCGTTTGAGCGCGACCGCAAAGCGGAGCACCGGACTGTCCCCTTCTCTTCCTAAAGCATTCTACTGGACCCTGCCCCTTCCCCCTGCCCCGTCTTCAGGCGCTGGCTACGCCTCTCCGTCCTTTCTTTTTTCGACCCGGTGAGCCCCTTCCGGCGAAAAAATCACATCTGTCTATGGTGAGCTTGGAGGAGCTATGAGCAATATTTCCCACCCCCCCGGAAAGCGATTCAGGAAAATCTCGACAATCGGTCAGGCACCCTCGCCGCGGGCGACTCCCTGGCGTCCGTACGTTTTCGTCCTTGCGGCAACATTGCAACTCTGCAGTTGGGAGCCGCTTTGTGCGCAGCAGCGTGATCCTGCGGTAGAGATCTACGGACTAACAGGAGCTTACTATTTTGGGAATCGTTCGAACGTATTGAAAGGCGGGGAATGGAACCTACAGCTCGGGGTCGGCGGTCTGTTTCCTCTGGGATCGAAGTGGGCGGTGATGATCGATGGAGTCACGAGCCATCTGGAGGTCAATGAGGGGCCACATGGCCCATATGATGGCCATCCATTCTCAGAATTCTACAGAGTGAATCCCAGGATTCAGAACAATGATGTTACGACGCAAAGACTGATTTCCATTCTGCCATCCATCGTCAGGCTGTGGAGAAGGGACCGACTCTCGATCTACATCGGCCTCGGTCTTGGGTTTGAGCAACAGCGTCAACTGATAAGGTATCAACCGGCTCTTCAACAGGAGAATCCTGATGGAAGCCGCATCCTTGTTCGCGCCGAAGAATTTAGGGAGTCGAGGGATGTCGTATCCGTCATGCCCCTAAACTTTCGCGCGGGTATCCTGATGAGTCTTGCTCCATGTGTTGTCGTGCGAGCGGGATACTCGCAAATTGTTGCTTACGTCGATACGGCTGCCTCCAGATCTCTCGAAGTGGGGATCGGATATCGTTTCTAGGGGATGGGAAGGAGCCGACCAAGAGGGGAGATCCAGAGCAGGCTCCGGCGACATGGCGGATGGCGTTGAAATTGGGCACCCACCGAACACATAGGGCGCCCTTCAACAGTGTCATCACCGGTGGAAACCGGTTTTTCCGTCGAGAATGTAGAGCTACGGGCGAATCTCCCATCCACCGACCAAAAGGTTTTCTACGGCACGGTTGGTCGAAGCCAGGACGAACCGCCGGACTCATCCCAAAAATCTTCCACGGCGCAGGCCACCAGCCTGGATTCCTTGGAGCGGGGGGGACGCCATCCAGGAGACCCGGACACCGGCCAATCACCGGTGACGTGGGTAGAACCTGAATCGCGCCCCATATTCAGAAGCCTACCAGCGGCCTCCACCGCCGCCGCCGCCGGACCGGTTCTCACGCGGACGTGCTTCGTTCACGGTCAGGGTCCTGCCGTCCAACTGAGTCCCGTTCAAGGCACTGATGGCCTTCTGGCCGTCCGCCTCGTCCATCTCGACGAAACCGAAGCCGCGCGACTGGCCGGTCATTCGATCCGTGATCACTCGAGCCGTTTCCACAGGACCGTACTCGGAGAAGGTCTCCTCCAACCGGTCATCCGTGATTGCGTAGGGCAGGCCCCCTACATAGATGTTCTTCTTCATTTTCTCCTCCTAATGTTGTAAGAAATGGAATTTCTACCCTGAGACGCCAAGTGCAAACGGAGCAGGCCCCGATCCTGTGTAGTTGTACGATTCGATCGGGGATTCCTTGGGAGTCTTTCGCAGGGAAGAAACTAGCTTGGGCTCTCAACACCTGTCTTCGGTGTTACCTGTCGAACCCTCTGCTGAATTAACCGCCGCGAGCGTAGCCCTTTTTTCCATCGTTGTCAAAAGAACTTTGTCGTTAGTACGTGAAGTCTCCGGTCCATGAAGTGGGAGGTTTGAAGGTTTCCCGTTTTCGTGGACGGTTGGGTGGTACGGTTTCAATCGGTGTTTTTTGTAATCCCCCTTCTATCGCTCAATGGCCATCGACGATGTCAGGGTTGTGGCCACTGACAGAGCGTTCTTTCTTCAGTGGGGGGGGACTGATGGAGACGTCGGCAGAAGGGCTCAGGTTGTGGGAAATCTCTGGTTTCCCACAACGGGATACCGTATTCAGACTCCTCCAAGAGGGATCAGGGCACGACAGAAGCTCTTTATTGGACCCTGACCCGCGTCCCTGACCCCCAATTCCCCAGCCTTTTCCAGTGCTGGCTGGACAACGAAGCCGGGACGTTGCGGACCGTCCGGACGCTTCCAGCCCAAGTCGGCTACTGAAAGGATTCATCGCACTCGGCGATGGTGTCAGGATCGGTAGCGACCTGATCGGCCCAATCGCGTCCCTCGAACCAATACCGGCGGTGCCGTTCGAGCCAGCCATCGGCTTGGCGAACCACAATCCAGCCATTGAAGAAATTCAAGGCATCGAGGTCACCTTTCCGCACGGCCATCGCCAGCACGTCCGAGGCAAACGGCTCGTCGAAGGGCAGGTGCAGGGTCTGCGGGTTGGCTTCAACCCAGGTGGTCCGCTTCACCGCGACCGCTGCCGCAGCATGGGCCTCACCGGTGACGAGGGCCTCGAGGACCGCGTTGTCGGTATCAAAGTGAAGGAGCATGGCATCAGGAAAAACATTTTCGATAGCAGAGATTGACGAGGATCCCCGCCGGGTCGCAATCGTGACACTGGAACTGTTGAAATCTGCCAGCGTTTCCAAGTCGGCGGTCTGCTCTGTATTCGCCACCAGGTAGACACCGGCAACATTGTATGGTGACGTGAAATTGACCTCGAGGTTGCGTCGCGGAAGGATCGTCATGCCACTGATAATCACGTCAAACTCCTCAGCGATCAGGGAGGGGATGATATAGCTCCAGTTCGTCCGCACGAATTCAACCTCCACCCCCATGTCCTCGGCCACTTTGGTCGCGACATCGATCTCAAAGCCGATCAGTTCGCCGTCCGCATTGCAGGCGGACCAGGGCTCGAACAGGCCCAGACCGACTCTCAGCGTCCCACGGTCCCGGGCCTCCTCAATGACACTGTCAAATGACCACCAAAGGGAAATCTGGGCCATCACCGGAGAGTTGACACCGCCGATCAGGGCAGCAACGACCAGGCCACACACGATGTGCTTTCTTTGCATCAGACACC
Source organism: Acidobacteriota bacterium (assembly GCA_965263035.1). GTDB lineage: Bacteria > Acidobacteriota > UBA6911 > RPQK01 > JAJDTT01 > JAJDTT01. Next base: position 6,037,402 of record OZ253580.1, read on the forward strand.
TCCGTCGAAGTATGGATTCCCTCCAGGAGCGGGGGCCCTCCCCTTCTCTCGCGAGCGCGGATCAGTCCCAAGGTCCCCGGAAACACGGGCCAGAAGAAGATGACCAGACCCCTCCAGGAGGGAACACCGTACGATAAGAGCACTTTATTTTACCCTGTTCCCTCCCTCTGACTCCCCCGTCTTCTACGGCGGCCGCGGTCCCGCGCCATCCCCTTCTTTCCCATTTCGGTGATTCCATTCGGGTCATAAACGAGTCCAGGACCCGATCCGTCAGATCGGTGGCCCCTTCCGCAATTCGGCCAGAAGGAATGTACCCGCATCACTGAATACAGTCGAAGGCCATCCTTCTGCTTGGAGGAACCGTCACGGATGTCAGTAATCTCCCTGAAGACCTCGTATCTTTGCCGGCGGGAATCTTCTTCCCGTTTTCCAGGACCGGAGAAATTTCGAGCATAGGAACATGATCTGGGACCTGATTCTCATTGGAGCCTTGCTTTACTTGGCCGTCGCCATCCGGGGCCAGATCCGGCACCTGAAACAGATGGAGTTGGGATTGGGTGTCAGAATCACCAGCCTGGAGACGCAGATCAGAGACCTACAGGATTGCGCTGGCCGGATTGAGGACACGTTGGCCGTGTCCAAGAAGTCCTTCGGAGCAACCGTTCCGGATGCCCGTAATCTCCCCGAAGACCTCGTATCTTAGCCGGTAGCGATCCACGACCTCGCCCGGGGTGCCGGTCCTCTTCGACCCGAACGCACGATCCTCACAGGTCGCCGCGGTTGTCCATGTGGTCGGCGAATGGGTGCCCGGTAAAGATGTAGACTGAACGGGTCGCTTCATCGCCCAGCTTCCGACAGAGCCTCTTCACGAAGGCCCGCCCCATGCGAACCAGATGGGACCCAGGGGAAGAAACATTTCGGAGGAATCGCCAACCATGATCGGACAAGTTCTGGCGAGGCTGGCTGTTTTACTGCTGTGCGTATCGATTCTGGTGGGCCGGTCGGACCAGGTGTACCGTGCCGAGAACAACGTCATCTACGTGACGCGCGTGGAGGATGGGGTGCTGAGGTGCGGACATGCCACGCCGGCCAATATGGATTTAGTGGAGAGAATACAAGCTCGAGTCTCCCGTGCGAGGTCTACGCCAGTACAGACAAACTTGGCCCAGCCCGCTGCGGATATCGTCGTCAACTACACGGGGTTCACTCCGGAAGCCCAGGCCGCCTTTCAGCGGGCGGTCGACATCTGGGCGTCTACACTGATGACGACGGTGCCGATTGAAATCGATGCCGACTTCGTCTCGGCCGACGATCTGGAGAACCCTGAAGAACTGGAAAATGCTCTGGCATTCGCCCGACCCTCCCAATCTTGGGCGATAGCTATGGCAAATGATCAGCAAGTCGCGGTGCCGATTGCCATTGGCAATCAGCTTTCAAACCGGGATCGAGATCCTGACAAACCAGACTTTGCAGCGACGGTCATCGACCGCGGTGACTGGTACTTTGGGCTGGACGGACGCCCTGAGAGTAATCAGTTCGATTTGGTTTCCGTCGTCCTGCACGAGATTTCACACGGACTGGGGATCTTAGACAGCTTCGAACTGGACGACGACGGAAACGGCCAGTACGGACTGAAGTTCCGAGATAGAGAGGAGCGTATTCCCACGTTGTTCGATTATTTCGTCCGTCTAAGGAATGGGGACCAGTTGATTACAGACTTGTCCAGTCCCTCCGCCGAATTGGCTGACGCGATCACCGGCATCAAACTCTTCTGGGCGGGACCACAAACGAGGAGAGCCAATGGTGGTCGAACCCCCGTCCTGCTTTGGGCGCCAAACGAGTTTGAAGCTGCCAGCAGCATCGCCCATTTGGACGAAGATGCGTATCCTTCCGGGACTTCCAACAGCTTGATGACCCCACAAATAGGCAGAGGCGAAGTGTCGCAGATTCCGGGTCCCCTGTTGCGCGCCATGCTCAAGGACCTGGAATACACGGTTCGTGGCCAGGTTCTGCAGATTCCGCATTTTGGGGTCGGGGACGGCTTGAGCTCGGATATCGTCGTCACCAATCGTTCTTCGACCGAGACTGCCGCCGTGGCGGTCGATGCCTGGGACTCGGAGGGGAGCGAGTTGGACGGGGACACCCTGTTCGGCACGGCGGGCGCCGATCGATTCGATCTCCCCCCCTTGGGAAGCCGGACCCTGACTCTGTCGTCCGGCGACGGAGGCCTGCTGACCGGATCGATAACGGTCTCGACGGATGATGTTCCGGTTTCCGCGGTGGTTCGTTTCGAACTCACGGGCACCGGCATCACCGGAGTCGGCGCCAGCTCCAGACTGCGGGCAGCCGTGGCGCCGGCGCGGCGCAGCGGGGGGCTCAGTACCGGAATCGCGGTGCGCAACACCGAGCTGGCGGAGCAGAGGGTGGACCTGACACTCAAAGATGAAAGCGGGGAGGTGGTCGCCGGCGGAACGTCCGCCAGAACAATTCAGGCCGGGGGCCAATTTGCCGCGTTCATTCAAGAGATATTCCCCGACGCCGTGACCACTGATTTCAAAGGGGAGATCTGCGTTCGGACCCAAGCCGGCCGGGTCGCCGTCGTCGCCCTGGAACTGGAGCCCGGCAGGGCGTTCACGACGCTGCCGGTGGGTCCGATTGTGGATTGATTTCTTATCCCTGCGAGTCCAGGCCGCATTCCTCACCAGGTCGCCTTTGTCCCATCCTTGGTGACGGCGGCCGGTGGCACCTATTTTCGACTCGGGATAATCGGCAGTGTGACGTGTGAGGGGAACTGGCTGTTGTGATAGATCTTCTGCGTGGCCACTACCGAACGGGTCTCCAGACCGATATTGTCGGCGCCCGTGTTCAAATTCCTGAGATAGTAGGGAAAGTAACTGCTGGAGACCTCGACTCGGATGCGGTGCCCTTTCTTGAACACGTTCCCGGTCGACCTCCAGAATTCGATCGTATACTCGTAGACCCTGTTGGGCTCGATCTTGCTCAGCCGTTCCGAATTGAACGCCCCTTCTCTTTGCGGGTCTCGATGCCGTGCCCGTAGCACCCCGTCACACAGGAGGGCGGCATAGCCATCGGGATGGACGTCGATCAAGCGCACCATCCAATCGGTATCTCGTGCCGAGGTCGCCGCATAGAGCTTCGCCTCAACCGGCCCCGTCACTTCGATGTCTTCGGCCAGCGGCGGCGTCGTATAGACCAGCACATCATCCCGGATCGACGGAATTCTCGCATCCACCGCTCCATCGATATGACCATTCGTAAATGGGGCACAAGGGGTGGGATCGGCCGGGTCGTAAACATAAGCATCCCAGGATTCCTCACCCGGCGGTGTCGTGTTCAGCACGCCGCCTCCCTTCAGCGAATTGGCCTTACCTCCACTGTGCAGGTAGTAATTCGTCCAATTTGTTTGAGGTAGCGGCCAGTCCTGCTCCGCGTACCAGCGGTTGGGTCCCATGACAAAGACATAAACGGGAGGCTCATCGGTCACCCCGTTGTCGATCCCCTTCAAGAAATGGTCAAACCACCGGCAGATCATTCCGTTCAGGTCGATCACGGCATCGGGACCGTAGTCGAATCCCGCGACCACCCGTTGATTGATGGCGTGTTGCCAGGGTCCGATGACGAGGGAAGGACGGCGGGATTCCGGGGTCGCTCCGTACTGCTTCATCCCCTGGTAGTTCATGGGCGAGCCGGGATAGTTCGCATCGAACCACCCTGTGATGTTCAGGGCCGGTACCGTCATTTTTGAATAGTTGTCTTTGCCCTGGTAGGAAATCTTCCTCCAGTATTCACCTGTCGAGAGATTTTGCCGGATCCACGTCTCGAACCAGGGCGCATCCAGCGCTCCCTTCACCCCAGATTATTCATCACGCAAACATAAAATGAGCAAGCGTGCCCGTCATGTCGAGTCGGATCAGAGGGTTACGGGATACCCACAGAAAACGGATGGGATCCGACCTGGGTGAAACGCTATATTTGTTTTCAACGTCGGTTTAACCCCAGGATTCAAGTGGGGCCGAAACCCAAGCATTTCCACGGTTTTCGTCCCCTCCAAGGGCGGCATAAAGAGACGGCGTGCCCGTCATTTGTGGTATGATTATAGTGCTAAGAAACAACCACAATAAACGGAGCACGCCATGCCTGAGACGATACCGCAGATCCGGCCCTCATTCAACCGATCCCTCCGCCTCGAGACCCGCCCCGAGTTGCTCAGTGCGGACACGGGAGCCCTGGTGCAACGGGAGCTGATGGAGCGCAGCGGCCTCATCGACTGGTTGACCGAGCGGTTGCACGATCCGCGACACCCGAGTTCGATCCGCTATCCGCTGTCGGATCTGCTGCGGACTCGACTCCTGCTGCTGGGTCAGGGCTGGCGCGACCAGTCCGACGCCGACCGCCTGCGTCAGGATCCGAGCTTGCGGGTGGCGAGCCGGACCCGTCGGGGCACGGCGGCCTTGGAGGAGGGCCAGGGGCTGGCGTCGCAGCCGACCTTGTCCCGACTGCTGGACACGCTCAGCCGGGAGGAGAACCTTCCGGTCCTGCACCAGGCGGTGACGGAGCTGGCGTGCCGTCGGATCGAGATGATCGAAGGCCAGCGGCGAAAACGGGGGAAAAAGACCCCACGGAAGAAGAGACGGAAAAAGACGATGTACCTGGACGTGGACGGTCTCCCGGTCGAGGTCCATGGGCATCCCCCGGGAAGCGAATGGAACGGATACTATCGCCAGCGGATGTACCACGGGTTGGTGGCGAGTTGTGCCGAGACGGGGGACCTGATCGACGGGGAGATTTTTCCGGGAGCCAGCTACCTGGGGAAAAAGGCGCTGAAGTTGACGCTGCGGGTGGTGGACCGCTGTCGGGGGCGTCTGTGCGGCTCGATGATCGTGCGGATGGATGCGGGGTTCCCGGAGCCGGGGCTGCTGAAGGGGCTGGAGTCGAGAAGCGTGCCCTATATCGCTCGAATCCGCAAGAATGAGGTCCTGAACCGGATGGCGAAGCCCTACTTGACCCAGCCGGCGGGGCGATCCCCGAAAGAGCCGCCGAGGCTCTGGTTCCATGAGCTGACCTACCAGGCGGAGAGTTGGGATCGGGCGCGCCGGGTGGTGCTGGTGGTGCGGGAGCGACCGGGGGAGTTGTATCCGGATCATTTCTGGTTGCTGACGAGCCTGAGCCGGAAGCGTTATGAGGCGGAAGCGTTGCTGACACAGTATCGAAAGCGGGGGAAGGCGGAAGGGCACATGGGGGAGTTGATGGACGTGCTCGATCCGGCCTTGTCCTCCGCGAGCCGGCCCAAGACGCACTATCGGGGCCAACCGCTGAAGTCGGAAGCCAAGCCGGAAGCGAGGACGGAGGCCGGCGTTCGACCCCACAACGAAGTCTTGTTCCTGCTGAATCTTCTGGGGTACGAGATCCTGCACCTGGGTCGGGTGCTGATGGAGCAGGCGACGCGTCGGGGCTGGAGTCTGCGTCGTTTTCGCGAGCGGGTGTTGCGAGTGGCGAGTCGGGCGCTACGTCAGGGGAGGCGATTGATTTTCGTCATCAGTCAAGGGGCGACGGACTGGAAGGAGTTGTGGCAGAGACTGGCGCGGGTGTCCTGGGCGCCGGGATAGTGGACGGAGGAGGCATCGGGCCCGTGGAAGGGACCGAAACGGTGGGGATTTCTCACCGGAAAGTCAATCTGTCGGCGGGTGACGGTCCCCCTGGCCGGAAAACGGTTTATGACTGGTTCAATCGTCCTGTTTTTGAGCCGATTCAGTCGAATCGACAGAGCTTCAAGAGAAACCGGGCTCCGACCGCACGAAAACGCCGGGTTGGAAGCCCTTATCAACATGTTCCATGAATAATCTGGGTTCACTTTGGGGATTATATACGAAAGTGCCGAAAAAGTTGCCCGTAGGGGTTGATAATGCCGGTACTTTCCTATAGAATATGTCTTGTAAGTCAGGAGGATGCAATGAGTTACGAGACACGGAACAAGGCACCCGGAAAGGCGTTCCGAGAGGGACTTTCACTTCGCGGATTCTTCAAGAGATTTCCCGACGATAAAGCCGCTGAGGAATGGTTCATAAAGCAGCGGTGGCCGGAGGAAGTCTGTTGCGTCCATTGCGGCTCCACCAACGTCCAGACCGGAGCCAAGCATCCTTCCATGCCGTATCGTTGCCGCGATTGCGGCAAGCGGTTCAGCGTCCGGGTCGGGACGGTTATGCAGTCCTCCAAACTCGGCTATCAGACTTGGTTGCTTGCGACCTACCTCCTTACTACCAGCCTCAAGAGCGTTTCCTCCATGAAGCTGCATCGTGACCTGGACGTAACACAGAAGACGGCTTGGCACCTTGCTCACCGGATACGGAAAGGTCTGAACCTGACTGGAATGGCCCTGTTCTCCGGCCCGGTCGAGGCTGACGAGGCGTATCTCGGCGGAAAGCGGAAGCATATGCCGAAGGCCAAACGCGCCAAACTGGAGGGACGTGGAGCCGTTGGAAAGACGGCCGTGGCTGCCGTCAAAGATCGCCCCTCCAACCAAGTGTCGGCCCGAGTCGTCCCTGACACCAAGTCTGAAACCCTCTCCCGTTTCGTCTTGGAGCACGTGGGAGAAGATGCCAAGATCTACACGGACGATTCAACCTCTTACGGCCGGCTTGTCCATCACGAGACGGTCAGGCATTCTCTTCAGGAGTACGTCAAAGGCAACTGCCACACCAACGGAGCCGAATCATTCTGGTCCATGTTGAAGCGGAGTTACCACGGAACCTTTCACCACTTCTCGGAACAGCACACCGACCGATACGTTGGAGAGTTTGCCGCACGTCACAACCTAAGGCGCATGGACACGTTGGATCAAATGGCCCTGGTCGCTGACCGGATGGTGGGAAAGCGGCTGCGTTACAAGGATTTGGTGGGTTGAACGAAAATCGACTGAGCTTTGGAGACAACCTTGAAGTCATGCGGGAGGATGTCCCGGATGAATCCGTTGGGAACACACCCAATACATTGGCCTTCCCCATACCATCACACACGCTCAGGAGCTTGCCGGCATCGATAAATTCCGGTTTGAGAGGTGGGCTGCTGCTCTGGTGGACGGTATGGAGCCGAACCGAATCCAGAGACGGGATGGCGGAATTGACGGCGTGGGACGGCTCCCGATCCGCAAGGGCCGGTTCATTGACATCGTTTCTCAGGTCAAAGGCGGCTCTACCAATCCCGGACACGTCCAAGCCTTCAACGGCGCACGTCAACAGGCCGGAGCTGATCTCGGCATCTTCACCTGCTTTCGAGACAGAGTGACCAACGGCATGAGAAATGCCGCCGTCAACGCCGGACGCTTCATGGACCTGCCCAAGATTCAAATCTACACGCCGGAAGACTACTTTGAGGGGAAGCAACCTAGGATGCCGAGGGCCGCATGAAGAAACCCAGACACAATCCCCAACATCCCACCATCGAACTGGTCAAGGATTCCTACCAACCGACCAAGGCCGAACTGGAACAGGATATGCGCGTGGAAGCAGACTTCGAGGAGCTGGCCCGTGCATTGGTCCAGCCCGTGAATATCAGATGGATAGACCGGCCACGGAACCGGCGTTAATGCTCAGGTTTCGGCACTTTCGTATATAATCCCCTTCACTTTCGGCATTTCGATATAGGGTAGATGCATATATTCTTCGTGCCGATTATTGGAAAACCCTCCGTAGGGCCCCTCACCGATAACTTGTATGGTCCGGCCGGCCATCATTCCCGCTCCCCAATCCATGGCCCAGCACACCAAAATTCCATTCTGGTACGGAGCATTGAAGAACTGATCCGGCGGAGCCACTTCGGGGGCGATGGCTTTCAAGGAAGGGGGGGCCTGGCTGGCAGTCCACCACTGGGTCCACCCCAGATAAGAGCCCCCTGTCATGCCAACATTGCCGTTGGACCAGGACTGGCGAGCCAGCCACTCGACGAGGTCGTAACCGTCCGTCTTGTGTTTCTCGTCGAAGATGTCAGTCTCCCCTTCCGAATCGTATCGGCCTCGCAAATCGGAAATGGCGAAGACGTAACCGCGTCGCGCAAACCACTTGGCTCGATCCGTTCCAAACCCGGCTCTTCCACCGAGATTGCTGTAACCCGTGTGGCTCAGTATCACGGGGAACCTTCCCGGAGCGTCGGGCCGGTAGAGGTCCACGGAGAGTCTTACCCCGTCTCTCATGGGCACCATGTTCCCCAGCACGACCTTCGATTCGTACTCTGGTTCGGAATAGTTCCCCGAATCCGGTTTCTGGGCCCCTGCCAACGCCGGAAAACCAAGGCCCACCAGGGATAGGGTCGATACAATCCTTTGCCCGCGTCCCATCACCCCTCCCTTCCGCGCCTTCTTCATTCCCAGAAAAACATGGGGGCTAGGAGGACATCCTTGTCCCCCTCTTCATCGCCAGCCCGGAATCGGGGGTTGCAAACCCCCGCTCCCACGCTCCCCCTTATTCTGCCAGTTGGTGTTGTGCTCACTTCTATCGTTTGGGGATAAACGGCGGCAAACTGCAATGACCGGACTCAGCCCAGGGACCGGATCTCCTCGATGAGGGGCCAGAAGTTCAACTGGTCCACCGCGTGGCCGCGGTACATCCCCACCGAGTCCGCCCCGTTCGCCAGGGCGGTCCGGGCGGCTTCCAGCATCAGCTTGGGGTCCTGGAAGCTCCCGACGTGGTAGCAGGACAGCTCCACGATGAGAGGACACCGCCCCCGGATCAATTTCGCCAACTGGCTGGTGTAGCGCTCCACCCGGGTCAGGTCGGAAGTGGTCCGGAACCAGAGGTAGAGTTTGTCCGTCAGCGACTCGTCGAGCCAGGCGCGGAGATCCTGGAAGGCGCCCAGGTAACGGTCTCCGTGAGGCCCCGCCAGATCCTGGGCGATGACGGCTATGGTAACGGGGGCTTCCGGGTGCAGGGCCTTCATGCGACGGCGCAGCTCCCGAAGCGTCTCGGTGACGAAACCGGCCCGGAAACGCAGCCATTCCGGGTCATGGTTCGGGAGTCCTGACGGACTCTTGCCGCTCCGTTTCCGGTACGCCTCCACCATCGGGGATTCGTAACCGTGGATCGCGGCGCCGTGGCCGTCCCGGAGTTCGCTCACGAACTCCACCTGCACGCCATGGCCGCCCGATTCCTCCACGATCTCCAGGTACCGGTCGACCATGTACGACCGCACCTCGGGAACGGCCAGGCTCATGGAGAGCCGGCTCCCCAGCTTGAGTTCGCGGTCGCCTTCCCGGTCCAGCGCCCACCAGTCCGGATGTTCCTTGGCGAATGAGCCGATGCTCAGCATGGCTCGGGGGCTGTTCCAGATGGGGCGATGCCGATCCAGCTTTTCCTTGAGCCGGGCGGAGCCGTAGGGAAGACCGATGTAGTTGAGGGACCAGTTGGCCCGCATCCGCCTCGCGCCATGGCTGTTGAACGCCATGTAGGGATGCATCACGATCCCCTTCTCCCGGGCCGCCTGGGCCAGGATCAGGGACCCGCGAGTCGGAACCAGATGGGTCACGCCATGCCGAGCGCACTTCTCGACGAAGTCGATGACGGCCGGCTCATCGGAAGGCTGGGTCGGACTGATCAATCCGCCCGGAGCACACCAAAGTGAAAACCTGGGATCCCCGGAGCGTTTCGCCGCCGAAGCTGCAACCGCCTTCGCGGTCGCGGGTGGAGCCGCGGCCACGGCTCCGTAGGCCAAGCTCCTCTCCAGGAAACGGCGGCGGCTGAGATTGGAGGACGACTCGGACATGGCCTACTTCAAGAAGGCGGCGACCTCCTCTTTGTTCCCCTCCTGGGCCAGGGTCCGGGCGGTCTTGCCATCCTCGTTCTTGGCCTTGGCGTCGGCTCCAGCCTCCACCAGTGCCTTGACCGCTTCGGCATGGCCGTTTACCGCCGCGTACATGAGTCCGCTCCAACCCTGCTTGTCCTGCACGTTGACGTCGGCTCCCGCCTCGACCAGGGCCTTCACGGTTGCCGTGTGCCCTCCCTCGGCGGCCCAGACCACGGAGGTCTTTCCATCCGGATCCGTCCCCTCCGCGTCGACCCCCTCGTCCAGCAGGGCCGTGACGCTCTCGGTGTCGCCCAGTTTGGCCGCCAGCAGAACCGAAGGAGATCCATCGCTGGTCATGGAATAGGCGTCCGCACCATGGCTCAGGAGAGCTCGCGCCGTCTCTCCGTGTCCGGCCCCGAGCGCCATGATCAGGGCGGTTCCGCCGCTCTGATCCGCGATGTCCAGGTTGGCTCCCTTCTCCGCCAACACTCCGATGACCTCTCCGTGGCCCCGAGCCGCGGCCCAGAGCACGGCCGTCCGCTTCCGGTTGTCCTGCGCCTCCACTTCGGCTCCAGCCTCCAGCAGGGCCTGGACCGTCCCGGCATGACCGCTCGCCGCAGCTGCCATCAGCGGCGTCCGCTCCTCGGAATCCCGGATCTCGATGTCGGCACCGCCACCGATCAGGGATTGGACCACGGCGTCGTGGCCGTGACCGGCGGCAAGGATGAAGGCGAGCTGTCCCTCCTGTCCCTCTTCCTCGCTGGCCACATTGGCATCGGCCCCCTGTGCCAGGAGTTCCTTGACGGCAGCGTCATCCCCTTTCCCCGCGGCCTGGATCAGTTCCTCGTTGATGTTCCCGCCACAGCTGCAGAGCAGAAGAAGAGAGGGGGCAAGCCAAGTCACAAATCCCCGAAAAGTCAGCATCATGGGTCTCCTTTCTGAGTCGCGGGACGCGCGGACCGAGCAGTAACAGGTTCCGCCGCAGGAACGGCCCTCCGGGGCGTTCGGGCCAACGAGCCCATCTCCGAATTGCCTCGGAGTTTCGGGCATGATAACACAGCACTCGGGGATTTCACCGGGGAGGAGACGAGCAGATTGAAGCACCGGAAACGGAAAAACCTGCGCAGCCGCGAGTGGTTCGACACTCCCGAACTGTACGGGTGGACTCGACAGGCGGCCTTGCAGGGACTCGGACTGGACCCCGCAGTGTACCGGGACCGTCCCCTCATCGGCATCTGCAACACCTGGAGCGAGTTGACCCATTGCAATGCCCACCTGCGCACGTTGGCCCAGCGGGTCAAGGAGGGGGTCTGGCAGGCCGGCGGGGTGCCCTTCGAATTTCCGGTCATCTCGTTGGGCGAGTTCAACATGCGCCCCACCTCCATGCTCTTCCGGAACCTCTTGAGCATGGACGTGGAGGAATGCATCCGGGCCAATCCTCTGGATGGGGTGGTCCTCCTGGGAGGTTGCGACAAGACCACGCCGGGACTGCTCATGGGCGCCGTGAGTGCGGACGTGCCGGCGATTCTCGTGACCGGCGGGCCACAACTCACCGCCCACTGGCGAGGCCAGGAGTTGGGATCCTGCACCGATTGCAGGCGCTTCGAGGCCGAACTTCGAGCCGGGAGGATCGGCCAAGAAGACTGGCTGGATCTCCAGGGCGCCATGGTCCGGAGTCCGGGCCACTGCATGACCATGGGCACGGCCTCCACCCTGGCCACGCTGGCCGAAGCCCTGGGAATGGCACTGCCCGGGAACGCCGCCTACCCGGCGGCCGATTCCCGCCGAACGCGCTTGGCGCACCGGGCCGGACGCCAGATCGTGCGCCTGGTGGAACTGGACCTGAAACCTTCTCGGCTGCTGAGCGCCGGATCGTTCGACAACGCCATCCGCACCCTTCATGCCATCGGCGGTTCCACCAACGCCATCGTTCATCTCCTCGCGGTGGCCGGGCGGACCGGCATCCCGCTGTCCCTCAAGAGGTTCGACGAACTGTCCCAGACCACGCCGGTGCTGCTGGATCTGAAGCCGGCCGGCCGCTTCCTGATGGAGGACTTCGCCTACGCGGGAGGGGCCCCGGCGCTCCTGAGTGAGATGGCGCCCCTGCTGGATCTGGACCAGCCGACGGTCACCGGTCTGAGCCTGGGCGAAAACCTCCAGGGGGCGCGCAACGACAATCCGGAAGTCATCCATCCCATGGACCGCCCTCTGGAGACCTCCGGCGGCCTGGCCGTTCTCTATGGATCCCTGGCCCCGGACGGATGCATCATCAAGCACAGCGCCGCCACGCCCGGACTTCTCCGCCATGAGGGCCGGGCGGTGGTTTTCGAAGACCACCACGAACTACTGGAGGGAATCGACGGTCCGGACCTGGACGTCGGTCCCGAAGACGTGCTGGTGCTTCGGGGCGTCGGCCCCCTCGGCGGGCCGGGCATGCCCGAGTGGGGCTTGCTCCCGATCCCTCGAAAGCTGCTCCGAGCGGGCGTTCAGGACATGGTCCGGATCAGCGACTCACGTATCAGCGGCACGGCTCGAGGCACGGTGGTGGTCCACGTCTGTCCGGAAAGCGTGGCGGGAGGTCCTCTGGCCGCAGTCCGGACCGGCGATCGTATCCGGCTGGACGTCCCCGCGCGGCGGTTGGACCTCCTGGTGGAGCCCCGAGAGATCCAGCGCCGGATGGCAGGCATCCGTTCGACCGTCCGCCCCGCCGCGAGAGGCTACCGCCGGCTCTACTTCGAGCACGTCCTGCAGGCCGACCAGGGATGTGATTTCGATTTCCTGCAGGCGTAGGGAGCGGCGGTTTCCAACCGCCGAACAGGAGCGGCGACTTTCTTGTCGCCGACAGGGGGGCAGGGGGGACGGAGTCCCCACTTTACACTTTCCGGCCCCTACACTATCCGGCCGCCGAATCGAATAGGGACACAGAAGAGCAGGCGGCAAGAAAGCCGCCTGGCCCAGTGGGCGACAAGAAAGTCGCCCCTCCAGCAGGCGGCAAGAAAGCCGCTTGGCCCGGTGGGCGATTAGAAATCGCCCCTCCCAGTGGGCGGCAAGAAAGCTGTCCCTCCTCGTCGCCTCTCCACGGTCTTCTTCCCGTTTACCTTTGCCGCAGGCACCAGCGGACCGCGTTCTTCATGAGCCGCTGGTACATGGGGTGAAACAGGGGTTCGGCCGGGTGGCCGGCAGCCAGGTGGCAGACTCTTCCCTTCCCCACCTCGCGGACCCATCCGGCCGGGACCGCGATTCCGTTGTCCATACGACTTTCCAGGATCATGTGGACCTGGCTCTCGTCGTACAGGACCGGCGTGTGCTGCTCGTCCGCCGTCGTGAAATCGCTGACGCCCTCGGTGATGGGATGGTCCGGGTCCACGACCTCGATGCGGAAGCGCTCGTAGGGTCCGTGGCCGATGTAACGGCCTCCCACCAGCTTCAGGTAGGGTCCGGCGGGCGGATACAGCCCCAGGGAGTTGTGGAGATTCAGGAAGGATCCGCCCTTGTCGACGAATTCCGCCACGGCCCGCTCCTGATCCAGGGTCATCCAGGTCTTGATCTCCCCATGAAGGGGATCCACCAGCGTTCTCAAAGGCTCCCGGCCCTCGCCCACGCGCTCCACCTGACGGCCGTCCCGCAGAATCACCAGCAACTGGACCCGAGACAGGTTCTCCGCTGAAAGAGCGTTCACATCCACGGTGAAGTGGGGCGTGACGCCGGTGGCCTGGAAAACCAGAGTCAGTGCTTTCCGGATCGGAGCGGGTGGATGGGGGCTGTCCCCAATCAGGACCAGCGCGTGGGGACTGGAGTCGCCGGGCTGGGGTGGACGGCCATGGAACGGAGCGTTGGGGACCGTGAGCTCCGTGTAGACATGCGCGATCTGAGCTTCCCTGGGGCGCGTATGGGTGGTCCAGTACTGGAGCCCGTCGGGAATCCGGACGTATTTCTGGACCTCGGGCAGGGAGTATCCGATGGCGATCCCATAGGCGACCTCGTCCCGGAGCTCCACCATCAGGTCCCGAAGCCGTCCCACCATGTTCGGACCGGTCCAGGAACCGAATCCGGGCACCACTTCCCGGGCGCCAAGTTCATGAAGGCGATCCAGAACGCCGATCCAGGCTGCGGTGTCTTTCCCCTTCGGGTTGAAACGGATCCCGTTCATCACCGAGGGCCCACCAAACAGAACTTTGTCCCGCTGGAGATACAGGGCCCCGGCCCCCTCGTCCCAAACCTCGTCCAGGGGCAGGAACTGGATGGACCGGGCGGGATCTCCCACGAACCCCGGCTTTGACAGCGCCGTCACCAGGGCTGGTTCCAGATCCGGAATTCCGGCCAGCAGGCGCTCCCGAATCCGGGGCGAGGTCACGATCTGGGTGACGCCCGCCTTGAGCAGCGCCCGGACCAGCGGAGCGATGGGATCCAGCCCCATGGGCTCGGCGGAGCGATACCAGCGCTTCTCCACCGGGTCGTAGGCCGAGGAGGTCCCCCAGGACGGATCTTCCCAGATATGCGTCAAGACCAGCCGCCGCGCAGGGCGCTTGCCCCCGCTCGTGACCCGAGCCAGATAGGCATCGACCGATCTGCCCCGGGGCAGATCGATGAGCAGGGTTTCCCCGTCCAACTCCACCCATCCGCAGTTGGCGCTGGCGAATTGGTGGGAGAAGCCGGCGGCGTGAACCCCCGGGGCCAGTTCCGCGTGATGAGGGAGGAGCTGCTGGTGCGACTCGGCAATCATCGGCGCCGTGGAGAGTACCAAAATCAGCAACAAACCCACGGTTCCAAGCTCCCGGGAACGCGGAATGGTTCCCGAATGCCTCAAGTCCCTGGCCCGAGTCATCGAATGGGCCCCAATTTGTAATGACATTTCGATCCTCCCTGAAAACCAGGACACGGTTGGCGGATGGCCGCGGCGGCCGGACCCGGCGTCAGTCTACTATGGCCAGGAGCCCGCCGTGACGGCTATCCCGCCACTCGATCCGCACTTCGACAAAGTCAAGGGACCAGAACGGCGGCTCCATCCAGTTCGCCCTGCTTCAACCGCCTGAGGGCTTCGTTGGCCTCGGTGAGAGGGAACTCCTCGGTCTCGGTGCGCACCGGAACCCGTGGAGCCAACTCCAGGAACTCCACCGCATCCTTCCGGGTCAGGTTGGCCACCGAACAGAGCCGGCGCTCCTCCCACAGGAGGCGGTAGGGAAACGACGGGATGTCACTCATGTGGATTCCACCGCAGACCACCGTTCCTCCCTTGCCCACGGCTTCGAGCGCCACCGGCACCAGCGGACCCACCGGAGCGAAGATGACGGCGGCATCCAGAGGGTGCGGCGGCTTCCGTTGCGAGCCCCCGGCCCAGACCGCTCCCAGGGAACGGGCGAAGTCCTGCGCCGTCCCATCGCCGGGACGGGTGAAGGCGTAGACGCTTCTGCCCTGGTGACGGGCGACCTGAGCGACGATATGGGCCGCCGCTCCGAACCCGTAGAGACCCAGACGCCGTCCCGGACCGGCCATGACCAGCGACCGATAGCCGATGAGGCCGGCACACAAAAGGGGAGCCGCCTTCACATCCGAGTACTCCCGGGGGATGGGAAAGCAGAAGCGCTCGTGAGCCAGCACCTGCTCGGCGTAGCCTCCGTTCAAGGTATATCCGGTAAACTGGGCTCTCGAGCAGAGATTCTCCCGTTCCGACCGGCAGTAGTCGCACTGTCCGCAGGTCCATCCCAACCAGGGGATTCCGACCCGGTCGCCGATGCCGTGCCGCCCCACGCCGGGACCCAACTGGGTCACGACACCCACGATTTCATGCCCAGGGATGATGGGCAGCTTGGGGTCGGTCAGATCTCCGTCCACGACGTGGAGATCGGTTCGGCACACGGCGCAGGCCCGCACCTTGACCCTCACCTGACCCGGGCCGGGCTGCAAGGGCGGCAGATCCACTGCCTCCAGCCTCGTCCCCGGCTGCTTCAGGATCATGGCCCGCATGTCAATGCTCCCGCCGGAGTCCGCCTGCGGTCCCCTGAAGATGGTCCAACAGGCAGTAGAGGAAGGACTCCAGCTCGTCCGGATGCTGAAGCTGGTAGTGGGCTTCGGTGGCCGAATCGCCCCCGCTCACGACGAAGGTCAGTCCCTCGTCGCTCAGCGCCTGAAACGCCGTCTCATCGTCTGGGTGCGTCCCCACGTAGAGGGGGATCCGACCGGATCCCGGCGGCGCCAATTCAGCCGCGATCCGTGTCGCGGCCCGGCCCCGATCCCATTCCAGCCGGGGACGCACCTGTAGTCCGTCCCGGCCCCGCATCTTCCGGAGTTGAGGATATCCTCTCAGAACCGAATCGAGAACTCGCTCCACCTCATCCGAATCAGCCCGGACCGCCGGATCCAGATGGAGGCGCAGGGTGATGTCCCTGGGGTCTACCAGAACTCCGTTCGTTCCAAGGTACGCTTGGACCAGATCGGCAGCAAGGGAGCGAATCTGCAACACCCACTCCGCCTTGGTTCGCGACCGGCCGCTCAATCCCGGTCCCGAGAAATCCAACCCGTCGCTGCCGGCGTGATACAGGCCGTCGATATCCACCATGGAGGCCAGATCCTGCCGTCCGCGCCGGCTCACGATCACCGTGGGACAGAGACCGGCCAATTGGCGGAGCACCTCTTTCATCCCCCGGGACAGAACCGCCATGTCCTCTCGGGAGACCAGAGGCGCCAGCGCCCCGTCGTAGGACAGAAAAAGCAGCGGCTGCCGACCCTGAAGGCGATGCCTGATCCGCGGCCAGTGGGCCGGGGCAGCCGGCAACCGGCGATCCCGCACCATCCCCACCTCCAGATACTCCGGTGTCAGTGTCGTCGGGTCCGCATTGTTTCTTCCCCTTCCCACCGAGTCAATTGAACCTGCCGTGCCTTGACTCGCCCCGGTGCGGAAACTACCATCCCGAACCATCATGTACGCGCGTCAACTCGTCGGTTTCTCCTGGTGCATCCTGCTGGCGGCCGGAAGCATGGTCCTGGCTCAATCGTCCGATCGCCCGGTGAACTGGAAGGAACTTCCCGAACCGTTCCACACCAAATCGTCCAGCAACCGTCCGCAGGTCGTCCCTCGCCCTGAAGGTGCAAAACTCAATCTCCCCAACGGCTTCCATGGCGAAGTCATCGCCAGCGGTTTCGAGCGTCCTCGTTTCATGCTCCTGGGTCCCACCGGAGAGGTTCTGGTGACCGACAGCGGCAAGCGAAATGAGCCCACCGGGTCGGTGACCCGACTATTGCCCGGGAAACGCACCGTCCTGCTGGAAGGATTGGACCGCCCTTACGGATTGGCTCGGTACAGAGGTTACCTTTACGTGGGCGAGCCCACTTCCATCAAGCGCTACCCCTACCAAAATCAACAGATAACGGGCGAGGGGGAGGAAGTCTTCTCCCTGGCGGGATTCGGCAAGGGGCACTGGACTCGGACCCTCCTCTTCGACCGGCAGCGGGAGAAGCTCTACGTGACGGTGGGATCCAGTTCCAACATCGGCAAGGGAGATCCGCCGGTCCGTGCGGCCATCAACCGGATCAATCCCGACGGCAGCGGACACGACATCTTCGCCACCGGTCTGCGCAACACCGTGGGCTTGCGCTGGCGCCCGGGGACGGATGAGCTCTGGGGCAGCGTGCAGGAACGGGACGGCCTGGGCGACGATCTGGTGGACGACTACCTGGTCCACATCAAGCAGGGCAGATTCTACGGCTTTCCTGACGCGTATTCCGGCCCCCACAAGGAGCCGCGGCACCAGGAGACGGACCAGGAGAAGGTCGACAGCAGCCTCTATCCGGACGTCCAGCTGGGCGCCCATGTCTCGGTCCTGGACATCCTTTTCTACAGCGGCAGCCAGTTCCCCGAGAAATTTCACGGAGGCCTCTTCCTGGCCTTTCACGGCTCTTCCAACCGATCGGTGCGAGTCGGATATTCCATCGCCTTCATCCCCTTCCTGAAGGGGCGCCCCACCTCAGGCCCCACCGACTTCCTCTCGGGCTGGATGTTGGCGCCCGATCGGCCGGAGGTCTGGGGACGGCCCGTGGGTCTGCTGCAGATGATCGACGGGTCGCTGCTGATCTCCGAGGACGGGGCCGGCACGATCTGGCGGGTGTCCTACGAACCCAAGAGCTAGGAGTCTCACGGCAGGCGTCGCCGCGGGCTGACAATCACGGCGCGAAACGGCGCACAGGCCCACTCCGGCGATGGCCCAATGCGTTCCGGACGGGAGCGGACCTTATGTCGGGGAAGAGCTTGAGCCAGGTCGGCTACGCCCTCAGCGCGCCGCTTCTGTTCGGCTTGACCCTCTTCTCTTCCCCGGATTTCTCCCACCCGATTCATCTCGATCTGGGCCTGGCCTGCACCCGGTGCCACGCCGGAGCCGAGACCAGCCGTCAGGCCGGCGATCAAATCTTTCCGCAACCCGCGGTCTGCCTTTCCTGTCACTCGGGCGGCAAGGCCACAAACCTCGATCCGGCTCGGCTCAGCTGGTCCGCTCCGGAACGAATCTACCGCTTCGATCACGGTTTCCACGTCCGGCTGGGCAACCTGGCGCCCTTTCTGGCATCAGCCATCGACGGGGGAAGCTATTTCGGCTCTCCCCATATCCGGCCGCAATTGGAAAACGCCGACGGCTGCACCGCCTGCCACCGGGGACTCGACACCAGCGAGGCCACGCCTCTTCCCGTCATGTCCGACTGCCTGGTCTGCCACTCGGAGATCGACAACCCGTTCAGCTGCAGCTACTGCCACCTGGAGGGGGTGAACCTGCGCCCGGCCGACCACACTCAGGAGTTCGCCGACCTCCACTCCACGGGCAAGATCCAACTGGACAAGGCCAGTTGCCTGCCCTGCCATGGAACCAACTTCGAATGCCGAGGCTGCCATTGAAACCGATACTGCCCAACGAATTCGGTGGAACTGACGCCCCCTTCCTCCCCACTGCCGAGATGAGCCGCCACAACGGCCTCCTCTACGTCGTGTCCATGTGCATCTTCATGTTCGCGGCGCCGGTGGTCTACGTGGGAGTGGTCCAGGCCGGGCTGCTGGACAAGCTGGGGGCCAGCGCCATGGTCGCCAACCTCCCGGCCTCCACCTATCTCCTGGGCGCCTTTGCACCGCCCCTCCTGTCGTGGCTGGTCCCCCACCGGTTCGTCCGAACCACCGCCGTCGTCGCCTGCGCCGTGACCACCACCATGATCTCGGTGGTCTGTATCTGTCTCTTCGCCCCGGTCAGCGATATGGCCCGCTTGACCGCCGTCATCGGCCAGGGCCTGATCCAGGGTTTTTCCGCCTACACCTTCCAGGTGTACAAGTACCAGTGCCTGAAACGCGGCACCACACCCGAAGGGCGGGCCTGGGCCTTCAAATGGACGTTCGCCCTGGGTCCCATCTTCGCCGTGGCCGGCTCCCTCTGGGCCCAGTACATCCTGGGGGGCGGGATCGAGTGGCTCCCCTATCCCTACGACTTCGCCCTGCTCTACCTGATCGGGGCGCCCTGCATGGGCATGGCCTGCTACCTGACGAGCCGATACGATCTGGCGCGGGTCCCGGAAACTCCGCGTCAACGCTTCGTCCAATACTACGCGGACAGCTTCAGGTCCTTCGTTCGTCAGCCCACCCTGGTCTACCTGTGGCTGGGCTTCTTCATGTGGTTCATGGTCTTCACCGCCATGCCCACCCTCTCCCTCTACAGCCGGGAGGTTCTGGGCGGCGACCCCAAGGACTACTCGGGTTGGGTGATGGCCCTTCGCTTCGGCTTCAAGGCCGTGGCGGGGTACGCCCTGGGCGTCATCGCGTTGCGGTACGGCCTGCGGTCTCCCCTCTTCGTCTGCATGGTGCTGTTGGGGACCTCCATCATCTGGGGCTGGGCGGTTCCCGGCTACTTCTACCTGCTCGCCTTCGGATTGATGGGAGCCGGTGAGCTGGGGGGCGCCTACTTCCCCAACTACATCGTCGGGATCTCATCACCCGCGCTCTCCACCATGAACATGTCGATCCTGATGATGACCAGTTGCGCCAGCTTCTTCGCTCCCACCACCCACGGGGCCCTGGCGGACCACTTCGGATTCCATGCCAGCTTCATCTTCGCCCTGGTCGCGGCCGTCGTCTCCCTGTTCCTGATTGCCAAACTGCCCAAGCTCCGGGCCCAGGACGAGGCAACGAGTTCGTCGGCCACGGAGGGATAGCGTCGAATGCCGCTACGGCGTTGCTAAGGGCCGTTCGGAAACATGTGCGCGCTCAGAACCAGCGACGGCGAGCTCCCCGGTGAGATATGAGGGCGAACCGAGGGACCCGATTTTGGAAATACTCCCTGCACATCGGGCCTCTCGCCAGCTTGTCCGTAGCCCAGCCGATTTTCGACCTCCTCTCCCAGCAGCCCGAGTATCTGGTCGCGCGTCACGCCGGACTCTTGGACGCGGCGTTCTTGATCTCCCTCCTGATTCTGCTCGTTCCTGCATCAGTCGCAGCCGGAGCATATTTCCTGGGATGGGCTCTGGGCGGGATACGTTGGATCCAAGCCGCCGGCGTCGGGCTGTTTGGTTTTCTCTTGGGTCTTCTGGGCTTGAAAACCCTGATGTGGGACCTGGGAGTATCCCTCATCGCTGCGGTCGGGCTGCTCGCGTGCTTGAGTGCTCTCGTCTACGCTCGGTTCTCCACTGCGCGTCTGTTCCTGACCTTTCTTTCGCCCGCCATGGTCATCGTTCCCGCGCTCTTTCTGACAGATCCCACGGTCCAGAAAGTTCTCGATCCAAACCAGCCGCAAGGTACGGCGCTGGAGAGCGGCAAGACGGATACGCCGATCGTCATGGTCGTCTTCGACGAACTTCCCCTTCAATCTCTCCTTGATCGCCGGGGCGAAATCGACTCCGTACGCTTCCCCAATTTTTCCGGTCTCGCCAACGGCGCCACCTGGTTCCGAAAAACGACGACCGTCTCGCCTTCCACCCAATACGCGGTCGCAGCCATGACAACCGGGAATCTCCCGCAGCCGGACCGGACGGTTCTCCCCGCATTGGCCGACTATCCGGACAATCTCTTCACCTGGCTCCGAAACTCCCACCGGCTCAACGTCTCCGAATCGACGACGCACCTCTGTTTCGACTGTCCAGGGTCCGCACGCGATCACCTGCAGAGGTGGGTCCAGCTTCTGGTGGATGTCTCGCTGCTCTATCTCAATCTCGTCCTGCCCGAGGACCTGACTTCCGGCTTGCCCGACATCCGTTACGGCTGGACCTGGCAGTTGGGTCATCCAGTCCGGCAATTCGAAGCATTTCTGGAATCTATCCCGGAACCCGGGAAGCCGGGGCTGCATTTCATCCATATTCAGATTCCCCATCTGCCCTGGGTCTACCTCCCTTCGGGAAAGCGCTATCTGTTCGGCGGGGACATGGGCCTGTTCACCAAGAGGGATATCTGGACCCGGGATGAAACTCTGGTGACTCTGGCCTACCAGCGCCACCTGCTGCAGGTGGGCTTCGCCGACCGGCTCCTGGGCCGCCTGCTCCGAAAGCTGAAGACTCACGATCTCTACGACCGGAGCCTGATCGTCGTCGCCTCGGACCACGGGGTCAGCTTTCAGCCCGGCGGGTCCAGGCGCACTATGACGGACGCCAACTTCAGGAACATCCTGAACGTGCCTCTGTTGATCAAAGCTCCCCATCAGAAAGAGGGCCGGGTGTCGGATCGCCCCACACGAACCACGGATATCCTCCCCAGTGTTGCGGGCATCCTCGGGGTTCCGGCTCCATGGCCCACCGACGGGATTCCGGTTGCGGAAACCGAGCCTCCGGAGAACCGGGATCTTGCATCCACAGTTCTGAACATCGCTCGCCCGTTCGAGTTTCTGCGTTCGCGAACGACGGTTTGTCTGGGAGGTCGGGCCTTCGATGTGACCCAACGTGGATCCCGGGTCCATTTGGATGAGGTGAGCGAGAACGGCAACAGGATTGTGTTTTTCGGCTGGTCGGCAGACATGGAAACCCTGGAACCGGCCGATTCCATTCTCGTGTTCGTCAATGACGAATTGGTGCACCGGGGAATGGTTCGCCGCCCGCGCCCGGACGTGGTGGAATTCTTCAAGGCCGCAGAACTGGAGAATTCCGGGTTTTTGATTGAGCTCGACCGGGAACTTCTCGAAGGGAGTCCCACGGTGCGCTGCTTTGCCTCCTTCGGGGACCGAATCCGCGAGGCGCAATATCCGGCGAGTTTTCCCTGGACCGCCAAATCGGAAGAAATTCCGGATGAAGCCAAGTCAGTTGATGCCGGTCAGATCTGCTCCCTGGATCAGAACTCGAAACGTTCTTTTCTGATCACACGGCCGCTCACCCCGGAGACCCTCAGGAAGACCTCCGAACCCAGTGAGTTCGAGATCCGTGTCCAGCAACTGGCGTGGGATGCGGGCGCGGATGGCTTGTTTCAGCCCGGCCCCTTCCGTGCCCTGATCGGGAAACGGCTGGATCAACTTACCGTACGGCCGACCCCGGGCCTCCAAATCGAGTTGGACAAGCCAAGCCTTCTTCCGAGGATGAGGCGGAGACTGGATCCCGACTTCATTCCGGCCGCCGTCGAAGGACGAGTCTCGACGAAGTACGCGGAGATTTTGGCAGTGGCCGTGAACGGAACCGTCCGGGCGGTTGCTTCCACATTCGTCGGGCCGAGGGGCGACCGGCGTTTCCAGGCGATCGTCCCCGAATCGTCCTTGTTGGAGGAGACATACCGAATTCAGGTGTTCGCGGTGGGACAAACGAACGGCGACGTGATCTTGTTTTCCTCAGCCGAGGGCGACTGATTTCCACCGGATCGGGTCGGGCGCAGGGGATTGCGCCCCTGCACCCTCCCACACCACCGGACGTACCGTTTTCAGTATCCGGCGGTTGGAGTCACCCGAGGCTCTTTCGAGCCTCGTACAGGGCCTTTCTTTCCGGTTTCCGCCGCCGCTGAGACTTGATCTCCGCCCTTCCGGCTTGCCGGGCTCCACCCGTGGGCCTTCCATGCCGGGTCCGAGGAGGGTTCCCGTCGCCCCGCTGTCGGAGGTGTTGCGATCCCGCTGACGAGTCCACCATAGGGCCAGTCCGACTCCTTCGGTCCTTCGCTCCACCGGCATTACCCGGCTTCTTCGCTACTACGACCTCTGCTGACTTCTCAAGGGCTCTCACCCTTGAGATCTCCCCGAGTAAGGTGCTGCATCTTTCCCCCCGGGCCGCCCGGCTCTACCTGATGCGTCTGGATGGGGTTCGGGTTTCGCTGTTGCTCGCCAGCTCACCACCCGCACCCGGCCTCACTGCCGGTTCGTGTTCCTGCGGTCGTGGGTTTGCCTTCCGCTTCCTTCAGCTTCACCTCGCGGCTACGCCTTGCGGTTCGGCTAGGGTTGGTCCCATCACCTCCCTTGGGATCTTTCATCCCTTAGATACAGCCCATGTCGGGCGCACGAGCGGCGACTTTCTTGTCGCCGATTAGGGGGGGTAAGGGGGGACGGAGTCACCCCTCCTCTTCCTCCGTCCGGAACAGACGACAAGAAAGTCGCCTGTCCCAGTGGGCGACAAGAAAGTCGCCCCTCCAAGCGCGCCTACATTTTTCTCAGCATTGGCACGATGATCTGACCCCGAATATCCCGATTGTGAGACCGCTTCTGCATCGCAGTCTCATGAAGTGGCGGAACCCTCCCGAGTCATGGCCGGAATGAACGATGCCCTCTACGATCAGACGGACAACCACTTCGTGACCGTGACCTACGCCTACTTCGACCTCGAAGCACGAGAGTTGCGAGACCGCCTCGATCCCACTGACTTCAGGCGATCGAATCGTAATCTACAGCGACGGCGTCACCGAGGCTGAAGCGCCGAACGGGGAGCAATTCTCGACGGAACGCCTGCTTGATATTCTCGTCGAGCACTCCAACACCACCGCGGCTGAATTCGCCGACTACACCCTACGGCAACTGATCGGATGGACCCAAGCTCGCACTGGATGACGACCTGACCCTCCTCGTCATCGACGTGCCGGAGAACGGGGAACAAGCAACTCCAACAGGCTGAAAGTGCTTCGAATATAGGAAAGACGTCGTGTCAAGAAGTGGCACGGTGCACTGTACGCAATTTTGAGAAAACCCAGGAACAACCTGACTCTGGATTCAGCAGTTCAGGATCGGGGTTCGAGACATTATGTCACATGAACGGAGGAATGCTATGCATTCTTCAGAGAGAAAAAGAGCCTTCAAGAAGACTTGGTTGTGCGTCCAAAAGAGATACGTCATGGGATCCATAGTATCGGAGCGTGGTCTCCAAGCGGCGCTTTCCGAGGAGCTTAGAGGGAAACTTCCAACTAGTGTATGCGTCGTTGTGGAACCGCCATGGACGATGGCTGACGGAACTAGAAAGACACCAGATCTTATCATAATTGAGGGAGAGCAAATCACCGACATTATTGAGCTTAAATTTGTCCCACATCACCGAGCACCGTGGAAGAAAGATATTGAAAAACTTCGCTCTTACATTAGAACACCGAATACACAGTATCCAATACTCCTGGATCCAAAGACTGGGCAATGGGACAAATATTTTTCAGTCCACGATGCCTGTCGCCTGCATTTTGTTGCGGTTTCTCGGAACGACTCTGATGCTGTGTTGCCTCCTCTCCCTCTCGAAAATCAAGTTTCGAGCATCAACCATTGGTATGAGCGTACTGGCGATGGCGATGACAAGTGGGACATTGATTTCGCATACGATCAATAGAAATTTATTAAATTCGTCTACACCTTAACTCTACTTGAATTAGGGAATTCAATAGATACTATCGGGATAGCGTCGTTTAAGATTTGCTGCTCAGTTACGGAGCAGACCCGCATTGATTCTACAGGGAATGTATCCATGTAACTTCGGAGTTACAGATACAATACAATAGTAATGTAGTCGTGAGAATATGAAGGAGATCCAGCCCAGCTATCATGGGTCCGGGTAGTGAGAGCAGGCATCAATAGCTGGAGTTATTATTCGCATTCCTCGTTAATACAACTATAATCCAGTCTTCCAAATGATGCGTAGGAGTACTGCATTTCCACACGTACTGCCGGATTCTTCCAAGCCTGCCTACCAAACCCCCAACACCTTCCACCAGAGGCCACCGGCGACGAAGTAGATGAGGATGTTCACCACGCTCAGGAGGCCGCCCAGCTTCCACCAGTCGCCCATCTCCACGTATCCCGTCCCGAAGAAGACCGGCGCCGGCCCGGTACCGTAGTGGGTCATGCCGCTGAACAGGTTGCTGAAGAACCCCAGCACCAGCGCCGCCAGCAGGGGCGGGGTTCCCACCGCCAGGGCCACGGCCAGGAAGGGAGCGTACATGGAGCTGATGTGGGTCGTGTTACCGGCGAACAGGTAGTGGCTGTAGAAATACACCAGACTCAACAGGAGGAACGACGGCATCCAGTGGCCGTCCCCCAGGATGGCGGCCAACTGGTCTCCGAACCAGGGGATCAGCCCCATCTGGTTCAGGTGGCTGGCCAGGTTGATGAGGACGGCGAACCAGACCAGGGCGTCCCAGGCTCCCTTCTCTCCCAGGATGTCCCGCCACCGCAGCGTTCCGGTCAGAAGCAGAATCGCGAGACCCGTAAGCGCCGCCACCGTGCTGGTGATTCCGAAACGGCCGCCGAAGATCCACAGAAACAGAAGGAGGGCGAAGGTGCCGAGCATGGTCCACTCGGACGACTTCAAAGGCCCCATCTCCTCCAGCTTCTGCCGAGCCATCCGGGCGGCTCCGGCCGTCTCCTTGATCTCCGGCGGATAGATCCGGTAGAGGATCCAGGGGCCCACCGCCAGACTCAGCAGTCCGGGAACCAGGGCGGCCAGGAACCAGGTGGTCCAATCGATTTCGATTCCCATCCCTGCGGCCAGCCCGGCCGCCATGGGATTGCCGGCCATGGAGGTGAGGAACATGCCGCTCACCACGACGCTACCCTGATAGGACGCCTTGATCAGAAACGCTCCCAGCCGGCGGGCGCTGGCACCGTCCGGACGGCTCCCGAAGGAGACGGCCACGGACCGCAGGATGGGGCAGATGACGCCGCCGCAACGGGCTGTATTGCTGGGAATGGCCGGGGCCAGGACCAGATCGACTCCGATCATGCTGTAGGCCAGCCCCAGACTCTTCTTTCCTACCGCCGCCATGAACAGATATGCGATCCGCAAACCCAGACCGGTGACCAGGAATCCCCGGGAGATGAAGAAGGCGGACACGATGAGCCAGACCACGGGGTAACCGAACCCGGCCAATGCCTCGTCCGGCTTCAGGACTCCCGTGAGCATGGTGGCGATCAGCCCGACCATGGCCATGGCGCCCAACGGAAGTGTCTTGGCCAGGATCCCTGCGATAGTGGCCAGGAAGATGGCCAGGAGGCGCCACGCCTGGAGCTGCACCTCGTCCGGAGGCGGCACGAACCAGACCAAGAGGCCGATAAGGATCGGGGGGAGGAATCGCAGCGGCAGACCGCTCATTGCTCGGACGATGAGTAGGTCACCCAGACGGGAGAGCCCCAAGCCACCATGCCGTCCTGCTGCAGGACCCGCACGTAGTAGTAATGCTCGCCGGCCCCGGCGTCGGCGTCCACGTACTCGAACGAGATCTCGTCCTCCTCCTCGGGAGACACCTGGTAGACGATGGCCTCATCCCGGATGACGTCCACGCGATGGAGAGGATCGGTCCCCACCACTCTCGTCTTCAGGCGGAGCGGTCCGGACACGGTGAACTCCTCGCCCATGAGATGCTCGCCCCCGTCGTGGACGAAACGCACGTCCAGGATGATGTTGTCGGTGGACGCATAGGCGCGGCGGCTCCGGATCGCCTCCATCAGGCTCTCCAGGGTCAGGTCCTCGGCCAGCAGGCAAGCGTAGCTCATGTGGGTGGAATGGTGGTCCGAGGAGGCGATGAATCCCAACCGGTACCCCTTGGCCAGAGCGTTCCAAACATAGCCGGGACGTTCCTCGGAGTCCCGGGGCTTCAAGGTTCCGGGCTGGGGCGCCCCGGCGTGCTCGTAGGTGTCCCGCAGACCCTGGTAGATCTCCACCAGGGTCTCCACCTCGGGATCGTTGTCACGCCAGTCGTTGGACCTGCCGGTGGTGTGGGGGATGGAGGTGCCCCCATGGCGCCGAAGGTACCAGAAAAGCCTCTCGGCGCCCTCCTGTCCCCGCTCCTCAGGCCCCAGGATGGGATGGATGGGCTTCCCCCGTTCGGTGAAGAAGATGTTCCGGTGGCCGCTGGGGAAACTGAGCGATCGCTCGTAGCCGTAGAAGGCCACGAAATTCTTCAGTTGGAAGAGGTCGGCGGTTTTCTGGCTCCGCCACCAGGTGTAGGGCTCGTCAACATGGTGAGTGTGATCGCTCACTCCCAGGAAATCCAACCCACCCGCATCCACGGCATACCGGTAGGCATCCAGGAGGGTGCCGTCCGCCGCACCGTCCACCGAGATTTCCGTATGGCGGTGCAGATCTCCCCGGTAGATGGAGTAGGTCTTCCCCCGATGCTCCACCCGGAAAGCGCGGATTCGGTCCAACTCTTCCTCTTCGTCGGGATGGATGGGCGGGACCGGAGGATCCTCTGCCGGCGGAGGGGCGGGAACCAGGGATACGCCTTGTTCCAACTCCGGCGGCTGCAGCCTGGCCAGGAAGACCTGATTGTGTTGCTGCATGTAGCTCTTGGCGTTTCGGTGATCCGTGGCCCACGTGAGCCAGAACGCGCCGTCCGGAGTCCTGGCGCCGGAGGGCATCAGGGCGTTGCGGCCGCTGGTGCGGGCCAGACGTATCGGCGCACTCCATCGGTCGCCCCGGTATTGGGTGAGGTGAATGTCCCAGCGCGGATAGTAGGCGGGTCCCAGCCTGCCCCTCACTTCCCGGATGTCGGGCTGGCGCAGGTACAGTTTTCGGACCAGCAGCCAGGGTTCGCCGGAGGGCCCCATCTCCAAGTGGGGCATCTCCCAAAGGTCTCCGATGAAGATCGTCGAGAGAGACCCCTCCGTGTCCAACCGCTGCTCTCCGTCCAGACAGACGATCCGGATTTCCCTGGACTCGCGAAGCTGTGTCCCTTGCACCCGGGACAGCCGGCCCGAGTCCTTGCCCCACTCGACGCCCGACTCCTGCCAAGCCACCCAGATGCGGCCTCCCGGGTCTACAGTGACCGAAGGGTTGGCCTCGAACCGGGCGGTTCCCGCCACCGTCCGGACCGGCATCCACTGGCCCGACGACCAGACCCGCAGATAGACGTCGTAGCTCCCGGAGGCGTAACCGTCCCAGACCACCGCCAGCGTGCCCTCGGGTCCGGCCGCGGCGACCGGCCACCAATTGTTGCCCGCGGCGGAATCCCCCGTGCTGATCTGCCGGGGCGGCGACCAGCGGTCCTTCTCCAAGCTCCGGGCCATGATCTGCGCCCGGTCTCCCGGGACGGCCCGCCAGATCAGCCAAAGACGTCCCGAGGCATCCCGGACCAGGCTGTGGTGGATGTCGGGACCCGAGCCCTCGGTGAGCCGCTCCATCCCGGACCAGCGGCCTCGCTCATGGGATCGGCCATAGAGATCCCAGTTGCCGTCCACCTGCATGGACCAGACCACCCAGATCCGCCCGGAGTCGTCCTCCGCCACCGCCGTCTGCAACACATCCGACTCCGCCGCCAGCACCTGGGTGGGCCCCCAGGAATCCCCTGAAATGTTCCGGACGCAGACCGAATCGGAGTCGTTCTCGTACTCCTGCCAAGCCACCCAGAGATCGCCCGAGCCGGTTGCCCAGACCGCCGGGTAGTCCTGCTGTCCCGCCGGACGGGAGTCGGCAGCCAGGGGCGACGGCAGGGACTCGACGCGGACGCCTCCGTCCAGAAAGTCGGCCGCCGCGAATGGAGGGAGCTCCCGGGGAAGGAAGGAAAAGGCTCCTCGGACGGTTTCGATCTCAACCGGTCCATGGGAGGAATTCTCCCAGACCTGGATCAGAATGCTGGGATACTCCAACTGGTAGCTCTTCGGATTCCGCATCCACGCCTTCCGCGTGCTCACGACCCAACTGGAGCCGGTCCGGACGTAGTCGTTGGGGAAGACCGGGTCCTCGCCGGTCTGGATGTTGTGCTCCCGGATCAGATCGGGAACCGCCTGGATCCGTTGCCCCGGGGAGAGGACCAGACGGCCGTCCCAGGCGGTCGGGGTAGCGTCCTTCAGTCCGAAGGTGAGCCGGTAGGTGGCTTCCGGGGCCGGAGACGGGCTCGCCGGCCGGTGGGAAACCGGGGTTGAGTCCAGGGCACAGCCTGCAGCCAGCCCCAACAGCAGAAAGAGAGCCCACGTGCGGGTCAGCATCGCCTGTCCCCTCCGAATTTCGATGGCCCCGTCGTGGCGCGTTTGCCCGGCGCTGTGCCCGACGGCCGCCCTCAGTCCGACTCCAGCAGGCCGGCCGCTTCCAGTGGACGCCAAAAGGCGTAGTCGGCATGGTGGACGATGGTCACGTGTAGAGAACGGCGGACCAGCTCGCCCTCGCCCGAGTGGCAACCGGCGGCGTGGCAGACTTCCTCGGGAAGCCCCACCACCAGGCAAACGTGAGTTCCGTACTGGGGATGGCGGATGGGGGGCCAGCCCGAGGCGGCGGGCCGGCTGCTCCAGCGCTTCTGTCGCGGAGGATCGAACTCGTAGGGCTTGCCCACATCATGGCAGAGTGCGCAAGCGGCCAGCAGGTCCCGATCGATGGGGAGCTGGGGAAACTGTTCCTTGAGCGTGTCGGCCAAGGCCAGCGCCAGTCGGGTCACACCCCGGATGTGGTCGGTCTGGGTGCCCCCCTTCAGCGTGGGCGTGTCGGGATTGCCCGAGGGGCGAATCTCGTCGATGGACTGGAAGGTACTCTGGCCCAGGCAGTAGGCCCAGGCGTCCACCACCAGATTACGGAGTTCTTCGTCCTTGATCTCCGACAACTCGGGAAGAGATTTTCGGACCGATTCGCGCAGGTCCTCACGTATTTCCATGGCCTCACCCCCAGTGCGGTCAAGCTATCCCCCACCCCGGGGGGTGTCAAGTCGGGACGCCCCTGGTGGGCGCCCTCGTTCGTCTTGAAAGGAGGGGCGATTTCCAGTCGCCCTCTTCCACCCCTGCCCCAGACTCACTCCGGTGTCGGCGGGAGGGGTGATTTCCAATCGCCCTCTTCCACCCCTGCCCACAAACTCACCCCGGTGTCGGCGGGAGGGGTGATTTCCAATCGCCCTCTTCCACCCCTGCCCACAAACTCACCCCGGTGTCGGCGGCTAGAAACCGCCGCTCCCATTCGGCGGCTGGAAACCGCCGCTTGTCTGTTTAAATGGGGCCGTCCGGGTCGCTCATGAGCGACCCGGACGGCGGTGGCTGGACCGTACCGCCGCGGACTGTTACGAACCGTATGGGAGTGAGGTCGGCCACCGTCTTTCCCGATGTCCTGAATGGATACGAGGGCATCAAGGCCCGAATGACAAGCACAGGAGACAGGAAAGATGAAACAGCATACCGTAGGCATCGACATCTCGAAAGCGCACCTGGACGCGCACCGGCTGGCCGACGGCCATTCCGCCCAGTTCGACAATGACCCGGCCGGCTTCCGGGCGCTGATTGATTGGATCGGAACTCCGGTCGAGTGCGTCGCGTACGAGGCCACCGGTCCCTACCACCGGGACCTCGAGGAAGCGCTGTCCAAAGCGAAGCTGCCGCTGGCGAAGGTGAACCCCTGGCAGGCGCGGCGCTTCGCCGAGGCGACCGGGAGCCGCGCCAAGACCGACGCCGTAGACGCTCGGAAACTGGCCCAGCTGGCCGCCACGCTGGAGCCGCGCCGGACCCAGGTGCCGTCCAAAACGCAACGCCGGCTCCAGGATCTGCAGACGTCCCGGGACGCGCTGATGCGCCAGCGCACGGCCGCGCTCAACCGCCGCCGACAGCTCCGCGAACCCCTGCTCAAACAGCAGAACCAGATCCAGATCAACATGTTCGAGCGCCACCTGCGCGCCATCGACCGCAAAATGCAGCAGCTGATTGCGGCCGACGAGGCGCGGGCCCGCAAGTTGGAGATCCTCACCTCCATCCCGGGGATCGCGGCCACCACCGCCGCCGGTCTGCTGGCCGAGATGCCCGAGCTGGGCGCCCTCAGCGGCAAGGCCGCCGCCAGTCTGGCCGGGTTGGCCGCCGTTCCGCGCGAGTCGGGGGCTTGGCAGGGCCGGGCCTTCATCCGGGGCGGACGGGCGCGGGCGCGACGGCTCCTGTACATGCCGGCGGTGGCCGCCCTGCGTTGGAACCCCGACTTGGCCGAGGTGTACCGGAGGCTGAGCGAGCGCGGCAAGCCCGGCAAGGTGGCCCTCGTCGCCGTCATGCGCAAGCTTATCGTCCTGGCCAACACCCTCGTCCGGCAGGACCGCACCTGGTTGCCCGTAGCGCCCCGAGCGACCTTCTGAGGCCACGGAGAAACCCCGTGAGGAAAGGGAGCGTGTGGACCCCCTGATGGCCGTCTGTCGAACTTCCGGTCAAGTCTGGCCGGAAGCTTGCTTACGGCCATGAAAGCTCTTCACGCCCTGGGGAGCGCCGGGTCACCCGAAGGGTCGCAGCGAAGCGGAGGAGCCGGAGGCTTGACCCGACGCTCCCCAGGGCGTATCCGGACCTCCCGGAGGACTGACGTCGACGATCTCAGGTCCCTCGATCCAGTTATCGGTCCACTCATCGCCCCCTGCACGGCGCCCGGCGGATCCAGCTCGATCTCCGCCTCACCTCCGGCGGAAGAACGCTCCTCCTAACCCTGTGCCCTTTGGACCGGACAGATCACGTACTAACGACACGGGATGGAAACACCGATTAGCACCCACCACTTGCAACATGGATACTCCCGTTCGGCGTTTGGAAAACCGCCGCTCCCAAGGAGATTGCCGTATTCTGGGACCGGTAATGCTCCGATTACGAGACCTCTTCCTGGTTTTGATCTGGCCCGTGCTGGGCCTGGCCTGCCATTTGGCGCCGGACACGGGCATCAACAACACCGACCTGGAGTTCGCCCTGGCGGGCCCGTTTCAGTTGGACACCATCGCCTCCGAGCCGGAGATCCGGCAACCGCTGTACATGACCTTCGACGAACGGGGGCGGATCTGGGTGGTTCAGTATCTCCAGTATCCCTTCCCCGCCGGCTTGAAGGTCGTTTCCCATGACCGCTTCTGGCGCGTCCAATACGACCGCTTTCCGCCCCCGCCGCCACCCGGCCATATCCCGGGCCGGGACCGGGTCACCATCCTGGAAGACCGGGACGGCGACGGCCGCTACGAGACTCAGAAGGACTTCGTCACTGGACTGAACATCTGCAGCGCGGCACTGCCCGGGCGCGGCGGCGTCTGGGTGCTGAATCCCCCGTATCTGCTCTTCTACCCGGACGCGGACCGGGACGACGTGCCCGACGGCCCCCCTGCGGTGCACCTGGAAGGCTTCGGCCTGGAGGACCTCCACTCCGTCTCCAACAGCCTGCTCTGGGGACCGGACGGCTGGCTCTACGGCTGCACCGGAAGCACCACCACGGCCACCATCCGCCACCCCGGCAAGGAGGGGCCGGGGCTCCACTTCAAGGGACAATCCATCTGGCGCTACCATCCCGGGAAACAGATCTTCGAGCTCTTCGCCGAGGGCGGGTACAACAATTTCGGCCTCGCCATGGACGCCAAGGGACGACTCTATACCGGCACCAATGGAAGCCTCATCGGCGTCCACTACGTTCAAGGGGGCTACTATCGAAAGACCTGGGGCAAGCACGGCCCCCTGACCAACCCGTATGCCTTTGGTTTCTTTCCGGCCATGGAGGATCACAGCAGCAAGGCGAGGCTCTCCCAGGCCATGATCGTCTACGACGGGGGACAACTGCCCGACGCCTACGAGGGCACGCTGATCACCGCCCGGGTGCTTCGGCGACGCCTCGACGTTTGCGACCTGGAGAGCCGGGGCTCCACCTATGCCGCTCGCGAACGGGAAACCATCCTCTCCAGCCCCGACGTTCACTTCCGGCCCGTCGACCTGAAGGCAGGCCCGGACGGCGCCATCTACATTGCGGACTGGTACGACCGGAACGTGACCTGGAACGTCTCCGCCGAGAACGACGGGACCGACCGGTCCACCGGACGAATCTACCGCCTCGGCCGCACCGGAACGGCACCCGCCGAGCCCTTCGACCTGAGCCTCCTTTCCGGACCGGAGCTCGTCGACCTCCTGTTGACGGACAACAAATGGCAGCGGCAGATGGCCCAGCGTCTGCTTCGCGAGCGGAAAGACGCTTCCCTGATCCCGCGTCTGGAGAAGCTGCTGGCCACCAGCGCAGGACAGCCGGCCCTGGAGGCGCTCTGGGCCCTGGGTGCCAGCGGCGGTTTCAGTCTTGAATCGGCACTCCGTTCGCTGGACCACGCAGACCCCTTCGTCCGCATCTGGACGATCCGACTCCTGGGGGACGACGGAGAGCTGAATCCGCCCCTCCGAAAGAGATTGCAGGTTCTGGCCGCGGACGAGACGCACCCGCAGGTCCGCAGCCAACTGTCCTCCTCGGTGAAGCGGTTTCCGCTTGCCGACGCGCTTCCCGTCCTGAGCGTCCTCCTGGAAAAATCAGAGGACCTTGCGGACCCGCACATCCCGTTGCTGCTCTGGTGGGCCGTGGAGGCGAAACTGCGAGAGGGACCGAATGAGGTGCTGCACTGGGTGCGGCAGCAGATCCCGGCGGCGACGCCCCTCATGAATCAGGTCATCCTTCCTCGATTGGGACAGCGCTTCACCGTGGAGAGGAACCGAGAGGATCTCGTGACCTGTCACCGGTTGCTGGAACTCGAGTTGACGCCGGAACAGGTGCGGAGCCTGGCCCAGGGGATGATTCAGGGCCTGAGGGGCGCTCCGCTCGATCGCTGTCCTCCCCGGCTGCTTCGGAAGGTGGAGCAACTCTCGTCCCGCCTGCCTTCGGAATCCGCGCTGCTGGATCTGGCGATCCGTTTGGGAAGTGCCATGGCCGTCGAGCGTGTTCTGGCACGGTTCGAAGATCCCTCCCTCACGGAGGAATCCCGAATCGCCTTCATCCACACGCTGGCCGAATGCCGCATCGGCGGGGGGCTGGACCTGCTTTTGGACAGCTTCCGGCACGGCGCTTCCCCGGAGATCCGTGCGGAGGCTCTGGGGGCGCTGCACGACTTCCCGGAGGAGCGCGTCGCCCACAGCTTGCTGGAGTACTTCCCGGACACCGATGCGGAACTTCGGCCCAAGCTCCTTCACCTGCTGGCCTCGCGAGTCTCGTGGGCCCGGCTGCTGCTGGATCGGATCGACTCCGCCCTGATCCCGGAGACTGCCGCGTCCCGGGGCCTATTGGTTCGAATCGCGAGTCTGGAGGACGAGGAAATCAACCGGCGGCTCTATGGGCGATGGGGCCGAATTCGCCAGAATCCCCAAGAGAAGCTGGCCCGGATGTCGGCCGTCCGTTCCATGCTGACACGGGGCCGGAGGTCGTCCGAACTGGGTGCGGACCTCTTCCGAGAACTCTGCTCCAGCTGTCATCGCTTTCGAGGCGTGGGCACCCAGGTCGGGCCGGACCTCACGCAGATCGATGGCATGGAGCGAGACGCCCTGATGGAAGCCATCGTGGACCCGGGAAGCTCCATCCTTCCCGACTTCATGGGATTTGTCCTGACCGTGGACAGGGACGGGACCGGCGCCGAACCTCAGCTCCTGGAGGGCCTGGTGCTGGAGGAGAACCCGCGCACCACCACTATCGTCGACTCGTCGGGCAGCCAGATTCAGGTGCCCAGCCCCGCCATCCTCCACAAGGAGGCCATGCAGGAGTCGATCATGCCCGACGGTCTGCTGCACAACCTGGACGAGGAGCAAATCAGGGACCTGTTCGCCTATCTCCGAGGTCGAGACGGACCCCAGTAGAAAGGCACTCCCATGTTTCCAATCAGACCCCGGAAGCAGGACCGGGAGGGATCCCCTACCAGAACCGGCGGCAACCTCCACCCGTCCGGTGGCGCCGAATTCTGCACGCCGATCGAAAAAACGGTTTATCCTGATCCAGTTATGCCTCGACCGTCACTGTTGAGCCGCCTGGCCCAGGAGGAGCCCCTCATCTCGGATGGGGCCACCGGAACCTACCTCCAGATGCACGGCCTGGAGCCGGGCGGATGTCCCGAAGCGTTCAACGCCGACCACCCCGACATCGTTCGGGGAATGTCCGCCGCTTATGCCGATGCGGGATCGGAGATGGTGCTGACCAACTCCTTCGGCGGCAACCGTTTCATGCTCAAGAAATACGGCTACGGCAACCAGATTCACCGTTTCAACAAACTGGCTGCCCAACTCGCTCGCGAGGGAGCCGGCGGCGACTGCTACGTCGTCGGGGCCATGGGACCCACCGGAGAGTTCTTGGAGCCGCTGGGTGAGGTGAGCGAACAGGAAATGTACGAAGCCTTTGCCGAGCAGGCCGCTGCCCTGGCCGAGGGGGGCGCCGACGCGATCCTGGCGGAGACCATGACCGCGGCGGAAGAGGCAACGCTGGCCATCCAGGCCGCCAAGGACGCCACCGGTCTTCCAGTCCTGGTTTCCATGACCTTCGACAAGGGTCTGCGCGGCTATTTCACCATGATGGGGATCTCGCCTGAGCAGGCCGTCCTCAAGCTGCATGCCGCGGGCGCCGATGTGGTGGGAACGAACTGCGGCAACGGCATCGAAAGAATGGTGGAGCTCTCCGACATCATGCGGGACCTGACCGACCGGCCCCTCCTGGTCCACTCCAACGCGGGAATCCCCAAACTGGTGGACATGAAGATCGTCTACGATGAAGAGCCCCGCTGGATGGCCAAACGCTTTCGCCACATGGCCGATATGGGTATCAAGATCATCGGTGGCTGCTGCGGCACCACCCCCGAGCATATCCGCGAACTGGTCAAGGCGGTCCGGCCGGCGGCCTGAGCGGCTCGGGAGAAGCGGTCTTCAACGTGCATTCCACCCATGACCCACTTGCCGACCCCGGTTTGGTAACGCGGGCGAAAGCTAAGGAGCGCGTTATCGAAGATTCGGTCAATCAGATGTGCGATACCATCGCTAACACTGAACGTGCAACTCGAGAACCGGCCGTCCGATGCATCTTGGCCTTCCGACAGATCCTCATTGTTGAGGGGTGGATTTAGTGTCTCTATCTCTCTACAAGAAACTAGCGGATATGGCCATCACCAGCCTGGACCTACAGCCAGGGCAGTTCGTTGAAATCCGTGGCGACGTTGCCATCTGGAAATGTATCGAAGCCGTATCGCTCGCCGTAGAAAAAGCTGAGGCGGTCCCATGCCTCAACGTAACCTCGATTGCTCACGAGGCGGAACGCATTCGGACGCTGGCTACCGATTGGCTGCGACGTCCGTCACCGTTTCTAATGGACCTCGCTACCAGGGCTACTGCCGCCATCGTCATCGAACGTGACTGGACTCAATTGGTCGCATCTTGTCCTTCCGAGCGACTCAAGGCATGGAACCAAGCTATCGGAGTGCTGGTAAACCAACAAGAATCCAGACACGTTCCCTGTTGCATGATCGCGCATCCAGGCGCGCTGCGACAGGATGAGCTCCTGGTCCCCAGAGGGGACATTTATAGCATAATTGAGAATGCTATTAACGTGGACATAATCGAATTGGATGAGCGTGTACGATCCGTCAAACAAACCATAGAAAATGGAAGCGTTTTGGACATAAGATCTCCCAATGGTAGTCGCTTGGAGTGTCAACTTGGCAGCAGACCCGTATTCGAAAACGATGGTCGCCTCCGCGATAATTCCGCTCTGAATCTGCCATTCGGTGCGATCTCGTTTACCGTGCCGGAAACCACCGTTAAGGGCTCCATTTGTTTTAGACGGTGGAGAAATGTACAGGATCTGACTATTACCTTCGTCGACGGTCGTATTTCGGACATTTCGGCGGCCAACAGCCCGAAGGCCTTTGCGGACTTTGTTGGCACACATTCCGGCCACCGCGATCGAATAAGCCACATCGGGATTGGGGTTAACCCGGGCATCCAATCCTCAACGGGACTTATATCCGTAGATGAATGTAAATCGGGGATGCTGTTCGTTGCTTTGGGAGAAAACAGGTATATGGGTGGAAAAAATGAATCCACCCTGAATATGGATCTGACATGTCCGGATTCGACGGTGTTTATTGGATCACGATGTATAGTCCGAGACGGACGATTGACACTGGATTGCCAAGTCCCTTCCTAGGAGTCTGCGCTCGCATCTCCTGACCGTGGTTTTCGGTTAAATTGAGGCGAAGCCTATACCGAGTGGAAACACGCACTAGTTCCCCGGTTTTCAATCCCGAGACTGCGCGTTGATCCGGTTGATGAGGACCGCGCCCAGGATGAGGGCGCCCTGGACCACGTGCTGCCAGTACTCGTTGATGTTCATCAACGTCATGCCGTTGACCAGGATGCCCAGGAAGATGACGCCCATCAGGGTGCCCCGGATCTTCCCTTCTCCGCCCATGAGGCTGGTGCCGCCGATGATGACCGAAGCGATGACGGCCAGTTCCCAACCCCGGGCCGTGGTCGCGGACCCGGACATGATCTGGGCCGACTGCATGATCCCGGCCAGGGCGGCCAGGCAAGCGACGCTGGCCATCACCAGCACCTTGACCCGTCCCACCCGGATCCCGCTGAGACGGGCCGCTTCCGGGTTTCCTCCCACGGCATAGACGGAGCGTCCGAACGACGTGTACCCCATGAGGACATGGGTGGTCAGGAAGACCAGCAGGAAGACCAGCGCGGGAAAGGGCACGCCGAAGAGATAGCCCCCGCCGAAGAAGTTGTACCACTCGGGGAAGGGAGTCAGCGGAAAGCCGCCGGTGATGAGCTCGGCGACTCCCGTCAGCACGGTCATCCAGGCCAGGGTGATGATGAAGCTGGGAACGGCGAAGCGGACCCGGATCAGGCCCGTCAAGGCTCCGATGCTCATGCCCAGAAGAAGCGTCGAGAACATGGCCAGGGGAAGAGCCACTACCATGGACAGCCCCATGGCAGCCAGCCACTGCGCCAGCCAGGCCGTGACGCAACCGGCGAAGGCCACGGCCGATCCCACGCTCAGGTCGATCTCGCCCGAGATGATGACCATGGTCATGCCGAAGGCGATGATCCCCGGCATGGAGACGTTCCGCAGAACGTTGAGCAGGTTGACCACGGTAAAGAAGCCCTCCGCCTGAAATGCCAGCACCAGGCAGAGAACCACCAGGACCAACTCCAGGATGGAGCTTCGGGCCCAGACCATCAGTCGGGTAGGGGTCAGCCGGATTACATGCACTGGACGAAGAGTTGATCGGCGGTCGTGTTTTCGGGCCGGATCTCCTGCTGAATCCGACCGTGCTTCATGACCAGGATACGGTGGCACACCTCCACCAGTTCCTCAA
The DNA here is from genome assembly GCA_965263035.1 of Acidobacteriota bacterium. Classification (GTDB taxonomy): domain Bacteria; phylum Acidobacteriota; class UBA6911; order RPQK01; family JAJDTT01; genus JAJDTT01. Next base: position 6,075,599 of record OZ253580.1, read on the forward strand.
GCTCGCTGGAGACGAAGAGGATGGCAATCCCCTGGCGGCTCAGGTCCCACATCAGTTGGAAGATCTGCTGCTTGGCCTGGAGATCGATGCCGCGCGTGGGCTCGTCCAGGAGCAGCACTTGCAAGGCAGTGCCAAGCCACTTGCCCACCACTACCTTCTGCTGGTTGCCGCCGCTCAGCGAAGAGACGGCCTCTTCCACGTCGGGAGCCTTGATGTGCAAACGATCCACCTGCTCCCGGATCAGCCTCCGCTCCCGCCGCCGACTCAGGAATCCCCGCCTCGAAATCCGGTCCAGACTGGCCAGACAGAGATTGGACCGGATGCTCTGGGTCTGAATCAGGCCCTCCTGCTTCCGGTCCTCGGGGGCAAATCCGAGACCCAGATCCTTCATCTCAGGTGGAGAGACTTTACGGCAAGTCCTCTCGGAGAAAAGGATTTCACCGCGATCGAAGGGCAGGGCTCCGAAGACGGCCTTCAGCAACTCGGTGCGTCCCGAGCCCAGCATGCCGGCGATTCCCAGGATCTCTCCCCGGTGAAGGGTCAGGTCCACGTCCTGGAACTCCTCGCCCCGGGACAATCCCCGGACCTGCAGGACCGGCTCCCGGCCGGCCAACAGGTCGGCGGGACGCTCCTTCTGCACGGTCTCACCGAACATGTAGTGGACGATCTCTTCGGCCGACGTCTCGGCCATTTCCACAGTCGCCACGTGATCGCCGTCCCGGAGGACCGTAACCCGGTCGGCGATTTCCCCCAACTCCTGGAGCCGATGGGAGATGTAGAGGATGGCCACGCCCTGCTCCGCCAGTTGGCGGACCAGCCGGAAGAGGCTCTGGGTCTCGTGGCGGGCCAGTCCCGACGTCGGCTCGTCCAGCATCAAAACCGAGGGCCGGAAGGACATGGCCTTGGCGATCTCCACCGTCTGCTGCTGAGCGAAGCCCAGCCGGCCCACCGGCTCGTCCACGTCCATCTCCACGTCCATGGTGGCCAGCACGGCACGGGCCCGCTCGGCGGCCGACGTCCAGTCGATGAAGGGGCCGCGGCTCCGGGGCATGCGTCCCAGGAGGATGTTCTCGGCCACGCTCAACCCCGGCACCAGGCTCAACTCCTGGTAGACGGTGGCGATCCCCCGCTGGAAAGCGTCGCCGGGCGATCTGAGCGCCACCGGTTCGCCGTCGAGCAGGACCTGGCCGGCGGTGGGTTGAGTGGAGCCGGCCAGAATCCGGACCAGCGTGCTCTTCCCGGCGCCGTTCCGGCCGATGAGGGCGTGCACCTTGCCCCCTTCGAACCGCACCCGGACGTCTTTGAGGGCGACGATTCCCGGATATTCCTTCCGGATTCCGCGGGCTTCGAGCTGGATCGGCTTGGGGACGGGCCTCACAATTAAGAACCGGGGCTGGCGATGAGTTCCTGCAGCCGGGCCCGGTAGGCGCGGACGTTCTCGAGGTCCCGGCGCTCGAGCAGGACTCCCGACATGGAGACGTGGCTCTCGACTTCCCTGCCCTGAATGACGTTGACGGCGGCTTTGACTGCCTGGTAGCCGATTTCAAAGGGTTTCTGGCCGGTGACGGCTTGCAGGATCCGGTCCTCCGACAGGAGAAAACCGAGCATCTGGTCGCTCACGTCGGTCCCGAAGACGGCGATGTCGCCTCCGCGTCCGGCGTTCTTGACGGCCATGACGGCCCCCACCGTCCCGCCCTCGTTGGCGCACCAGATCAGGTCGATCCCGGGATTGGCGGTGAGGATGTCGCCGGCCTTTCGGATGCCCATCTCGGGCAACCAGGCATCCTGCTCCGCCACGATCTCGACGCCGGGCAAATCGGCGATCTGACTCTTGAAACCGTTGGTCCGGGCTTCGCTCTGCTCCGTCAGCGCCGACTTGAAGGCCAGAATGGCGATCTGAGCCTTTCCATCCAGCTTCTCCTCGATGTAGGCGCGGGCCACCGTACCCGTCTGGGCGCCCAGGTTGGACTGGTCGCTCTCGATGAATGTGGCCGGAAGCCCGCCCACCACGGTGGAGTTGTACGCGATGACATGGATCCCGGCATCTCGCGCCTGCCGCAGAGCCGTGACCGATGCGGTGGCGCTCAGAGGCGAGAGGACGATGGCGTCCACCTGCCGGGCGATGTAAGTGTTGACGAGCTGCAGTTCCTTCTCCGGCTTGCCGTCGACGGTGGACAGCAGCAGCTCGGCCCCTTCCTCCCTGGCCGCCTCCTGCATCCCGAATCGGACCAGACGGAAGAACTGGTCCTCCTGCATGAACATCCCGGCTATCTTCATGCGGCCGTCCTCGTCCGCCGCCGGCCCGCAGGCCGCCGACGAGAGCACCAGAAACAGGGAAATTCTGATCAGGAAGCGAAGTTGTGGTCGATGTCTCATGGCCACGTCATTCTAGCAGCCCGCAGCTATAGTCCCGCACCGAGGAGAGAACGTCGACCGGCCCGCCCTCACAACTCTTTCAGCAACTTGCGGATCTGGGACGGAGTGTCCCTGCTCGGCACCGATTCGGCGTCTTCGAGATAGCGTTCCAGCAGCTTCCGCGCTCTCGGATACAGGGGGGAGCGTTTCGCTCCGATCCACGCTTTGGCCGCAACCACCCAAAGTTTGCGGTTGTCGGGATCCCGTGCGAACGCGGTCTCGAAGAGCTCGTCGCTCTCCGCATGCTGGCGGCGCCGGGAGAGGTACGCGGCGTGTTCCGCCAAGTAATCGGTGTTGTCCGGGTCAAGTTTGCGGGCCAGCACATACTGAGCGGCCGCATTCGTGAAGTCCTTGTCGTGCTCGAAACAGACGGCCCAGGCGATGGCGCCTCGTCCCTCGTCGATCTGCTTGATGCGATCGGCTATCTTCGGGGTTTCCGCCTTGTTTCCTCCCACGATGCCGGGAGCCTCAAAGTGGAAGTTCTGCAGGGCCTCCAAGGCGTCAAGATTCGAACCGTCCAGTTCCACGGCGCGTTCGAAATGCACCTTCACCTTCTTCGCCAGACCCATGGCCCGGAAGCGGCCAAATCCCGTCATGCCTTCGGCCCGCCGCCCCATCGCGAGGCCCAGCCAATAATGGTAGGTCGAGCTGCCGGGATCCTTGCTCACAGCTCGTTCCAGCGATTTCTGCGCACGCTTGTAGTCCTCGATCCCATAAAGGCGGCGCCCTTCCTCCCAGTCCTCCCGTCCCGGCTCGCCGACCGCAAGGGCCGCGATGCAGAACAGCGCAAGTGCCAAACTCCCTCTAGCCATTATCGTCGCTCCCATTCACATGAACTTGGATTCTTCGTTTCCCTGCTGCGCGGGGACTCATTCTCCATGACGCAAGTATCCGTCGGCAACCTTGCAGCTGTCATGATCATGGGTTCTGCCGTTTCTTCCTGCTCCCGACAGGAAAAACACACTGGAATCGGGCTGCCGGGAACATGCCGGTGATAGTGGATGTCAGGCCGCCGGGTTCCAAAGGCGGGTTTGCAGAGGGCGTGAAGACCCAAGTTGGCAAGGTGCCGATCTGGGTGGCTACGAATTGATGCCTTGGATGAGCTGGCCGGCGGCTTGGAAGGGGGACATTCTTGTCCCCCTGAATCCCAAGATTCGGCGACTGCAAATCGCCGCTCCGGTTCGGCGGCTGGAATGTCGCCGCTCCCGCCGAATCCCGATCCTCGTTTCTCCCAAGAGTTCGCCGCGCGCGGGCCCTTTGGGATGCACTATGGGCCTATCCGAGAGATTGGTCGAATCAGTCGGCGATCGTGATGATGGTGGTTTGGCGATCCAATCGCTTGCCCAACCAATGGCCAAGAATACCGCCCCCGACGGGTGCGACCACCAAGGCGACGATCCTGCCTACAGCCGCAGCACCACTCCATTCTCCCCATCCGCGAATGCCGAAGGCAGCCGGAAGCAAGGATCCGCCGCCGATTCCCAGCATGAGTCCCTGCTTCCGTGCGATACCCACCAGTTTCTCCACACGGATTTCCTTCACTGATCCTCTGGCGATGGAAGCCTCGGAACCCCAGGGGTACTGCTTCGGGTCCGTGGCCATGATGATGCGATGGAGGTGGATGCTGTCGTCCAGCAACGTGACCGAATCGCTCCGGACAGCTCCTCCCTCGGTCAGGACGATGGTGACCGTCGAGTCCCTGTCGAGGAGATAGGGGAGTCCCTCCCAGTGCATTTCACGCCGAGTCTCCGACCGGGCCTCCAGCGTCTGGGGAACCAAGAAAAGAGCGATCAAGCCTTGAACCAACAACATGGGCAACATCCCCGCTGCCGTGGTTTTCGTGAGCCAACCTTCATTCTTTTTGGTGTGATTTCTCATGGCGTCCTCCTCCTCATGGTTCGAAACCTCCGGACATTAGTAGATGTGAATTTTTCTCCGGAGGAGGCTCACCGAGTGAATTCGGACGGAGTGAGTCCGGAGGGTTTCGAAGGAAGGGGCCACGCCGATTGGCGCCGGTCCGAAACGTCCATCACAGGCGGCGATTCCGTGTCAGGATCGAGATCCTGGCCGCCAGACGGTAAGTCCCCGCAGATCCCTGTCATGCCGGCTTCCGATCAGGAGGCTGACGAAATACGCCACTCCAAAGAGAAGGAGATTGGCGAACGCGCTCACCCAGAAGTTGTCGGGGACGTGTGCGGACAGGCCGGGCAGGAGCTGCTTGCCGAGGGGAGTGCCCACGAACAGCCACCCTCCGACTGAGAGGACCGTGACCGCGGTGGCGGTCAGGGCCGCCCGGCTGTCCACGCGCAAGGTGACCATCCCCACGACGAACAAGCTGAAGAGACCCCCTCCCAGGATCGAGAGGAACATTCTGGAAAGATCGTCCAGGGTCTCGGAGACCCGGTAGAAGTGGATCGTACAGGCGGTGGTGATCATCACCACGCTGAAGAGCAAACTGACCAATCTTCCGACTTTCGCATAGTGATGCGGTCCCCGATCCTTGACCCACAATCTTCGGTAGAAGTCGGTGGTGACGGTGGCCGCCGTGGCGTTGATGCTCGAATCTAGCGTCGACATGGCGGACGCGAGCAGTCCGGTCAACACCAGCCCGGCCAAGCCGGCGGGGAGCTGAGTCAGGATGAATCTGGGAAATACGGCATCCGCTGGGAGCCCCTCCAGCCCGGTGTTGGGAACCACCTTCACGAAGACGTATAGGGCCGTACCCAGAAACACGAAGTAGGTCCAGGTCGGCACCGCCAGGCAGCAGCCGATGATGGCGCCCCGGTAGGCATCCTTGTCGCTCTTGGCGGCCGCGTAACGCTGGACGTTCGTCTGATCCGTGCCCGAGATCTGCAGCAGGATCATGAATTCGGCGACGATGTAGGCCCAGACGGTCTTCCCGTGGAGGGTGAGGTCGGTGCTGCCCAAATCGAACTTGTTGTCGGCTTCGGCCACCTGCAACAACTCGGCAAAACCTCCCGGCAGTTGAGACACGATGATGGGCAGACACAGGAGTCCTCCCCCGATGAGGGCGATTCCTTGAAAGACGTCCGTCCAGATCACCGCCTGGAGCCCTCCCAGGATGGTGTAGGCGGAGACCAGGATCCCCGCGACGATGATGATCACGGGCAGCGAGTCCTCGTCCGTCCCCAGGATGGACCGGATCGCCAGGGAGACGGCGTAGAGCACCAGTCCGGTCCGGAAAAAGTGGAAGAGCACGAAGGCGGCGGCCGCATAGATCCGGGCCCAGAGTCCGAATCTGAGTTCCAGGTACTCGTAGGCCGAGCGCACACGCGTCGCCCGGTAGAAGGGAATGAACAGATAGACGGCCACGAACACCGCCGGAATGTAGGTGAAGAGGGACAGGACATTGCGCCAATTGGCGTCGCCGAAGGCGAAAGCGGGAAGTCCCAGGAAGGTCAGAGAGCTGACGATGGTGGCCATCAGGGAGAAGCCCACGACCCAGCCCGGCATGGACCGGCCCGCCAGGAAGTAGCCTTCATCCGTCTGGCTGCGGCGGGAGCAGTGAATTCCGATGGCGACCAGCAACAGGAAACCGAGGCCGATGATGATCTGGTCGAGCAATCGGATGTTGAGTCCCGTCATGGTTTGGCTAGGAGTCTGCGCGGTAGAAATGATCGTAGCGAGAAAGTGGGGAATCGAGGCCAGATTTTCTCGATTTGGAGGTGCATAGTTGTTCTATTCGCCGAGAAATCGAGGAAATATGGACCGATTCTACCGCTTTCGCAGTAGATCAATTTCTGCGGCGCAGGCTCCTAGGAGGGGCGACTTTCTTGTCGCCCACTCCGGTCTTGTTCGCTCACGCCTCGGGGTTTCGTTACTCGGGAGTTCGGCGGCAAGAAATCCGCCGCCCCCATGCCTCCCCTATTTCCGACTTGTAGGCGCAACCGTGGTTACTCTCCTCCGTGGGCCTGGAACCAGAATGCGTACAGGTCCGCCTCGCGCATATGGAAACGCAATCTTACGGATCGGCCTCGCAATGAATCCAGTTGAAAGGCCCGATTCCAGCGGATCATCTGACGGAGCCCGTCGGAGCGGATCGGAACGCAGTCTTCGGCGGAATAGCCGGGAAGAACGCGCCCCTCGGAATCCAGGAACTCGGCCCTCAGTTCCCCTTTTACATCGGCGTTCACGAACAACGATCCACCCGGCACGTGCAGAGTCCTGGTCGTGACCGTCCCCGGTTCCCGAGTCGCCGCCAGAGAGACGAAACCGTCCAGTCGAAGAGTCGCCAAGCCGATGGCCCGCTGCATCCGTCGCTCATCTTCGATCCAGCCCTCCTGCACCCGTTCCATCGCGTCCCGCCGGTACGGATGATTCCAAGCTCCGTAGTAGATCCAGATCTGGCCGTGACGGACGATGGGAGTGTTCAGGGAAACCATTTCAGAGTCCCACGTACCGGGTGCGCCGAGGCGGAACGCGACCCTCCCCGGAAAGATCCGCTGCCACCGAACGCCGTCCCGGCTGGTCGCCAGCTCGAAATGCGATTCCCGGCCTTTCCAGACCCAGAGCCAGGCGACGTAGTAGTGCTCGTAGATCAACGCCGGAAAGCCCTTGTAGTCCAGGTCCTCTCGCTCCGGAGCCAGGACCAGCTTCGGCTCGGACCACCGGAGAAAATCGTCGCTGGTGGAGCGAAAAATCGAGATCTGCGACTCCGCCGGGGAGGATCCGGACGGATACATCCGAATGTAGACGACGTATTTTCCCGCGGCACGGTCCCAGCCCAACACGTTGGTTCCATTGCCTCCGGGACGCCAGGGATTGAGGTCCACATTGTGTTGCCAGTTTATTCCGTCCGGCGACGTCGCTTTGGTGATTCCCGCGAGTTGCCGGTAATCGGTCCGTGGCCAATCGCCGACGACGTCCGTATAGAGCATCTTGAAACGGCGTTGGGGATCCGGGTCCCGCGGGTCCCGGATGACGTTGGGCCGGCGCATCCAATGCTGTCCCCAGGGAAGGATGTTGTTTGCCCGGGAGCCGGCCCACTCCACCAATCCCAGATCGGGTTTCGTCCATCGGACTCCGTCTTCGGAAAAGGCGTAGCAGACCTTGTACCTCAGACCGCTGGGAACGGCGTCATCGAAGGTCGGAGCGAGGTACCAGGTCTTGAACAACCGGTCGTCATCGTCGTAGAGGATTCCACGACCATTCAGGTAGGCGGTCCACTTCTCCCAGGGCTTGTCGCCGATGATCACCGGGTTTCCCGGCCAGCGTTGCGGTTCCTTGAGCAACCGCGAAACGTTCTCGGTGGAATCGATAACCCAGTCGTCCAGGAATAGCTGTTTCTGCCAGCCGACGGTGAGCACCGGCTCCTCTGAAGGCGCTGCGGACAGCCATGCCGTGGCTGTCAGGGCGGCAAGAAGGACTGATAACGAGCCGTTTAATCCCATCATGCTCTTACGCATGAGTGTAAGCGCCTCAGGTGTGATCAAGATGTCGGCATCGCCTCACTTAACTGCCGAGCCAGTCCGACAAATGCTTTCTCCGCTTCTTCGATCGCGCCATCGTTAGTCGCAAACGCGAGAACAGTGTTCTTGGCGGGCAGCAACATCAGCAAGGCGTACCAGAGCGTGTTGCTGCCGTTGTGCCAGATCAAAGGACCGCCCGCCCATTCTCGCTTGTATCGGACCCAGCCGTGCGCATAGTTCTCGAGAAACGGCGTATGCAGGCGTTCCCAACTCTCCTGCGGTAGCAAGGATGTTGCAGTCCTGCTTTCTCCCTCGAGATGGATGGCGCCGTAACGCGCCAAGTCCCGGATGCTCAAATGCAGCCCGCCGGCCGGTGCCATTACCGGCGTATTGTCAGCAGGCGATTCGAATGGATCGACGGCGAACCGAAACCACAGCAACTTCATATGACCGAGCGGTTCCTCGTTCGGCTTGCCGCCCTTCGGCGGGCCAAATCCAGCGCTCTTCAGTTCCAGTGGAGTGAACACCTTCTGCGCAATCAAGGCTTCGTACGGGACACCGGCGATGGCCTCGGAGATATGGCCGACGATGGTGTAACCAACGTTGGAATAGGCGAAACGCTTGCCACACGAGGATTCCGGTTCCTCCGCGAGGATGTCGGAGATGAATCGGCGTCTCGCGGCGACGAGTTCTTCCGCGCTGTCCGGCCACACCTGCAGCACCTTCCAAGAAAAGTTGGCGGGCGCTCCGGCGGTGTGAGTCAGCAGGTGTTGCAGCGTGCAGGGACGCCAACCGTCGGCCATCTCGATCTCGGGCAACAGATCAGGCAACGGCGTGTCGACCGACAGCCGCCCCTCGTGTTCCAGAACCGCAATCAACGTAGCCGTCATCGACTTGGCGATCGAGCCGGCGTGCCAGCGGTCGTCTACGGTCACCTCAATGCCCGTGCCCCGTCGGCGTTCGCCGCTGACGGCCACACCATTGAACCGGCCATCGGTGATCACGGCGGCGGCGACGCCGGTCAGACCCGTCTCGGATCGAAGTTGCCGGATGCTGGACTCCAGAACCGTTTGGAAGTCTCCGGCGGACCAGTCGACAGTGACCTCCTCTGAACTGGAACAAGCGGTCGTCAACGCGATGATTGCCGTCGCGAGGCCGTTTGCGACCGAAAGGCAGAGGCGGCGGATTCCCATATCTTCCTGAGAATCGCTATTCTAGACGGAATTGCTCTCCGCTTCCCCGATGATAAAGGCATCCGACATCATGAGAAGGCCATCCAGATCTCGGCTGATTCTCATCGCGATCGCCATCCTAGCTCTGATTGCCTCCCTGTGGCTCATCTGGGACCGACCACCCGACGTTGCCTCTCACACAGAGAATTTCACTCCGCAGATCACCAGCGACAACGAAGCACTTGATGTGGTCTCGGCGCGCAAGAGAGACACCGGGCGAAAGCAGATAAGGCTCGAAGCCTCGAGTTCGGCAGCTTTGGAGGAATCAGCAGCGATTCCAGACAGGCGCTGGCCGTCTGTTGGCACAGAGAAGCGACGGGCTGTGCAATCGATCATCGCCGGCATCGTCGCGAACAGCCAGGATGATGCTCCCATACAAGACGCACGCGTCACGCTATCTACGGCTGGCAGCGAGGAGGTACGGCTCGAAGCCGTCAGCGGTCACGACGGCAGGTTCCAGATGACCATCCGCGGATCAGGACGATACACGCTCCGTGCCCAGGCGAACGGCTTCCGGCCCTATTTCACCGACGGGATACTCATTACGCCTGCTGAGGGAAGCCTTAATAAGAACATCCTGATGACACCGCAGATGGAACTTAGGGGCAGAGTCGTAGACCGGCACTCCCGAGGGATCGCTGGAGCGCCAGTCTGGCTCCGGGATGTGACCCGTAGACCGTTTGATAAGAAATCCAAGGTGCAGAGTGACAAATCAGGCCGTTTTCTGATGGCCGAGACACCTGTCTCCGGAACTTACTTCGCCGAGACCGCGCATCCTGAGTATGAACTTGATTCTGGTGTTCCTGTCACACTGCCCGAGGACGACGAGGTGGTCATCACGATGCGCCGAGTGCCGGATCCGCTATTGGCCTCCGTATCTGGTCATGTTTGGGATTCGGACGGGCAACCCATTCATGGGGCACGCGTCAAATTAATTGAAGTTGAACCAGGCAGTCGGCTTTTGAACTATCTTGGAGACTCGTCGACAGACCCGACGGGCCGCTTTTTCTTTTCCAGAGTTCGTTGGGGTACATATTCGATAGGTGCGGAAGCCGGAGATTACGTCCACGGGAGGAAGGCATTAAAAGTTGAATCAAGTCAAGAATATGAAATCGATCTGGTTCTGAAAAGTGGGACGATAGTCCAAGGTGTCGTTGTCGACACGGAAGGTCTGCCCGTTGCCACAGCAGGCGTACATGTAACAATCGTAAAGGGAACAGGAGGATCAGTTATTGGTGTTTTTACTCCCTCTGACGGCACTTTCAATATTCCAAAAGTTCCCCATGGAAGACACAGGATACAGGTGACCCATCGCGATTACGTTATCTATGAATTCGCATTGGTGACGCCTACAGACGAATTCCTCACCGTCACCCTGCAGCCGGGACTCTCGTTGACCGGCTACGTCATGGATAAAAACAATGAACAGATAAGAGAATTCTCCCTTCGACTGTCCCCAGCCAGTCGCCAACACGACGTAGCCGCCTACCCCTTCGAGTCAAAGACCGCAGACGTCTCCTCATCGGACGGTTATTTCCGCATCAACGGTCTGGCACCCCAGACATATATTCTCTCTCTGCACCCGCCGAACGCAGAAAGCTTGGAGACTCTTCTCGAACTCTTGGAATCGACGAGCGTCACCATCGTGCTCGACCCGTCAGACTCGGACTCACCCATTCAGATTCGCAAGTCCCGGTAGACATCGGGGTCTACGGGACGGAAACCGGCGGTAATACGACTCGTCGTGAGGCACCAGCCGTCCTTGGATTCCTTGCCCTGGGCCGTCCGCCATCGCTACACTTCCGGGCATCGGTGGAGAGCCCGCGGGTTCGAAACCGACTTCAGCCATGAAGAGTCTATCGGCAAGCTTGAGCGCCGGAACTGCACTATCGGTCTGCCTGACCGCTGCTCTGGCCTTGCCTACTGATCCCGCCTCGCTCGAATTCTTCGAAAAAGAGATCCGTCCCCTGCTGGCCAACCACTGCTACGAATGCCACAGCGCCCAGACGGCGACGCCCTTCGCCGGACTGCGCCTGGACCGGCGTGAAGACCTGATCAAGGGAGGCGTATCGGGCCCGACCGTCGTTCCCGGCAAGCCGGACGAGAGCCCCTTGATCCATCGCGTCCAGGGACGGCCGGCACTGATGCCGCCCGCCGGAGCGCTTTCGGACGCGCAGATCCAGTCCCTCATCGAATGGGTGAAGATGGGAGCCCCTTGGACCGATCCCGCGGCGACCTCGGCGGATTCGAGCGAGGCATTCCATCTGGAAGCCCGAAAGCGCAGCCACTGGGCCTGGCAACCGGTCCGATCCGTCCCGCCGCCGGCGGTGACCGACACCAGTTGGCCGTACCAGCCCCTGGACCGGTTCATCCTGGCCCGATTGGAGCAGGAAGGGTTGCAACCGGCGCCGGCGGCGGACCGGCACACACTGATCCGGCGCCTTTCCTACGACCTGAGAGGACTCCCACCCCTCCCCGGAGAGGTCCAGGCCTTCGTCGGCGACTCCTCTCCACGGGCCTACGAAAACCTGGTGGACGAATTCCTGGACTCGCCCCAATTTGGCGAGCACTGGGCTCGCCACTGGATGGACCTGGTCCGCTACAGCGAGTCCCACGGGAGCGAAGGCGATCCCGACACTCCATCCGCGTGGCGTTACCGCGACTACCTGATCCGGGCCCTGAACGCCGACGTCCCTTACGACCAGCTCATCCGGGAACATATGGCGGGCGACCTGATTCCCTACCCCAGGATGAACTCGTCTCTTGGAATCAACGAATCCCTCGTGGGCACCGCCCACTTCCGCATGGTGGAGCACGGGTACCAGCCGGTGGACCCGTTGGAAGACCGGATCAAGTGGACCGACAACCAGGTCGACGTCGTCTCCAAGGCGTTTCAAGGACTCACCATCTCCTGTGCCCGCTGCCACGACCACAAGTTCGACGCCATCAGCCAGGAGGACTACTACGCCCTCTACGGAGTGCTCTACGGCGCCCGGCCCACCCAGAGGGCCATCGACGACCCGGAGCGCCTCGATTACGGCCGGCTCGAACTCGTGGACCTCAAGGAGGAGGTCCGCTGGGAACTGGCCAAGAGCTGGATCCGGGAGGCGTCCGCCTTCGGTTCGCGGTTGGCGGAGACACCGTACGAAGACTTCGCCGACCCGCCGGACACCCCGTGTGAGTCGGAAGAGTCTCGGGCCAAGGCCGGTGAACCGGCTGCTGCTGACGCCACGGGAGCCCCTGCCGAAACCGCTGAGCCTAAAGCCGCCAACACAACGGCGTCAGCCGCCGAGCAGGCGCTGGCAGGTGCGCTGCAGGAGGCGCGATGCAATCCCGCCAGTCCCCTGGCGGCCTGGGTTCGCCTGGCGGGCCGGCCGGGTGACGAGTTTCTCCCGGAATGGACCGCCTTGAATCAGGAATGGGATACCAGGACCCGCAACGACAAATCTTTCAACCGGGACCACTTCCAGGTCCGCTGGGATCTGGCCGGGCCCGACTACCTGGAGTGGATCGGTCACGGCGCGGGTCTTCCCCCGGAACCGTCCCCTCCCGGCGATTTCGCCGTGAACGCCGACGGGAAACGGATTCTCAACGGCATCTATCCCGGAGGGGTCTACACCCACCTCCTGTCCAACAAGCACAACGGCGTGGTCCAGTCGCCCCGATTCACCATCGACAGCAATTTCATCAGTCTGCGCGTGCTGGGCTCCGACTTCGGTTTCGCCCAACTGATCGTGGAGAACTACGCCGTTCCCCGGGGTGGCATCTATCACATGCAGCACATCCCCGAATCGGACCGGATGGAGTGGGTTCAGTGGGACGTCGAATACTGGAAGGGTTTTTCCGCCTATATCGAGCTGGCCACTCGGGACGACGCCGCGAGGGTCGAGACCCAGCCGGAGCAGCGCACGGATGGACGTTCCGCCATCGGCGCCAGCCGGATCCTGTTTCACGAAACGAAGGAAACCCCCAGAGAGAGCCGCGCCCCGATTCTTTATCTGCTGCGGGGAAATGCGCCGCGGTCGGCCGACGATCTGGCGCGTCGAACGGTCCGCCGCTTGGTGGAGGCCATCGAAGCGTGGCGAAACGGCAGCGCGTCCGAGCTCCAAGCCGCGTATCTGGACGCGTTCGTCCGGTCCGACCTGCTGCCCCGTTCCCTGGATCGGCTCCCCTCCCTAAACCCGCTCCTGACTCAATACCGGGAAGTGGAGGCCCAAGTGCCGGTTCCGCGGCGGGCTCCTTCCGTCCTGGACGAAGCGGCTCCGGATCATCCATTTCTGGTGCGCGGCGACCAGGATGCCCGCGGGGAACCGGTGCCCAGACGCTATCTCGCTGCCCTGGGCAGCGCTCCCTACTCCGATCCCGGACGGGTTCGGCTGGGGCTCGCCCACGACCTCGCCTCACCCGACAATCCCCTTACCGCCCGGGTGATGGTCAACCGCATCTGGCGGTACCTGTTCGGATACGGCATCGTCCGCACCACCGACAACTTCGGCAAGCTGGGCGACGCGCCGACGCACCCGAAGCTGCTGGATCATCTGGCCGCCCGCTTCATTGAGGAGGGCTACTCCATCAAGAGCATGGTGCGCCGGCTGGCCACGTCCCAGACTTACCGCATGAGCAGCCGGGCCTCCGCCGAGGCGTTCCGGGTGGACCCCGCCAACCGTCTCCTCCAGCATGCCAACCTGAGACGGCTCGAAGCCGAAGAGATCCGCGACGCCATGTTGCGCGTCTCCGGCAGCCTGGACCCGACCCTCTACGGCCGCTCCATCCCCGTCTATCACCAAATCAGAAAAGGCAAGAGCAAAGGGATCACCCCGCCCGGCCCCCTGGACGGAGCCGGGAGGCGCAGCGTCTACCAGGAGATTCGGCGAAATCCCTACAACCCTTTTTTGGAGGCCTTCGGTCTGCCCAAGCCCGCCAGCACCCGGGGACAACGAGACCTGACCAACGTCCCGGCCCAATCCCTGACCCTGCTCAACAGCCCCTTCGTCTGGCATCAGGCCGAAGCGTGGGGCAAGCATCTGGCGGCCGGGGAGGGCAACACCGTCTCCTCCCGTATCCGGCACATGTTCCTCAAGGCTCTGGGCCGGGAGCCCTCCGCCCACGAAGCGTCCCGCGCCGAGGCGTTCCTCGCCACCGTCATACGCCAGCGGAAGACTCGGGAGCATCTGGTCCTCACCGACCACCGGGTCTGGACCGACCTCGCCCACGCCCTCTTCAATCTGAAGAGCTTCATCTACCTGCAATAGCCGGCGTACGACCGGCGTCATCCGCGGGAGAGGACCGCAGCGTTCCGCACGAGCCGCGTCCGGACATGCGTGGGACAGGAGTATGCCCAAGAATCGGGGAGCAATCTACGAAAGCGATTGATAACAGGAGAGTAAAACGATCTGACAAATAGACTGTCGTTTCTTATTCCAGATCCTGCCGAAATACACCGACAAGGGGCTTCTAATTGCAGTTTGAGAAGAAGAATCCGCTACGTTCTATAGGCCTAGCCATCGACGCTTTCGAGCAATAGCATGTGCCTTGTATGATCGTATAAAGTTAACAACGTCGAGCCCAGATTATTCACCACGCAAACATAAAATGAGCAAGCGTGCCCGTCATGTCGAGTCGGATCAGAGGGTTACCGGATACCCACAGAAAACGGCTGAGACCCGACCTGGGTGAAACGCTATCTTTGTTTTCAACGTCGGTTTAAACTCAGGATTCAAGGGGGGCCGAAAGCCAAGAAATTCCACGGTTTTCGTCCCCTCCAAGGGCGGCATAAAGAGGCGGCGTGCCCGTCATTTGTGGTATGATTATAGTGCTAAGAAACAACCACAATAAACGGAGCACGCCATGCCTGAGACGATACCGCAGATCCGGCCCTCATTCAACCGATCCCTCCGCCTCGAGACCCGCCCCGAGTTGCTCAGTGCGGACACGGGAGCCCTGGTGCAACGGGAGATGATGGATCGTAGCGGCCTCATCGACTGGTTGACCGGGCGGTTGCACGATCCGCGACACCCGAGTTCGATCCGCTATCCGCTGTCGGATCTGCTGCGGACTCGACTCCTGCTGCTGGGTCAGGGCTGGCGCGACCAGTCCGACGCCGACCGCCTGCGTCAGGATCCGAGCTTGCGGGTGGCGAGCCGGACCCGTCGGGGCACGGCGGCCTTGGAGGAGGGCCAGGGGCTGGCGTCGCAGCCGACCTTGTCCCGACTGCTGGACACGCTCAGCCGGGAGGAGAACCTTCCGGTCCTGCACCAGGCGGTGACGGAGCTGGCGTGCCGTCGGATCGAGATGATCGAAGGCCGGCGGCGAAAACGGAGGGAAAAGACCCCACGGAAGAAGAGACGGAAAAAGACGATGGTCCTGGACGTGGACGGTCTCCCGGTCGAGGTCCATGGGCATCCCCCGGGAAGCGAATGGAACGGATACTATCGCCAGCGGATGTACCACGGGTTGGTGGCGAGTTGTGCCGAGACGGGGGACCTGATCGACGGGGAGATTTTTCCGGGAGCCAGCTACCTGGGGAAAAAGGCGCTGAAGTTGACGCTCCGGGTGGTGGACCACTGTCGCGGGCGTCTGTGCGGCTCGATGATCGTGCGGATGGATGCGGGGTTCCCGGAGCCGGGGCTGCTGAAGGGGCTGGAGTCGAGAAGCGTGCCCTATATCGCTCGAATCCGCAAGAATGAGGTCCTGAACCGGATGGCGAAGCCCTACTTGACCCAACCGGCGGGGCGATCCCCGGATGCACCACCGAGGCTCTGGTTCCATGAGCTGACCTATCAGGCGGAGAGTTGGGATCGGGCGCGCCGGGTGGTGCTGGTGGTGCGGGAGCGACCGGAGGAGTTGTATCCGGATCATTTCTGGTTGCTGACGAGCCTGAGCCGGAAACGATACCAGGCTCAGGAGTTGCTGGCACAGTATCGAAAGCGGGGGAAGGCGGAAGGGCACATGGGGGAGTTGATGGACGTGCTCGATCCGGCCTTGTCCTCCGCGAGCCGGCCCAAGACGCACTATCGGGGCCAACCGCTGAAGTCGGAAGCCAAGCCGGAAGCGAGGACGGAGGCCGGGGTTCGACCCCACAACGAAGTCTTGTTCCTGCTGAATCTTCTGGGGTACGAGATCCTGCACCTGGGTCGGGTGCTGATGGAGCAGGCGACGCGTCGGGGCTGGAGTCTGCGTCGTTTTCGCGAGCGGGTGTTGCGAGTGGCGAGTCGGGCGCTACGTCAGGGGAGGCGATTGATTTTCGTCATCAGTCAAGGGGCGACGGACTGGAAGGAGTTGTGGCAGAGACTGGCGCGGGTGTCCTGGGCGCCGGGATAGTGGACGGAGGAGGCATCGGGCCCGTGGAAGGGACCGAAACGGTGGGGATTTCTCACCGGAAAGTCAACCTGTTGGCGGGTGACGGTCCCCCTGGCCGGAAAACGGTTAATGACTGGTTCAATCGTCCTGTTTTCGAGCCGATTCAGTCGAATCGACAGAGGTTCAAGCCCAGATTATTCACCACGCAAACATAAAATGAGCAAGCGTGCCCGTCATGTCGAGTCGGATCAGAGGGTTACCGGATACCCACAGAAAACGGCTGAGACCCGACCTGGGTGAAACGCTATCTTTGTTTTCAACGTCGGTTTAAACTCAGGATTCAAGGGGGGCCGAAAGCCAAGAAATTCCACGGTTTTCGTCCCCTCCAAGGGCGGCATAAAGAGGCGGCGTGCCCGTCATTTGTGGTATAGTTATGGTGTTACAAAAACAACCACAATAAACGGAGCACGCCATGCCTGAGACGATACCGCAGATCCGGCCCTCATTCAACCGATCCCTCCGCCTCGAGACCCGCCCCGAGTTGCTCAGTGCGGACACGGGAGCCCTGGTGCAACGGGAGATGATGGATCGTAGCGGCCTCATCGACTGGTTGACCGGGCGGTTGCACGATCCGCGACACCCGAGTTCGATCCGCTATCCGCTGTCGGATCTGCTGCGGACTCGACTCCTGCTGCTGGGTCAGGGCTGGCGCGACCAGTCCGACGCCGACCGCCTGCGTCAGGATCCGAGCTTGCGGGTGGCGAGCCGGACCCGTCGGGGCACGGCGGCCTTGGAGGAGGGCCAGGGGCTGGCGTCGCAGCCGACCTTGTCCCGACTGCTGGACACGCTCAGCCGGGAGGAGAACCTTCCGGTCCTGCACCAGGCGGTGACGGAGCTGGCGTGCCGTCGGATCGAGATGATCGAAGGCCGGCGGCGAAAACGGAGGGAAAAGACCCCACGGAAGAAGAGACGGAAAAAGACGATGGTCCTGGACGTGGACGGTCTCCCGGTCGAGGTCCATGGGCATCCCCCGGGAAGCGAATGGAACGGATACTATCGCCAGCGGATGTACCACGGGTTGGTGGCGAGTTGTGCCGAGACGGGGGACCTGATCGACGGGGAGATTTTTCCGGGAGCCAGCTACCTGGGGAAAAAGGCGCTGAAGTTGACGCTCCGGGTGGTGGACCACTGTCGCGGGCGTCTGTGCGGCTCGATGATCGTGCGGATGGATGCGGGGTTCCCGGAGCCGGGGCTGCTGAAGGGGCTGGAGTCGAGAAGCGTGCCCTATATCGCTCGAATCCGCAAGAATGAGGTCCTGAACCGGATGGCGAAGCCCTACTTGACCCAACCGGCGGGGCGATCCCCGGATGCACCACCGAGGCTCTGGTTCCATGAGCTGACCTATCAGGCGGAGAGTTGGGATCGGGCGCGCCGGGTGGTGCTGGTGGTGCGGGAGCGACCGGAGGAGTTGTATCCGGATCATTTCTGGTTGCTGACGAGCCTGAGCCGGAAACGATACCAGGCTCAGGAGTTGCTGGCACAGTATCGAAAGCGGGGGAAGGCGGAAGGGCACATGGGGGAGTTGATGGACGTGCTCGATCCGGCCTTGTCCTCCGCGAGCCGGCCCAAGACGCACTATCGGGGCCAACCGCTGAAGTCGGAAGCCAAGCCGGAAGCGAGGACGGAGGCCGGGGTTCGACCCCACAACGAAGTCTTGTTCCTGCTGAATCTTCTGGGGTACGAGATCCTGCACCTGGGTCGGGTGCTGATGGAGCAGGCGACGCGTCGGGGCTGGAGTCTGCGTCGTTTTCGCGAGCGGGTGTTGCGAGTGGCGAGTCGGGCGCTACGTCAGGGGAGGCGATTGATTTTCGTCATCAGTCAAGGGGCGACGGACTGGAAGGAGTTGTGGCAGAGACTGGCGCGGGTGTCCTGGGCGCCGGGATAGTGGACGGAGGAGGCATCGGGCCCGTGGAAGGGACCGAAACGGTGGGGATTTCTCACCGGAAAGTCAACCTGTTGGCGGGTGACGGTCCCCCTGGCCGGAAAACGGTTAATGACTGGTTCAATCGTCCTGTTTTCGAGCCGATTCAGTCGAATCGACAGAGGTTCAAGCCCAGATTATTCACCACGCAAACATAAAATGAGCAAGCGTGCCCGTCATGTCGAGTCGGATCAGAGGGTTACCGGATACCCACAGAAAACGGCTGAGACCCGACCTGGGTGAAACGCTATCTTTGTTTTCAACGTCGGTTTAAACTCAGGATTCAAGGGGGGCCGAAAGCCAAGAAATTCCACGGTTTTCGTCCCCTCCAAGGGCGGCATAAAGAGGCGGCGTGCCCGTCATTTGTGGTATAGTTATGGTGTTACAAAAACAACCACAATAAACGGAGCACGCCATGCCTGAGACGATACCGCAGATCCGGCCCTCATTCAACCGATCCCTCCGCCTCGAGACCCGCCCCGAGTTGCTCAGTGCGGACACGGGAGCCCTGGTGCAACGGGAGATGATGGATCGTAGCGGCCTCATCGACTGGTTGACCGGGCGGTTGCACGATCCGCGACACCCGAGTTCGATCCGCTATCCGCTGTCGGATCTGCTGCGGACTCGACTCCTGCTGCTGGGTCAGGGCTGGCGCGACCAGTCCGACGCCGACCGCCTGCGTCAGGATCCGAGCTTGCGGGTGGCGAGCCGGACCCGTCGGGGCACGGCGGCCTTGGAGGAGGGCCAGGGGCTGGCGTCGCAGCCGACCTTGTCCCGACTGCTGGACACGCTCAGCCGGGAGGAGAACCTTCCGGTCCTGCACCAGGCGGTGACGGAGCTGGCGTGCCGTCGGATCGAGATGATCGAAGGCCGGCGGCGAAAACGGAGGGAAAAGACCCCACGGAAGAAGAGACGGAAAAAGACGATGGTCCTGGACGTGGACGGTCTCCCGGTCGAGGTCCATGGGCATCCCCCGGGAAGCGAATGGAACGGATACTATCGCCAGCGGATGTACCACGGGTTGGTGGCGAGTTGTGCCGAGACGGGGGACCTGATCGACGGGGAGATTTTTCCGGGAGCCAGCTACCTGGGGAAAAAGGCGCTGAAGTTGACGCTCCGGGTGGTGGACCACTGTCGCGGGCGTCTGTGCGGCTCGATGATCGTGCGGATGGATGCGGGGTTCCCGGAGCCGGGGCTGCTGAAGGGGCTGGAGTCGAGAAGCGTGCCCTATATCGCTCGAATCCGCAAGAATGAGGTCCTGAACCGGATGGCGAAGCCCTACTTGACCCAACCGGCGGGGCGATCCCCGGATGCACCACCGAGGCTCTGGTTCCATGAGCTGACCTATCAGGCGGAGAGTTGGGATCGGGCGCGCCGGGTGGTGCTGGTGGTGCGGGAGCGACCGGAGGAGTTGTATCCGGATCATTTCTGGTTGCTGACGAGCCTGAGCCGGAAACGATACCAGGCTCAGGAGTTGCTGGCACAGTATCGAAAGCGGGGGAAGGCGGAAGGGCACATGGGGGAGTTGATGGACGTGCTCGATCCGGCCTTGTCCTCCGCGAGCCGGCCCAAGACGCACTATCGGGGCCAACCGCTGAAGTCGGAAGCCAAGCCGGAAGCGAGGACGGAGGCCGGGGTTCGACCCCACAACGAAGTCTTGTTCCTGCTGAATCTTCTGGGGTACGAGATCCTGCACCTGGGTCGGGTGCTGATGGAGCAGGCGACGCGTCGGGGCTGGAGTCTGCGTCGTTTTCGCGAGCGGGTGTTGCGAGTGGCGAGTCGGGCGCTACGTCAGGGGAGGCGATTGATTTTCGTCATCAGTCAAGGGGCGACGGACTGGAAGGAGTTGTGGCAGAGACTGGCGCGGGTGTCCTGGGCGCCGGGATAGTGGACGGAGGAGGCATCGGGCCCGTGGAAGGGACCGAAACGGTGGGGATTTCTCACCGGAAAGTCAACCTGTTGGCGGGTGACGGTCCCCCTGGCCGGAAAACGGTTAATGACTGGTTCAATCGTCCTGTTTTCGAGCCGATTCAGTCGAATCGACAGAGGTTCAAGAGAAACCGGGCTCCGACCGCACGAAAACGCCGGGTTGGAAGCCCTTATCAACATGTCCCATGAATAATCTGGGTCGAGAGCTTCTATGCCTGAATCAAACAATACACTTTCATTTCCATTGATGCGGACTGTATACAGTCTCCCTCCTTCATCACGGAGCAGATATCCGTTTTCGACAAGGTAGCGTCGTAACGACACACAATCAAACGACACACAGTCTAAGGATGCATCCAGGCCGATTGAACCAATCCACTCTCTAAGCGAACTATTCAATTCTCGTTCCGAGTACGGACTCTTGCTCTCAAGTGTTTGAGCAATTGCTCGAAACAATATGTGGCGATCACGCTGCTTCCGTGGCAGCACAATCACACCGCCGCCACACACAGCGGATAGCCTCGCCTCAAACTCGCGCCGATCTACTGGGGGCTGTTTTCCATTCATCCTATCCCTTACTGTCTCTTACCGGCCGGCAAGTATAAACGAAAGTTCCGTTTCTACCTGATCGCAGATGGCATCAAGCAGCTCTTGTTCGGCCGTGCCGCCGGAATTTGGAAAACCTCGTCATGAACCCCGAGCGAACTTGCTTCCCCTGTTCTCCTAAACCTCCAGAAAGATGGGGAAAGTCCAGATGCGTGGGAAGCTCGACGGATGTGCGGTTGCCTTGTAAACTGGAGTTTCATGTCGAGCCTCTCACCCGACCCGTTGCCGCCGTTCCATCCCGGCTTCTCCCGGCGGGAGATGCTCCGGCGCACTTCCACCGGGTTCGGGATGCTGGCCCTGTCGGCCCTCCTGGCCGACCCGGCATACGCCGGTCGGGCTCCCTCTACTCCCAAAAATCCGCTGGCGCCCAAACCGAGCCATTACAAGCCCCGGGTCCGCAACGTCATCTTCTGCTATCTGTCGGGGGGCCTCTCCCATATCGATTCCTTCGATCCCAAGCCCCGCCTGGACAAGGAGGCGGGCGAGCCCATGCCGTTCAGGACCGAACGGACCATGTTCAACCTGGACGGCAACATCTTCCCCAGTCCCTGGAAGTTCCGGCGTTACGGGAGCAGCGGAATCCCCGTCAGCGACCTGTTTCCCCACATCGGAAGCGTGGCCGACGAGTTGACGGTGATCCGTTCCATGACCGCCAAGTTCATGGCCCACGCCCAAGCCAACTACTATTTCCACTGCGGGACCCCCTTCTCGGGGTTCCCCAGCATGGGCGCCTGGATCAGCTACGGCCTGGGCAGCGAGAACCGGAACCTGCCCGGTTTCGTAGTGCTGGGGAGCGGCGGGATCCCCCTGGGGGGCATCAACATGTTCGGCAACGGATTCCTGTCGGCCGTCCACCAGGGATCCTTCATCTTTCCCGGACGCGAGGAGCCTCTCGGCAACATCCGGCCCCGGGAATCGGACCTCCGCCAGCGACAGACGATGTCTTTCGTCAACGACCTGGACCGGGAATTTCTGGCGGCTGCCGGCAGGCACTCCCAGGTGGAGGCCGCCATCCGGAACTACGAGACCGCCTACCGGATGCAGAGTTCGGTGCCCGAGTTGGTGGATCTGAGGGGAGAAAGCCAGGCCACTCGAAAGTTGTACGGTGTCGACTCGGCAGTTCCGGCCAAGGCGGCCTACGCACGCCAGTGCCTGGTGGCCCGGCGGCTCGTGGAACGGGGAGTGCGTTTCGTGGAGCTCACCATGGTCCGGGGCGACGGCAAGGGGGGCATGAGCAACCCGTGGGACCAGCACACCAAGCTGGTTCACGGGCACGGCTCCAACGCCCTGGCGGTGGACCAGCCGGTGGCGGCCCTGATCAAGGATCTCAAGGCCCGGGGTCTCCTGGACGAGACCCTGGTCATCTTCTCGGGCGAGTTCGGACGGACGCCTTTCATCCAAGGCGAGGACGGCCGGGACCACAATCCCTTCGGCTTCAGCCTCTGGCTGGCCGGCGGCGGCCTCAAGAAGGGATTCATCTACGGCGCCACCGACGAGTACGGTTACCGGGTGGTGGAGAACCGGCAGACCATCCACGATCTCCACGCCACCATCCTCCACCTCATGGGACTCGATCACCAGGCGCTCAGCTACCGTTTCGGCGGACGAGACTTCCGTCTCACCGACGTCCACGGGCACGTGATCCAGGGTATTCTGGCCTGATTCGAGAGTCGGCGAGCTTCCAACGAACCATTCGATTAGAGTTCCGAACACTGGTGACGTCCAGCGACCACCCGGTCTGAGTCGCATCGTGCGATAATTACTGAAACCTCGCCTCGCCACATGGTCGACGTCATGAGAAAGCGAACCAAGTCTCGGTTCATTCTCATCGGGATCGGCATATTGGCTCTGATTTTCTGCCTGTGGGTCATTTTCCTTGAACCTCGGGGCGATTCCTCAAATGCCGTCAGTCTCGCTCCCCAAACGATCAGCGACGACGGAGCACGGGATTCTGACCCGGTGCGCAATAGAAACGCTGAACGAGCGCACGTCAGGCTCCAAGGGTCAAGATCGGCAGTCCCGGACGAATCCGTTCCAAATCAAGGCAGGCCTCCGCAATCTATTGGCTCGGAGAAGCGACGGGCAGTGCAATCGACCATTGCCGGCATCGTCGCGAACAGCCAGGATGGCGCTCCAATCCAAGGCGCACGCCTCAAGTTATCGCCGGTTGGCAGCGAGGACGTGCGGTCCGAAGCCGTCAGCGGTCACGACGGCAGTTTTCGGATGACCATCCGCGACGCAGGGCGATACACGCTCCGTGCCCAGGCGGACAGCTTCCGCCCCCATTCCACCGACGGGATACTCATTACGCCTGCTGAGAGAAGCCTCCAAAAGAACATCCTGATGACACCGCGGTTGGAACTTCGGGGCAGAGTCGTAGACCGCCATTCTCGAGGTATCGCTGGAGCGCAGGTCCGGCTCCGAGAAGAGACCCCAGGGCGGTTCGGGCGGTTCAAATCTTGTTGCGGCGAGCAGAGTGACGAATCGGGCCGTTTTCTGATGCCCAGACCACCTGTTTCCGGAACCTTCTTCGCTGAGGCCGCACATCCTGAATACGAACTTGATTCTCGCGTTCCTGTGACATTGCCCAAGGATGACGAGGTGGTCATCACGATGCGCCGCGTGCCGGAACCGCTATTGGCATCGATATCTGGTCACGTCTGGGATGCGAAAGGACATCCTATACACGGGGCAAGTGTCGGATTAATTGAACGTGAACAAGACAGTCGTGTTTCGAACTATCTTGGAGACACGTCGACGGACCCGATGGGCCGCTTTTTCTTTCCCCGAGTCCGTTGGGGTACGTATTCGATTAGTGCGGACGCAGAAGGCTACGCCGTACCAAGTCCTGGCCAAGGAAGGAAGGACTTAATAGTTGAATCCAGTCAGGAATATGAAATCGATCTGGTTCTGGAACGTCAGACGGCAGTCCAAGGTGTCGTTGTCGACACGGAGGGTCGGCCCGTTACCAAAGCTGGCGTAAATGCCGTTTTCGAACTGGGAACAGGAAGAACATTTATCGGTGTTTTTACTCCCTCTGACGGCACTTTCAATATTCCAGAAGTTCCCCCTGGAAGACTCTGGATGCAAGTGACTCATCGTGATTACGTTACTTATGAAGCCGTTTTAGTGACGCCGACAGACGAATTCCTCACGGTCACCCTGCAGCCGGGATTTTCGTTGACCGGTTATGTCATGGACCAAAATAATGAACCGATAAGAGAATTCTCCCTTCGACTGTCCCCAGCCAGCCGCCAACACGACGTACCCGCCTCCCCCTTCGATTCCAAGACCGCGGACGTCTCCCCATCGGACGGTCATTTCCGCGTCAACGGTCTGGCACCCCAGACATACATTCTCTCTCTGCGCCCGCCGAACGCAGAAAGCTTGGAAACTCGTCTCGAACTCTCAGAATCGACAAGCGTCACCATCGTGCACGACCCGTCAGACTCGGACGCACCCATCCAGGTCCGCAAGTCCTGGTAGGCCTGCGCGACGGCAACCGGCGTCAATGCGATTCGTCGCGAGACACCGGCAGCACTTGGATTCCTTGCCTCTCGCCATCCACCATCGCTACACTTCCGATCAGCGGTGGAGAGCCCGCGGGTTCGAAACCGGCTTCAGTCATGAAGAGTCTTTCAGCGAGCTTGGGCGCGAGTTCCGCGCTTTTCGTATGCCTGACCGTTGCTCTGGCCTCGCCTACGGATCCCGCCTCCCTGGAATTCTTCGAAAAAGAGATCCGCCCCCTGCTGGCCGATCGCTGCTATGAATGCCACAGCGCCCAGACGGCGACGCCATTTGCCGGATTGCGCCTGGACCGGCGCGAAGACCTGATCAAGGGGGGCGTCTCGGGACCGGCGGTCGTTCCGGGCAAGCCGGAGGAGAGCCCCTTGATCCTCCGCATCCAGGGCCGGCCCGCGTTGATGCCACCCACCGGTGCCCTGTCGGATGCCCAGATCCGGTCGCTCATCGAATGGGTGAAGATGGGAGCCCCTTGGACCGATCTTGCGGAGGCCTCTCAGGCGTCAGCCGGCGGTTTCGACCTGGAAGCTCGCAAGCGCAGCCACTGGGCCTGGCAACCGATCCGGTCCGTCCCGCCACCTGCGGTAGCCGACACCAATTGGCCGCTTCATCCTATGGACCGGTTCATTCTGGCCAAACTGGAGCAGGAGGGGTTGGAACCGGCGCCGGCGGCGGACCGGTACACGCTGATCCGGCGCCTTTCCTACGATCTGCGGGGACTGCCACCCCTCCCCGGAGAGGTCCAGGCCTTCGTCGCCGATTCCTCTCCACGGGCCTACGAAAACCTGGTGGACGACTTCCTGGACTCGCCTCATTTCGGCGAGCAATGGGCCCGCCACTGGATGGACCTGATCCGCTACAGCGAGTCCCACGGCAGTCAGGGCGACCCCAAGGCGCCTTACGCCTGGCGTTACCGCGACTACCTGATTCGGGCTCTGAATGCCGACATCCCCTACGACCAGCTGATCCGGGAACATCTGGCGGGCGACCTGCTTCCTTCCTCCAGGATGAATCCGGCCCTGGGGATCAACGAGTCCCTCCTGGCCACGGCTCACTTCCGCATGGTGGAGCATGGGTTCCAGCCGGTGGACCCCCTGGGAGACCGAATCAAGTGGACCGACAACCAGGTCGATGTCGTTTCCAAGGCATTTCAGGGGCTCACCATCTCGTGCGCGCGCTGCCACGACCACAAGTTCGACGCCATCAGCCAAGAGGACTACTACGCCCTGTACGGAGTGCTCTACGGAGCCCGGCCGACCCAGCGGGCCATCGACGACCCGGAGCGCCTCGATTGGGGCCGGAGTCAACTCTCGGAGGTGAAGGAGGAGTTTCGCCGGCGGCTGGCTGAAATCTGGATCCAGGAAGCGTCGGCGCTAGCCTCCATGCTATTGGAAGCACCGCATGAAACCTTCAGCAACCCACCCGACTCTCCCTGCCAGCCTGAAGAGTCAGCGGACACTGCCACTGATCCGGCGGCTCCGGAAGCCGAGGCCGCTCCCATCGAAACGGGCGAGACCAAGGTTGCCGGGACCAAGAGCCCGGCCGCCGAACAGGCGCTGACTCGAGCGCTGGAGGAGGCGCTGTGCGAACCCGGCAGTCCCCTGGCGGCGTGGATTCGCCTGGCAGGCAAGGAGGGTGCCGAGTTCCGTCAGGAATGGGGCACCTTGAAGGAGGAATGGGACAACAGGATCCGCACCGACAGGGCCTTCAACCGGGATCACTTTCAGATCCGCTGGGATCTGTCCGGCCCCGATTACGCGGAGTGGATCGGACACGGCACCGGACTTCCTCCCGAACCGTCTCCGCCCGGCGAGTTCTCTGTGGCTGCCGAAGGGAAACGGATCCTCAGCGGAATTTATCCCGGGGGTGTCTACACCCATCTCCTGTCCGGCAAGCACAACGGCGTAATCCAGTCGCCCCGCTTTACCATCGACAGCAATTTCATCAGCCTCAGCGTCCTCGGATCCGACTTCAGCTTCGCCCAGTTGATCGTGGAGAACTACGCCGTCCCCCGAGGCGGCATCTACCACATGCGGCACAACCTCAAAACGGACCGGATGGAGTGGGTTCAATGGGACGTGGCCTATTGGAAAGGATTCTCCGCCTATATCGAGTTGGCCACCCGGGACGACGTCACACTCACCAGATACGACTCCACCGAGACCAGAACCAAGGCGGAGAAGCGCACCGACGGCCGTTCCGCCATCGGCGCCAGCCGGATCCTGTTTCACGAGACCAAGGAGACGCCGCGAGAGACGCGCCCGCCGCTTCTCTATCTGCTCCGGGGCCTGCCACCCCGCTCGCCCGCCGATCTGGCCGAGCGATTGGGCCGCCGCCTGGTGGAAGCCATCGAAGCCTGGCGGGATGGCGGCGCATCCGAGCTCCAGGCCGCATATCTGGACGCGTTCGTCCGCGCCGACCTGCTGCCCCGGTCCCTGGACCGGCTCCCCTCCCTGGATTCCCTCCTGAGCCAATATCGGGAAGTCGATTCCCAAGTGCCGGTTCCCCGGCGCGCACCTTCCATCCTGGACGAAGCGGCGCCGGATCATCCCTTCCTGGTCCGCGGGGACCAGGATGCGCACGGCGAACCGGTCCCCAGGCGCTATCTTTCGGCCCTTGGGAGCCTTCCCTACCCCGATCCGGGACGGGTCCGCCTGGACTTGGCCCGGGACCTCACTTCGGCCGACAACCCCCTCACCTCCCGGGTGATGGTCAACCGCATCTGGCGCTACCTGTTCGGATACGGTTTGGTGCGCACCACGGACAACTTCGGAAAGCTGGGCGACCCGCCCACGCATCCGGAGCTTCTGGATCATCTGGCCGACCGGTTCGTGGAGGAGGGCTACTCCATCAAGAGCATGGTGCGCCGGCTGGCCACATCTCAGACCTACCGCATGAACAGCCAGGGATCCGCGATGGCGCTCCGATTGGACCCCGCCAACCGGCTCCACCAACATGCCAACCTGAGACGGCTGGAGGCCGAGGAGATCCGCGACGCCATGCTGCGAGTCTCCGGAAACCTGGACCCCGCGCTGTACGGAGCCTCCATTCCCGTCCAACACCAGATCGAGAAGGACAAGAGTACGGGACTCGGGCCGTCTGGCTCCCTGGACGGGGCCGGAAGACGCAGCATCTACCAGGCGATTCGGCGAAACTTCTACAACTCCTTCCTGGAGACCTTCGGGCAACCCAAACCCGCCAGCACCCGGGGGCAACGGGATCAGACCAACGACCCGGCCCAATCCCTGACCCTGCTCAACAGCCCCTTCGTCTGGAACCAGGCCGAGTCCTGGGGCAAGCATCTCGCGGCCGGTGAAGGCAACACCGTCCCGTCCCGCGTCCGCCACATGTTCTTCAAGGCTCTGGGCCGGGCACCCACCGCCCAGGAGGCCTCCCGCGCCGAGGCGTATCTCAACACGGTCATCGACCAGCGAAAGATCCGGGAGCACCTGGTCCTCACGGACCGCGCGGTCTGGACCGATCTTGCCCACGTTATCTTCAACCTGAAGAGCTTCATCTATCTCCAGTAGGGGCAACCTGGAATCGAGTCCGGCCATCCCGCTAATGAAGAAGCGCAGAAATCATATAGTCCCTCGGTTTTATCTGGAGAGGTGGGCTCCAAAGGGATACGTTGGTCTATGGGTGAAAGAGGAGAAGAAAATCAAGCTGATTCCTCCGAAAAAAGTACTTCGAGAAAAAGGGAAACATGAAACTGTTGATGATCTTCTACAGGTAGTTGAAAGCCATATTGCACCTATAATTTCTAAAATAGTTGAAAACGAAGAGATTCCGAGAAATTATCAAGAGAGGGAAAATATTTTAGTTTGGATATTAATCCAAATTCAACGAACCCATCTTTGGGAAAAAAAGACACAATCCCTGTATAGAGGGATCTTGGATATGATCCGCAGTGATTCCGTTATTCGTCGTTATATAAGAGAGGATGGGATTGGGATTGATGAGGTCATGTCTTTCTACAAGAGGAAGTTTCCGCGCGACATATTTAACTTTAATCGAATGAGGACTGAGCTCTACATAAAATATATGAAGGATTGTCGCATGGTTCTTGGCAGGTCAAAGATTTCGATGGTTACTAGCGATGATCCAGTACTTGATATGCCAGACAAAAGGAAGAATCTGTTGGAAACATGGTATCCAGTCTCGCCTCACTTGGCGATAATTTTAGAGAAAGGATCGATAGATTCAGTTCATGATTTCCCGTCTGTGATCGATGTGTCGGACAGGGTGGTCAAGGATCGGTCTATCGGGCATTATCTGAATTGCAATCGTTTTTTGGTGATCGACCCGAACTCGATACCAGAATATTTCTCTAAGGACGGAGACTTTCGGTTTCGAATGCCAAAAAATCGTGTTATGAGAACAGCGATTGCTGACTGGGTTCGTAGGAGCTATGCACAATATTAATTCTGAGAGAGTAGGAAGCAAAATGATGAATGTTTGCGTCGAAAGGTTCGTCGATACAGCCGTACGGATGATACCGATCATCCACGAAATCGAAGGTGATGATGCGTAGCCGCCACTACCAGATTGGTTTCAAACTAATACTGATACAAAGTTAGGGTCCGTTTCTGGATGGGTACTTACGTCTCACTCCTCGGAAAACAATAGGAAATTGGAGTAGCAATCAATGGTCTCTACTTTATATGCGTCCAAGAGACCTTTTTCCTTCCGAACGCGGTGAGTAAAAACGAAGTCCCTTGGCCTCAGATGCCAATTGCCTCCGGTTGGAGACGCCCGCGGAGCCGGCGTCCCAATGCAGCCCTGGCTGACGCAAATATACTGGATATCGACGAGTGGACAATTCCTCTGTAGACTGGATCTCGATGCCGCCTGTGCCGCACTACACCTCGCCGCCATTCCCACCCGGTTTCTCCCGGCGCGAAATGCTGCGGCGGACATCCACCGGATTCGGGATGCTGGCGCTCTCGGCCCTCATGGCCGACCCCGCATACGCGGGCCTGGCACCCTCCCCTCCCGAGAATCCCTTGTCCCCCCGGCGGGGACATCACCAGCCTCGGGTCAAGAACGTCATCTTCTGCTATCTGTCGGGAGGCCTGTCCCAGATCGATTCCTTCGATCCCAAGCCCCGGCTGGACAAGGAAGCGGGCGAACCCATGCCGTTCAAAACCGAACGAACCATGTTCAACCTGGACGGCAACATCTTCCCCAGTCCGTGGAAGTTCAAACGCTACGGAAGCAGTGGAATCCCCGTCAGCGATCTCTTTCCCCACATCGGCAGCGTCGCCGACGAGTTGACGGTGATCCGCTCCATGACCGCCAAGTTCATGTCCCACGCCCAGGCCAACTTCTATTTTCACTGTGGGACGCCCTTCGCCGGGTTTCCCAGCATGGGCGCCTGGATCAGCTACGGGCTGGGCAGCGAGAACCGGAACCTGCCCGGATTCGTGGTGTTGGGCAGCGGCGGGATCCCGCTGGGGGGCGTCACCATATTCGGCAACGGATTCCTGTCGGCCGTCCATCAAGGCTCGTTCATCTATCCCGAACGTAAGGAGCCTCTCGGCAACATCCGTCCCCGGGAATCGGACCTCCGCCAGCGACAGAGGATTTCTGTGATCGACGACCTGGACCGGGGATTTCTGGCTGCTGCCGGCGGCCACTCGCAGGTGGAAGCCGCCATCCGGAACTACGAGACCGCCTACCGCATGCAGAGCTCGGTGCCCGAGCTGGTGGACCTGAGTGGAGAAACCCCGGCCACCCGCAAGCTGTACGGTGTCGACTCCGCGGTTCCGGCCAAGGCGGCCTATGCGCGCCAGTGCCTGGTGGCGCGAAGGCTGGTGGAACGCGGCGTGCGTTTCGTCGAGCTCACCACGGTCCGAGGCGGCGGCGAGGCCATAGATGCCAATCCCTGGGACCAGCATACGAAGCTGGTCGAAGGGCACAGCGCCAACGCCTTGGTAGTGGACCAGCCCGTGGCGGCGCTGATCAAGGACCTCAAGGCCCGGGGCCTCCTGGACGAGACCCTGGTCATCTTCTCGGGCGAGTTCGGACGAACGCCATTCGTCCAGGGCAAGGACGGCCGGGACCACAACCCCTTCGGCTTCAGCCTGTGGCTGGCCGGCGGCGGACTCAAGAAGGGATTCATCTACGGCGCCACCGACGAGTACGGTTACCGCGTGGTGGAGAACCGCCAGACCATCCATGATCTCCACGCCACCATCCTCCACCTCCTGGGGCTCGACCACCAAGAGCTCAGCTACCGCTTCGGCGGACGCGATTTCCGGCTCACCGACGTTCACGGAAGCGTGATCCAGGGGATTCTGTCCTGACTCGAGAAGGGGTAGGAGGGGGGACATTCTTGTCCCCCTCTTCAAAACGCATCCGGAATCGGGAACCGAGAGGCACCGCTCCCACTCGATGGGACATACTCCACTTCTGGCATCGCAAATAGGCGGAGGCCGAAATGACGTCTTCCGATACCGCTCAAAGCTTCCTGTCCCAGGCCCGCCACCATCTGAACGACGATTACCTGCCCAAGATCCGCCGCTGTCTCGAAGTGCTGTCCCGTGAGGATATCTGGTGGCGGGCCCACGAGAACACCAACAGCATCGGCAATCTGGTCCTGCACCTGTGTGGAAACGTGAGGCAGTGGATCGTCTCGGGCCTGGGCGGCGAGGAGGACCAGCGACGGCGGCCAGCCGAATTCTCCCGGCGCCTCCCCCTTCCCAAGGACCAATTGCTGGAAATGCTGGAGGCGACCGTCCAAGAGGCGACCCAGGTGCTGGATTCCTTGACCGAACAGGATCTGGCAACGACCCGAAGGATTCAGGTTTACGACATTTCCGGGCTCCAGGCTGTCCTCCACGTCGTCGAGCACTTCGCCTATCACACGGGACAGATCATCTACATCACTCGTCTGCGCAAGAACGTGGACTTGAGATTCTACGACCTTCCGTAGCCGTCACTTACGGCGTCCCGGCCGGACTCAGGCATACGGTTACAGAAGGGGACATCCTTGTCCCCCGTTCTCCATTGGGAGTTCAGCGGTTGGAAACCGACGCTCCTGTCCCCTTTGATCTGCGGCGTGTCCTGAATATTCTCAGAGGCCTGGGCAGAAAAAGGGGAGAGGACAATGAAACGATCGTTGCTCGTGTTTCTGTTGACGAATACGCCTTGGTGGGTCGCCGGAGCGGATCGGGCTGATCAGGTCGGGACCTGGAGAGGTCTCCAGATCGCTCCGGAAGAGAGATGCTCTGAGTACGACCGGGGCGACTATCCCATTCCGCCGGCTCTGGAAGATGAGATCGTCGCCGTGATGGAACAGATTTACGGGCGCTGCTTCGAAGACACTACGGACACCACCGTTGAGCACATCGTCGCTGTTTCGGAGGCTCACGACAGCGGATTGTGTTCGGCCGATGCAGAGACGAAAAAAGAATTTTCCAGGGATCCTCTCAACTTGACCCTCGCCAGTCCGCACCTGAACAGCGTCAAGGGGGATCGGGACGCAGCCGAGTGGTTGCCCGGCGAAAACCGGTGTTGGTTCGCCGACCGGGTGCTCCAGGTACGCCTCAAGTACGACTTGACGATAGACCAGGCGGAAGCCGATGCCCTGGAACTCATTCTGGCCCGATGCGAGTCTACCGAGTTGAAGGTCCGCGACTGTTCGGAAGACCAGCCGGAACCCTGCCCCTCAGGTTCTTCCACTCTGATCTTCCCCCAATATGTCGACGGTGAATACGGAGGTTTCCAGAACCGGACACGCCTGATTCTGCTCAACTTGGCGGCCACGACCGACAATCCGGTGATCGTCCGGTATCTCGACGACATGGGTCAAGTCGTTGACAGTCAGACCCATACGGTTCCGGCCCGCGGGCTGATCGACCTGAGTACCAGCGGCGAGGGCCCGCTGAAGGTGGGACCTCTGACCGTCGAATCCGAGTTGGCGGAGGATTCCCTGCTGCGAGGTTCCGTCGTCTACGAGCTGCTGGGACACCGGGTCTCGGTTCCGGCAGCGAAGCTGACCGACGAGGCCACCGTCTTTGTCAGCAAGTCTCCGCAAGAAAATACCGGCATCGCTCTGTTCAATCCCAACCCGGAAGATCCTGTTGAACTGGAACTCGCGCTGCACGATGCGGACGGGAGCCGTGTTGGGCAAGTTGACCTGACTCTGGAACCCGGACAACATCTGGCCCGCTATATGGACGAGGCCCCATTGTTCCCGGACGCCCTGGGTCCCCAATCCGAGTTCGTCGGACACGCCATTATCAGGAGCACGGAGGATGGACAGTTCGCCGTCGTCAGCATATTACAGGATACAAGGACGGGAGCCGTCGCCCTTGTAACGCCGGGAATACGATAAATATGCGTTTCCTTCCCGAGGGGACATCCATTTCCCCGTTAGCCATTGGGAACTCGGCGGTCGGAAACCGCCGCTCTTGCCTGGCAAGAGGTGAGACATTCCAGGATACAGGCAAAAAAGGGCGCATGGTACACTACTTGGGAAGTTTGATCAGTGGAGTGGTCAGAGGCCCTGATCCGGCTGTGCACCTGGACAAAGCCTGCCCGTCCCGGCAGTTCCCAAGCCGTTTGAAGATCCGCGACATGGTTCGAAAATATCCGCGAAACGGCGCGATGATCGGGGAAGAGATCGGGCGTGGAACGAGCCCAGCCCAAGAAGCTGTAAGCTCTTCAACCCGTGAAGGCGAGAAGCAAAGACGCCACGAGCGGCTACGCGAGTTGTGGCGCGTACCCGCCATCCTGGGCAGCTCGGGGAACGCTGGCATCGAGGCCGGTCCGCATGCCTTAGGGATTGGGAAAGAAGCATGACTTACAGTGATGCAGAGATCTTGCTTCAGTTGGAATTGGGTGAGGACAGCCGCTGGGAATTCAAACAGATCGAGTTTGCCGGGAATATCCCAAAGAAGCCACGGCGCGATGATTTGGCAGATGAGATCGCGGCGTTCGCCAACGCCGACGGTGGCGTTCTAATGTGTGGCGCAACCGACAATGGAGATGTACAGGATCTGTCGCGCGCGCAGATGGTCGAGTTCGACTCCTTTCTGGTCGAGGTGAGTTCCGATTCCATCAAGCCACCCGTTCGCATCCGCACCTACCACCGGCAACTCTCGGTTGGCGGGCGCTTGCTGCTGGTCGAGATACCGCGGGAGGATTCGCAACATGACAGTCCCGGCGGGAGTTTTATTCGCGTCGGCGGGTCGAAGCGAAAGATGACGAGTGACGAGCGGTTGCGCTTGGCGCAACGGCGGGGACAGGCGCGCTCCCTTTCGTTCGATGAGCAGTCTATCCAGGGCACGGGATTCAAGACTCTGGACGAATCACTTTGGAAACCCCTGTTGACCGCAGAGGGCGCGGCGAATCCCGAGTCCGCGCTCGAAAAGTTGGCGCTCTTGGCAGACGACGACGGGATTCGGCGCGCCACGGTCGCCGGCGTGTTGTTGTGCACCCGCAATCCCGAGCAGTGGCTTCCCAGCGCCTGCATCACCGCGACCCGTTACCAGGGAAAGGACCGCGCGTCCGCCCAAATCGATGCCCGGGAAATCACCGGTCCGCTGAACCGCCAGATCGCAGATGCGGTGGATTTCTCCGTGAAGAACATGCGGGTTGCGGCGCGCAAGGATCCGGCGCGGGTGGACCTGCCCCAGTACAGCAAGAAGGCGCTGTTCGAGGCAATCGTCAACGCCGTGGCGCATCGCGACTATTCGATGCGTGGAAGCAAAATTCGTCTTTCGATGTTCGAAGACCGTTTAGAGATTCAGTCGCCGGGCGCGCTCCCGAACAACCTGACGATCGAGAACATGGGCACACGCCAAGCGACTCGCAACGAAGCGTTGACTTCCGTATTGGGGCGCCTGCCGGTAGGAGGAGTCCGAGGCTCGGAGAACAGACGGTATTTCATGGAAACCAGGGGAGACGGGGTTCCTATTATCCGGCGTGAAACTCGGGAACTCTGCGGAAAACTGCCGGAATTCCGAATGATCGACGATTCGGAACTCTGCCTCACTATCCCTGCGGCAGCACAAGAGCCGAGTCCTGCCCGCGCCGTCATCATCGTGTGGTCTGAGGGCCAGCCCTTGAGTGGCATCGACCTGTTGGTTCTTTTCCCGAACCATACCTGGAAGCATGCGAGTACGAACGAAGATGGTGAGGCGACCGTAGACCTGTACACAACTCATCTCCCTATGACGGTGTTCGCCTCCGCTCCCGGGTACGCGGCTCACCTGGAACGATACTGGGAGCCCAACCGGGGAGCGCTGGCGATCGAACTCGATTCCTTACCCGAGGGTGGAAGCGTCATCTTCTCCGAGGCGACTGGCACCCTCCCGGGACTCAAAGGCAGATTGAACCCCATTCGCGATACTCACGACCGCACGTATCTCTATGCTTCCAATATCGCCATCAACCAAGGGAGCCCGCAACCGGTCAATTTCATGCTCGGAGAAGAACTGCGTCTGACCGATGCATACGGAGGGGAGAAGCGGATTCGCATTATCGAAATCCTGGGCCGGTCGGTGCTGGTTGAATACAGGTCTTGCAAATAGCCTTGTCCATCCTATGGTTCACAAGACGATCGCTCGCATGCATATTGGCCGCTGTAACGGTGGCCTTGTCCCACGGTCCCGGAATCCTTCCAGGCCAGTCCTTGGAAAAAGGCGCCATCAGCGGCACCATCTTCGATCCCTCCGGCGCCTTGGTCCCGGGAGCCGACGTGACGGTGATCAACACCTCGACGGGCGGCGAGAGGGTGCTGATCAGCAACCAGGCGGGACGGTTTCGAGCCGATGTCCTGCCGGCCGGAGAATACGTGATCGAAATCTCCCTGGCCGGTTTCGCCAGGACGATCGTGGAAGGCGTGGTGCTCTCGGTGGGGCAGGAGTTGATCGAGGACGTCACCCTCCAGCTCGAGGCGGTCGGTCAGGAAATCACAGTCCAGAGCGGAACCGCCCGCATGGACAAGAGCGAGACCCGCGTCAATACCGCGATCAACAACGAATACGTGGAGAACCTGCCCATCAGTGGCCGTGACTTCCGGGATTTCGCCAACCTGTCGCCGACGGCCGACACCACTCCGGGGCTGCGCTCTCCCGTCAGGCTCCAGGGTCAGGCCGGAGAGTACACGGGACTGATCATCGATGGAGTGGACAACCGGAACTCGTTCTTCGGCGAATGGTTCGGTTCGTTGGAAACCAAGAACTTCACCGTGCCGCAGGATGCGATTCAGGAGTTCCAGGTTCGCGACACGGGACTCTCGGCGGAGTTCGGGCACGCCACCGGAGGTTTGATCAACGTGGTGACCAAGTCGGGCACCAACGATTGGCACGGGTCGGCCCACTGGTTCTTCCAGTCCAACACCTTCATCGCGGACACCTCGGTTCCGGCCGATCCGGAAACCACCATTGCGCCGGGTTTGAATACCCGGCACCAATTCGGGGGTACGGTCGGGGGACCGATCGCCCGGGACAAGGCCTTCTTTTTCCTGGCCCTGGACGCCCAACAGCAGAAGGGACCCCTCACCGCCGTCTTCGCCCGCGACGTGTCCGTCCCGCCCTGCCCTTGTCCGGTCCCGTCGTTTTACGGCGGCTCCACTCTGGCCGAGCTGGAGCGCGGCAGTTCCCAGCGGCAGGACCTGACCGCCGTTCTATCCAAATTCGACTACAACCTCACCAACAATCACTTGGCGACGACCCGCCTGAACTACACCCGCAACGAGACCGACAACTTTACCGGTTACGCCGGCAGCCAGACCTTCGTGCTGGGCCGGGTGGAATCCAACTTCGAGAACTTCGTCAACGAAGGCTGGGCCGCGGCTCAATCGATCACGTCATTGCTGGGGAACGCGAGCGTCAACGAATTTCGATTCTCCTACTCGCAGGAAGTCCGGCCCCGCCGGGAACGGGCTCCCGGACCGGAGACCGCCATCACCGACACGGGCAACTTCGGCCAGATCTTCTTTCTTCCCATCGACAGCCAGCACAAGCGCTACCAGGTCATCGACAGTTTCAGCCGCACCTTCGGAAAACATGACCTCAAGCTGGGAGGCGACCTGAACTCCAACGCGTCCAACCAGACCTTCATCGGGTTTGCCGGGGGCGTCTACACTTTTTTCAGCCTGGAGGATTTTGTGGCCCGCACTCCGGCCTTCCTGCTCCAACGGGTAGGAATCAACGGTGTCAGTGTGGTGGAGAGCGGCACCTTGCGGGATTTCTGGCAACACGAACTGTCGTTTTACGTGCAGGACAACTGGCGGGTGCATCCCGATTTCAACCTGAACCTGGGATTGCGATGGGACGGAGTCTGGAACCCGAAGTCCGGATTCGGCCTGCCCGAGGCGATGCTGCCGATCGGCAAGCCTCGCATCAATGGAAACAGGGTCTCAGTCGACGTGGCTCCAGCCTCCTCCGATGTACCCGACGACTTCAACAACTTCGCGCCCCGCGTCGGATTCGCCTGGGACGTGGGCGGCCGGCGCAGCACCATCGTCCGGGGCGGCGGCGGCATTTACTACGCCGCGACTCCCACCATCTTCGTTGCCGCAATGCTTTCCGGACCGGGACTGCGTTCCGCCGTCGTCTTCGTCCCCTTCTTCGGTTCCCGTACCGACCTGCTCGGATTCGGCCTGAGTTATCCCGGCCTGCTCCCTTCGACGGCGACTCCCGAGGTCGAGAGCCTCATCGGCCCCCCTCCCATCGACTACGTGGATCCCAACTATCAGAGCGCCCGTGTGATCAACGGCCAGGTCGGAATCGAACAGCAGATCGCAGGAGACCTGAGCATCACCGGCACCTATACCTTCAACCGGTCGGCCAATCTGCGGACCGGCGGTTTCTTCTCCACGCCTTGGGACCGCAACCTGGACCCGTCCGGCGTGACTCTGGACGAGTACGGCCGCACGGTGGGCGGATTCAACCTCCCGCGCCTGGATCCGAACGTCGGCAACGCCAACGCCATCGCCAGCTTCGGAGAGGCCGAGTATCACGCCTTGATCGTCCAGTTGAAGAAGGATTTCCGAAATCGCACCCAGTTCGGGGTGAACTACTCGTTCTCCAACAACAGAGACAACGCCGCCAGCGACCGCTCCAGCGATGCCTACTTCGGACCGTCGGATCCCTTCAACTTCCTGGAGTTGGATTGGGGGCGCAGTCAACTGGACATCACCCACCAGTTCTCGTTTTTCGGCTATTTCGAGCTGCCGGGGAAACTCCAGTTCAGCACCCTGGTGTCCGCCCGCAGCGGCCGACCTTTTCCGGCGTATTCGGGCCGTTGCGGAGATCCCGGCGTGGCCGACGGGTCCCCGGGATCCGCCTTCGAAAACAGCTTCCAATGCTCCAACGATTTCAATCCGATCCGCCCGGTGCAAGACGGCGCCCTGCTCGAACGCTACCCGTTCACCACCGGCGCCTTCTTTCGCTGGGATTTCCGCCTCAGCCGAGAGTTTGCCTTGGCGGCCAGTGACGCCGCCTTGATTCGTTTCACCTTCGAGGTCTTCAACCTGACCAATTCCGGCAACTACTACAGCACGCCCTTGGCGGCGCGAAACGCCATCTTGGGCGACCCCAACTTCATGCAGTTGGACCAGACCCCGGGTCCCATCTCGGCCCAGTTCGGGTTGAAGGTGGTTTTCTAGATCCGGCTCCCGCGGCGGCGGCTTGGAGCGGCAACTTTCTTGTCGCCGACCCGGGGGCTTGGTTTACGGAGGATGACTGAAATGGCCAAGTTGACGGTCCGGCTTCCTGATGCCCATCGTGATCGCTTGAAGGCCATGGCCGCGCAGCGTGGCCTGAGTTTGAATAGGCTGATGGAGGAAATTTCCGTCCGCTCAGAACCGAAACTCGTGATCCGGACCCTGGACATGCCGCACAAAGGCTTCCGCGAACTCGCACCGGTACTCGGCGCCGCGGAATCGGTTCATCAGGTCATGCCGCCGATACATCCCCTCCGGGTTCTGACTGGCGTGGGCATAGGTAGCCTTCTTCTTCAGGGACTCGGTCGCCGTAATATCCACGTAGTGGGTGGGTGAAAAGGTCTGGCTCTGGATCCCCGAGTAGACCTCGTAGAAGTAGAGGTCGAACTTCCGGTCCATTTTCAGCCAGGCATCGAAAGCCAGCGTGCCGGCCGCGCGGTGATCGCGGTGGCGGTCGATGGGCCAGTGCGTGAAGAGAAGGTCCGGGTCTTCTCCCTGGATGATCTTCAGGAAATCCTCGTAGCGCCGATTTCCGGTCTCGGTGTCGCCGTCGATCTGCCCGGCGAAGAGGGGACGCGCTCCCAGAATCCGGCACGCTGCCTGAGCCTCGGCAGTGCGGATGCGGGCGGCCTCTTCCAGCGACTTTCCCCGGATCCCCCGCTCGCCTCGGGTCAGGTAGAGGGCCGTCACCCGGTGTCCCGCGCCGGCGTAACGGGCGATGGTCCCGCCGCAACCGGTTTCGGGGTCGTCCGGATGGGCTCCCACGACTACGACCTTGAGTCGGTGGTTGCCCTCGGATTGCTCCGCAGGGGTCTCGCCCTCGCCTGCGGCGAGCCCTAACAGCGTCCCGCCGGCCAATACTGCCGGAACACCCAACAGGTCACGTCTCGGGATCGATGGCATCTCATGCCTCCTTGGAGGAGCGACGTTCTAGGAGCCTGCGCCGCAGAAATTAATCTACTGCGAAAGCGGTAGAATCGGTCCATATTTCCTCGATTTCTCGGCGAATAGAACAACTATGCACCTCCAAATCGAGAAAATCTGGCCTCGATTCCCCACTTTCTCGCTACGATCATTTCTACCGCGCAGACTCCTAGTCGCCCAAATCCTTCGCTTATATTCCCCCTCGCACCAGTTTCCCTCTTCATCCGTCGCCTTGTCGCTTCAAGCTCCTCCGGAGTTCGGCGACTGGAGTCGCGGTAGGGACGCCGGTTGCCCAGCGCCCCCCGCGCAGATCCGTGCGTGCCCGTTAAGGCACACGGCTCCTACCTCAGGTAATGACGGCAGGTCGCGACGCCCGCCGTATCCGACCCCCGCCTGTGTCACGGTAGCCCGGCTCTGAGTCCGGTCCGTACTTTGGTGAGCCGAATTCCCCTTGGTTCCACCCCTTCGCTCCACCGACTCCGCAGAGAGTTCCCCCTCCTTGTTCGCCCGCTTCATCACTACTATGGGTGAATCCGATTGCTTCCTCTCTCCCCTCATGGGTTACGGCTTTCCCCTTTCCCACAAGGCCCCGGCTCTCGCCGGGGAGAGAGTAAGCCCTCCCAGGTCCCGACACCAGATGTACGTACGTGCATGGGTTCTTTGACACCGCAGAGCCCGGCTGCCCCTCACCCTGGCGGTCCAGCCGGTGTTGCCTTCGACCGCGACTACAGCCTCGGCACTTCCGATCAGGGAGCTTTCGATGCTCAATAGCCTGCCCATACGCACCGCTACCGACGCTTCGCCGACACCCTCACGGGTGCCCACGCACGGCTCGCGGAGAAACGTGGATGGTTAGTCCTTCGTTTCAGCGGACTTTCACCGCCTATCTTGTGCCAGTTAGCCTGGCGCACAGTCGCCGCTCCTGCTCGGCGGTTGGAAACCGCCGCTTGTCTGTTTAAATGGGGCCGTCCGGGTCGCTCATGAGCGACCCGGACGGCGGTGGCTGGACCGTACCGCCGCGGACTGTTACGAACCGTATGGGAGTGAGGTCGGCCACCGTCTTTCCCGATGTCCTGAATGGATACGAGGGCATCAAGGCCCGAATGACAAGCACAGGAGACAGGAAAGATGAAACAGCATACCGTAGGCATCGACATCTCGAAAGCGCACCTGGACGCGCACCGGCTGGCCGACGGCCATTCCGCCCAGTTCGACAATGACCCGGCCGGCTTCCGGGCGCTGATTGATTGGATCGGAACTCCGGTCGAGTGCGTCGCGTACGAGGCCACCGGTCCCTACCACCGGGACCTCGAGGAAGCGCTGTCCAAAGCGAAGCTGCCGCTGGCGAAGGTGAACCCCTGGCAGGCGCGGCGCTTCGCCGAGGCGACCGGGAGCCGCGCCAAGACCGACGCCGTAGACGCTCGGAAACTGGCCCAGCTGGCCGCCACGCTGGAGCCGCGCCGGACCCAGGTGCCGTCCAAAACGCAACGCCGGCTCCAGGATCTGCAGACGTCCCGGGACGCGCTGATGCGCCAGCGCACGGCCGCGCTCAACCGCCGCCGACAGCTCCGCGAACCCCTGCTCAAACAGCAGAACCAGATCCAGATCAACATGTTCGAGCGCCACCTGCGCGCCATCGACCGCAAAATGCAGCAGCTGATTGCGGCCGACGAGGCGCGGGCCCGCAAGTTGGAGATCCTCACCTCCATCCCGGGGATCGCGGCCACCACCGCCGCCGGTCTGCTGGCCGAGATGCCCGAGCTGGGCGCCCTCAGCGGCAAGGCCGCCGCCAGTCTGGCCGGGTTGGCCGCCGTTCCGCGCGAGTCGGGGGCTTGGCAGGGCCGGGCCTTCATCCGGGGCGGACGGGCGCGGGCGCGACGGCTCCTGTACATGCCGGCGGTGGCCGCCCTGCGTTGGAACCCCGACTTGGCCGAGGTGTACCGGAGGCTGAGCGAGCGCGGCAAGCCCGGCAAGGTGGCCCTCGTCGCCGTCATGCGCAAGCTTATCGTCCTGGCCAACACCCTCGTCCGGCAGGACCGCACCTGGTTGCCCGTAGCGCCCCGAGCGACCTTCTGAGGCCACGGAGAAACCCCGTGAGGAAAGGGAGCGTGTGGACCCCCTGATGGCCGTCTGTCGAACTTCCGGTCAAGTCTGGCCGGAAGCTTGCTTACGGCCATGAAAGCTCTTCACGCCCTGGGGAGCGCCGGGTCACCCGAAGGGTCGCAGCGAAGCGGAGGAGCCGGAGGCTTGACCCGACGCTCCCCAGGGCGTATCCGGACCTCCCGGAGGACTGACGTCGACGATCTCAGGTCCCTCGATCCAGTTATCGGTCCACTCATCGCCCCCTGCACGGCGCCCGGCGGATCCAGCTCGATCTCCGCCTCACCTCCGGCGGAAGAACGCTCCTCCTAACCCTGTGCCCTTTG
Organism: Acidobacteriota bacterium; assembly: GCA_965263035.1. GTDB lineage: Bacteria > Acidobacteriota > UBA6911 > RPQK01 > JAJDTT01 > JAJDTT01. The sequence goes on from OZ253580.1 coordinate 6,117,043, forward strand.
GACCGGACAGATCACGTACTAACGACACGGGATGGAAACACCGATTAGCACCCACCACTTGCAACATGGATACTCCTCTCCAGAAACCGGTCGGTGCTGTCGGGATCGATCCGGCGGCAACTCCGGCGCAGGGCGAGAGCCACCACTTCCAGGTCCCGGCTGCAGGCGGTGTCCCACTTGGAGAGCGCGGCGAACTCGCCGCACAGCAGGGCCAACCGGAGCATATGGCGAAACAGAATCCCCTCCTGCTTGACCAGACCGCGGCTGTGGACGAACCGGTTGAAGTTCCCGCCGAGATCCAGGAGGTGCCCGGCGGCCCAGACCGGCCGAACCCTCAACTGGGAGACCTGGGGCAATCGCCCATTGAAGACGAGCCGCAGCTTGGCGGCCAGAGTCGGACCCGGACCCGCCTGCATGAGTTCCTCCCGCAACCTCGTCTCCGTCCCCCCGGCCGGTCCCAGCCGCGCCAACTCGGGATTGAGACAGTTCGTCTCCAGCGGTCCGGGGTCCAACCTTCGAGCGTCCGGTACCGGAACGGATCGGGCGACGGCTCCCGAGAGCTCCAGCACGCTCTCCAGGGCCTGAATTCGCTCGCTCCGGCTGGCCCGGGGGAGCAGATCCCTCAGGAAGTCGCCGTAGAGGGGATTGATGCCGCGAAAGGCCAGCAGCCGATCCAGCCGCGGCGTGGCCTGGGCCAACACCGGCCGGTAGTCTCCGCGGTCCTCCGGATCCGGAGGCGGCTCCGGGTCCAACGTCACATAACCTCCCAGCCGGAGGGTGAGCAGCATGTCATTCAGGGCTCTCTGGGCCGACTGCACCGCTCGGGCGCTGAGCAACCGCTTCCCGACCATGGCTCGGACCTCGCCGACCCGGGGGGAACGTTTCAACAGGTAAGCCAGATACCTCCAAGGCAGGGGGCCCCGGCTGGCCAGGGCCGCCGGCCGCGCGGCGACCAGACGGCGAAACTGGGCCTGGTCCCAAGCGGGCCGGTTCTGCCTCCCGGACCTCATCTTCCGGGCCAGGGACTTGCGAGCCTGGCGAAACGCGGACTTGCGGGTGCGGGCGGGGATCGACTCCAACCGCCGCTTGCGGCGCAGGAGTTTCACCTGTTCCTCCGGCGCCAGGGCCAGGACAAAGCCCCGCCGGTCCCATTGGGGCCGTCCGGCCCGGCCGAAGATCTGGTGGGCGGTGGTGGCGTCCAGCGCCCGTTTCTGCCGGGGCGGGCCCTTGACCAGGCTCTTCAGCACCACGGACCTGGCCGGCAGATTGATCCCGGCCGACAGGGTCTCGGTGCAGATGACCACGGGGAGAAGCCGGCGCTGGAACAACTCCTCCACCACGCGCCGGTACTTGGGGAGGATCCCGGCATGATGAACCCCCACGCCGCGCAGCAGGAGTTGCCGCAGGACGGGTCCGGCTCCGTCGGACAGGTCCAGGTCCCGTACCCGGGCGGCCAGCGTCCGCTTCCGGCTCCCGTCCACCAGGGGCCGGCCCTTGAGCCGTACCGCCATCGACCAACACTCCCGGCGGTTGAAACAGAACACCAGACAGGGGCTCCTTCGCCCCTTCTTCCCTCCCCGGACCAGTTCCACCAGCAGCTCTTCCAGCAGCAGGTCGCCGACCCACTGGTACGTCAACGGCACCCGCCGTTCCCTTCCCTGGAGCAGCTGCATTTGCCGGCCGTGGCTGTTCCGAAGCCAGCGCGTGAAGGACTCGGGACGGCCCACCGTGGCCGAGAGCAGCAGCAGCCTCACGTGCTTGGGAAGCAGCGAAAGGGACAACTCCCAGACGATGCCGCGTTCCGGGTCCCGGAACGTGTGGAATTCGTCCTTGACCACCACGGCGACGCGATCGAAATCGAAGTTGTCGGGTCGCAGCAGGCGATTGAGGAGGATCTCGGCCACCACCACCCGTACCGGCGCGTCAGGGTTGACCTGCCGGTTCCCGGTCACCAGCCCCACGGTGTCGCCGGGGAATCCCCAGCGTACGGCGGCGGCCTGCATCTCCCGGAATTTCTGCTCGGTCAGCGCGATGAGCGGAGTGGTGTAGTAGGCCGTTCGGCCGCTGTGGAGAGCCTCGAAGAGGGCCCCTTCGGCGATCAAGGTCTTGCCGGTGCCGGTGGGCGCGGTCACCAGCAGGTCCTCTTCCGAGGCGTACCAAGCCTCCAGAGCGTCCCTCTGAAAAGGATAGGGTTTGAAAGGAAGAGACTGCAGGTAACGATCCAGCAGCTCTCGCCGCCGGGTCGAGGCTGTTTCGATCACTCGCTGGGAGTCAGCCGTGGACCTCACCCCCGGCCCGGTCCAGGCCGGCTCGTTCCGGATCTCGCTTCCAGTCCTCCAGCTCGGGCCCCGCCAGCCGGCGGGCGCGATCCCTGAGGGCTGCCATCTGCGGTTCCTCCAGAGCGGCGAAGCGCTGGGCGATCCGGACGTCGTCCTCGATCTGCCCCAGTGTGGTGGCGCCCATGGTCAGGCAATGGATGGGGAGGCTGAGGACGTACTGGAGGCACTGTTCGACGCTGAAGGATTGGAGCAGCTTGGCGTTGGCCAGACTCTTCATGCCCTGGATGCCCAGTCCCTGGCGGACGGCCTCGGGAAGCACGACCTGCTCGAAGCTCAGGTAGGAGGGGTCCGCGGGATTCAGGGGCATCAGGATGGTGTCGAACTGGTCGTAGCGCTTCAGCATCTCCATGTGGACGTGGGGATCCGTATGCCCGGTGAAGCCGATGAACCGGGTCTTGCCGCTCCGCTTGGCCTCCTCGAAGGCCTCGATGGCGCCGCCGGGACCGAAGATCTGGTCCACCTCCTCCATCCGGCCGACGGAGTGGATCTGCCACAGGTCCACGTAGTCCATCTTGAGCCGCTTCAGGGAGATCTCCAATTCCTTGGCGGCTCCGTCCCGGGTCCGATCGGCACTCTTGGTGGTCACGAAGACCTCCTTGCGGAAGGCGGGCAGCACCTCGCCGTACACCTCTTCGGAACGTCCGGACCAGTAGGTATGGGCGTTGTCGAAGTAGTTGATCCCGAGCTCGTAGGCCCGAAGCGTCACCGCCTTGGCGTCCTCGAAGGAGATCAGAGGAAAGCGTCCTCCGGCCTGCCCAACGATGGTCAGCTTTTCTCCCGTCTTGCCGAAGACGCGCTTGGGGATGTCCCCGCCGGTCGCCGACGGGACCGGGTTCCGGCCCCAAGCCTTGCTCCTGAGAGCAAACAAACCGGTCAGGGCGCTGCCAAAAAAGGTTCTGCGACGCATATTCTTTCCTCCAGAAGCACTGGCCTTAGATTGCCGCCATAATATCGCATGTTCCCGACGGTCGAAAGCCCGGCGGTCCCCGTCCATCGGCTGTTCGACTCCCGTCTCCGGCCATGGATACGAACATCCGGTGGCAACCGCCCACCAGCGTGATTCGACTTCTTCCCCTCCCGTTCCGCGCTCCTCCCGGCCGGTGCCGTCAGCATGTCAGGTTGTCCGTCCTCAGCTTCGGACCTCACTGAAACACTCGCTACGGAAATGCAGTTTGCAATGGGAAACACTCCTTGAATCTCCTAAACTCCTAACAGCCCGTGGCGAAAGTCCCGCGAGCACCGAGACCGGTCCTGCGCCCGCCGGACCAGGCGCGATGAGGGAGCATACCGGGAGTATGTGAGCCGATAGCAACGCAGTCCGCGCACGATGCAGGGACGGTCGAATGCCGTGACGACTTTTGCCACGGGCTGCTAATCCTGAAGGCTGTTCTCAAGACACCACCGAGATTCCTCAGGATCGGAACATTTTGGAGATTATTCGATGAAGCAAGCCGGCAGAATCTTCTTGATCACCATGCTTCTGGTGTTCGTGGCGGGGCAGCCCATCCTGGGCGAAGAAACTGACGCTTCGCTGCATGATCTCCAACTCTCGGAGGGGCCCCCGGAAGCCGGTTTCATGGGTCAGGCTCTGGCGGGCAAGTTGTCTGAAGGGAAGCTGAGTCTGACTCCGGCGTTCAAACCGGCCGTGGATACCTACACGGTTACCGTGTCTCAGCCGCTTCTGGCGATCAGGGCGCGGGCGGGCGCCGGGGTGAAGATGAGTGTCAGCGGAACGGCCCCCGGCGGCGACGAATTGAGGGTCGCCAACCGATTCAGTATCGGCAACGCCAACGACCATGGCGCGTTCATGAGCGCGACTATGTCCGAACTTGCTGCGGGAGAGAACGTCATGACGGTGACCGTCTCGGACTCCAGCGGCTCCTCGACCCACAGCTACACCGTGACGGTAACCAGGATTGCTACTGCTGATAAAGCCCCCGTGGATCTGGATGACCTTCAACTGTCGGAGGGGGCGCCGAAACCGGGATTCATGTTCAACGCCCTGGCCGGCAAGTTGCCTGAAGGCGACTTGACTGTGACACCGGCGTTTGAACCGCAGGTGACCTCCTATGCGGCCAACGTGTCCCAACCGCTGGTGACGGTCAGAGCCCGCGCAGCCGCGGGTGTGGAGATTCGTGTCACCGGTACGGCAGCCGGTGGCGATGAATTGACCACCGGCAACCGATCCCGGGTCAGCAACGCCAGCGGCCATGGTACGTTCCTGAGCATAACGCTGTCGGGGCTCACTGCAGGGGAGAACCTGGTCACGGTGGAGGTCACGGATCCGGACGGCGCGGAAACGCGAGGGTACAAAGTGGTGCTGACCAGGGTCGCGCAGAGCGCCGGCGACACGGCCCAGAGCGCTCAGACAACAAAAGCTCTGCAGGCCCCTGAAGCGGTACGGCCAGGCCCTGAGGCGGCACGGCAAGCCCGCGAGGAAAGGCTGCAAGAACGCGAGAAGGCACGGCAAGCCCGCAGGGAAGCACGGCAAGCCCGCGAGGAGGCACGAAAAGCCCGCAGGGAAGCGCGGCGAGCCGGCCAGACGGATGCTTCGAGCGACCAGAAGGGTCAGGATCTTCTCTCGTCGATCAGGTACAAGGACGCTGACGGAGTCAGACGAGCCATTGAAGCGGGTGAGAATGTCAACGAAATTATTCCCGGCAAAACCAGAGTATCACCGCTTCTTCTCGCGGTGGACAAGGAAGATACGGAGATCGTTCGATTGCTGATCGATGCCGGCGCTGATGTGAACCATATCCTTCCCAAGCAAGGATTTCAGAGTAACAGCTCCACCGGAATATCGGCCCTGCTCATGGCGGTGAACAAGGAGAATGCTGAGATCGTTCGGCTGCTGATCGAGGCCGGAGCCGACGTGAACCATGTCCTTCCCGAGCAAAAATTCCCCAGAAAGAGCGAAACCGGCACCTCGGCTCTCCTCCTGGCCGTGGGTAGTGGGAATGAGGAGATCGTGCGATTGCTGATCGACGCCGGCGCTGACTTGAACTACGCCCTTCCCAAGCAGGGTTTTCCCAGCAAGAACGCGACCGGAACGTCGGCCCTCCTCGTAGCCGTGAAGAAGGGGAATGAGGAGATCGTCCAAGCGCTGATCGAGGCCGGCGCCGACGTGAACTATCCCCTTCCCAAGCAGGACTTCCAAAGCGATTCGATTAGCGGATTGTCGGCCCTGCTGCTTGCGGTCAGCGAGCGTAACGAGGCGATCGTCCGGCTCCTGATCGAAGCTGGCGTCGATGTGAATGCCGCCTTTCCGGAGCAAGGGTTTCCCGCACGCAAATCAACAGGCGGAGTGTCGGCTTTGATCCTTGCGGTAAATTCGGGGCAGGAGGAGATCGTCCGGCTGCTGATCGAGGCCGGTGCCGACGTCAGTTACCAGATTCCGGGAAAACGCCGGATGGGAAAAAATCCGAAAACCGCCGGCCTGACCGCATTGCGGGTTGCCAAAGCGAAAGACCACTCCGGGATCGCCGAATTGCTTCGAAAGGCTGGGGCGAAGCGCTGATGCCGGCCGGAGCTTTCGGGCAGGCGATCCGGCGTCACGAGACGCGACGCTCATATTCTTGAGCGAGTCAAGGAGAACAAGGAGAACAAGCATGGATGAATCCCTCAAGATCATGGCCGTCATGTGCCATCCTGCCGACGCCATCGACCACGCCGGAGGAACCCTCTGCCTCCATGCCCAGCGGGGCGACCAGGTCACCACGGTGGTCTGCACCCACGGTGTGGACACCCACCACACGCGCCGCAACGAACTCATCAAGAGCGGCCGGCTCGATCAGGTCTCCGATCTGGAAGAGGCCATTCGAGAAAAGGAGGAGGAGGCGCGCCGAGGGATGAAGATCCTCGGGGTCCGCGACGTTCGATTCCTGCGTCTGAAGGACGATGTCGTGATCCAGAGCCGGGAACTGATCGAAGCCATCGCCAAAGAGCTGGCCGACGTCCGTCCCCACCTCCTGATTCTCCACAACCCCACCGAGGAGCTGGGTTTCGCCCATCAGGAGACGGCGGTGGCGGCCCTCCGAGCCTGCGACCTCGTCAAGACCTCCAATTACGTCCAGGACGCCGGAGACCCGGTCACTCCGGCGCAGATCTTCTTCATCACCATGTGCGGCCACACCAACCAGCTCTCGGCCGAAGGCCGGCGATTCGCCAATGTTTTGGTGGACATCACCCCGGTGGTGGAAAAGAAGGCCCGCGCCCTGGACTGCGTGGCGAGCCAATACTACACGGGAGATCTGGGCCGCAAATGCATCGAAGTCACCAACGGAAGAATGGGCCTGCACTCCTCCGTCTCATACGCCGAGGCGTATCAGGTGCTCAATCCCCACGTCTATTCTCATCTGCCGGCCAACGAATACCTCATGCGCCAGGCCTCGAACTCCAAGAGTAGCCGGGGGGAGAGCCTTCAGATCCTGCTGGGCGGGTCCGGCCGGGGATGAGATCGGAACCAGGGAAGGCTCATTTGCGCTTGAGGACGAAAGCCGCCGCCATCACGCTCAGGCAGCCCACCACGTTGTAGTAGAGAAACGACAACGAGGTGAATTCGCTGACCGCCCACACTGAGAGCATCCCCAGGATCAGTCCCCAGAACGCTCCCCGTGCCGTGGCCCAGGGGGCCAGGAAGGCCAGGAGAAAGACTCCCAACAGGGAGCCGTAGAAGTAGGAGCCGACCTGGTTGACCAGCTCCAGGAGTGACGCCTCCTGCTGGCCCACGTAGAGCGCGACCCCCGTGGCCAACACCCCCCAGGCCAGGGTGCTGAGACGAGCCACCCAGAGATAGTGCCGGGTAGAGGCCGCTCGAACCAGGTAGCGCCGGTAGAAATCCATGACCGTGGCGCTGGAGAGCGCCGTCAGCTCCGAGTCCAACGAAGACATGGCGGCGGCAAAGATGACGGCGATCATCAAGCCCAGGATCCCGGCCGGCACGTAGCGCACCAGATAGGAAGGAAAGACGTAGTTGACGTCGGTGGAGGAACGTCCCTGGACCGTCTCGACCAACGCCTTGGAGCGGCCTCGCAGGGCCTCCATCTCATCATGGTATTCCCGGATCCGGGAGCGGCCGGGCTCCAGGTCACCCCCCTCCTGGCGGGTTTGGACCAGGTCCAGCGTCGCCTGCCGCCGGAGCGAGTGAAGTTTCCGGTAGTCCTTTTCCAACTCCTCGTAGGCCGGACCCTGGCCGCTCTGGCGCACCTGCGCCTCCTCCGCCGGGTTGAAGATCAGGGGCGGCTGCTCGAAGTGGTAGAAGACGAAGAGCAGCACCCCGATGGCCAGGATCAAGAACTGCATGGGCACCTTGAGGAAGGCGTTGAAGAGGAGAGCGAGGCGGCTCTGGGTCAGGGATCGGGCCGTCAGGTAGCGCTGGACCTGGCTCTGGTCGCATCCGAAGTAGGCCAGGGCCAGAAAGAATCCCCCCACGAGCCCGGACCAGAGCGTATACGTCTTCCGGGGATCCGGAGAGAGGTCCACACTCTTCCACATCTCCTCGATTCCTCCGATATAGAAGACGTCCCCGACGCCGACCTGGGGAGGCAGCTCGCCGAAGAGGGTCCAGAGCGCCGCGCCGATCCCGCCGAACATGAGCAACATCTGCAGCATGTCGGTCCAGATGACCGCCGTAATTCCCCCCGCCGCGGTGTAGAGAATGGTCACGGCTCCGATGATCAGCACCGTGACCCGTTCGTCCCAGCCCATCAGCACGGAGAGCACCACCGCCGGAGCATAGAGGACGATTCCCGCGGCCAGGCCCCGGGAAACCAGGAACAGGAAACTGGTCAGGGAACGGGTCCGGGCATCGAAGCGCTGCTCCAGGAACTCGTATGCCGTGTAGACCCTCTGACGATAGAAGAACGGGACGAACAGAACGCAGAGAACCACCATCACCAGCGGCTGGGACAAGTAGACCTGAATGAACTTCATCCCGTAGCCGTAAGACTGCCCGGTGGTCCCGATAAAGGTGATGGCGCTGGCCTGGGTGGCCATGACGGAGAGGCCGATCAGACCCCAGGAAAGGCTGCGGTTCCCCAGGAAATAGCCTTCGACGCCGGAGCTCTTGCGGCTCTGGTACAAACCGACCAGGAGGATCAGGACCACGTAAAAGGAAAAGATCGACCAGTCGAGACCTGTCACGGCGTTGGACTTGGAAAGAGGAAAGAGAAAAGAGAAAAGAGTGGGGAGAGGAAAATCGGAGGCTGTGAGCTAGAAGAAACACCGTCGGTCAGGGATGGGCGGGGGACGGGGGCTGCAGCAAGGTTTACCACGAACTCTCGGTTTTCAGCTGATGAGATACAGGAGAAGAGTCAGGACCAGGGTGTATCCGGCCACCGCCCAGTAGAGCCGGTTCCAGCGGAAAGGGTTCGAGTCGGCCGGCATCAGATGGCTCCGAAGTACTGGAGATCGGGATCGACCCGAACTACGGCGTCGCGCCGGCGAATCTCATGATAGTGGGGCAGCATGAGATAGCTGCAGGGTGGCCAGAAGTTCGCCAGGAGGATGCATCCGGCCACGGTAGTCAGCCTCAGCAGTCCGTGGTGAAAGTCCCGCGAGCACCGAGACCGGTCCTGCGCCCGCCGGACCAGGCGCAACGGAGGGAGCCTGCCGGGAGTATGTGAGCCGATAGCAACGCAGTCCGCGCACGATGCAGGGACGGTCGAATGCCGTGACGACTTTTGCCACGGGCTGCCAGAGCCTTTCGGAGGAGCATCCGGGACACCGGTCAACTCTCGCCTCGGATCTTGGCGCCTACGCCGCGCAGCCTGTCCACCACGTTCTCGTATCCCCGCAACACCACTTCGGCGTGCTCGATTCGGGTGTCGCCCTCGGCGCACAGGCCGGCCACCAGAAGCGCCATGCCGGCCCGAATGTCGGGAGACTCCAGCTGCTTGCCGCGGAGACGGCGCGGGCCTTCCACCAGAACCCGGTGGGGATCGCACATGGTGATCCGGGCTCCCATCCGAACCAGCTTGTCCACGAAGAACATGCGGGCCTCGTACATCCAGTCGTGAACCAGGCACAGACCCTGGGCCTGAGTCGCCAACACGATCACCAGCGACACCAGGTCGGTGGGAAACAGTGGCCACGGGCCGGCGGTGAGCTGCGAGGGATTGACCATTCTGGAGGCCTCGACCTGCAACCCGCCTTCACAGGGCCGAAACTCGATTCCGAAGCGCTCCAAGACGGGGATGACGCCCATCAGATCCTGCTGCCCCACTCCTTGGAGGCGAACCGATCCGTGGGTGACGGCAGTGGCGATGGCCAGAGTGCCGGCATCGATGTAGTCCGGCGGCACGTCGAACTCCATATCCTCCCTCTGTTCATTCACACCAGTGAGAACCCGGTAGTAGAGGGGGTGGAGCTCGATCCGGCAACCCAACGCCCGCAGGAAGTCCACCAGGGCCAGAACGTGGGGCTCGCGGGCCGGGTTCCGGATGGTCCCGCCGCCCAAGGCCGAGAACAGAAGCAGGGCGTTCTCCGTAGCCGTGACCGACGCCTCCTCCAGATAGACCATCGGGTCTTCCACCTGCCGGCTCTTGAAGATGTCGATGGAGGAACTCTCTTCCCGGACCCGGAAGCCGGCCGCTTCCAGGACCGACCAATGGACGTTGAAGGACCGGCGGCCGATGGGGCAGCCGCCGGGACTGACGCAGGAGACCCGGCCGAAAACGGCGGCCAAGGGACCCAGAAGCAGGATGGCGCCCCGGAGCTTTTCCACCAGATCGGCGGGAAGCTGCTCCGGCTTCAACCCGCTCGAGTCCATATGGAGGTCTTCTCCCTGCCATTCGGCCTCCACGCCCACGACCCGGACCAGCCGCAGAAGGTTCTCCACGTCGTCGATGCGGGGCACCCGGTTCAGAACCACGCGGGAACGGGCCAGCAGGACGGCGCAGATCAGCGGCAGGGCGGCATTCTTGTTGCCCTGGACCGGGTAGTCTCCGTAGAGGGTGTATCCCCCCTCGATGAGAAACTTGCGTGTCGGTGCCCGGTGGGTGTCTATCGCGGTCAAAGCCATTGATTTGGACTGACGATCAGGATCTCGGGTTCCAACTCGATGTCGAATCTCTCTCGGACCCGGATCGAGTATTTCCGGGCCAAAGCCAGCATATCACGGCTGGCTGCGCCTTCTTCGTTGACGAAAAGGTTGGCGTGATGAGGCGCGATCAGGGCGCCTCCGAGCCGCCGCCCCCGCGCGCCCACCTGGTCCAGGAGCTTCCCGGCCGGAATCTTCCCGTAAAAGATGAAATCCGTGGGAATCCTGCTCAGAACCTCCGGATCCAGCTCCTTCGCGATCACGTTCTTGAAGAAGCTTCCCGGGCATTTCAGCCCGGCCGGGTACTTGGCCAGGCGGGTGGCCAGGATCTCGTCCGAGACCGGCTGCAGCGGCTCGGAAGCCGGCTCCAGAGCCAAGGTGCAGGAGAGCATGAACCAGTCCCGCCGCTCCTTGACGAGGCTATGGCGGTAACGGAAGTCCAGGTCCGATGCCGGGAGGGTCCGAACACCCTCCTTCGGCGACCAGAGAGACACCTCCCGAATCCGGTTCCCGATCTCCTGCCCGTAGGCACCCGCGTTGCCCACCACGGCTCCGGCCAAAGTCCCCGGAATTCCGTAGAGACGCTCCATCCCGGCCAGACCGAGTCCGTTGACCCAGCGGATCGTCTCCCCCAGGTCCTCCCCTCCCGAAACCCGGACCTCGTTCCCGGCACGTTCCCGTCCCCGCAGACGATTCCGTACGACCAGCCCCTCGTATCCGGCGTCGGCGAAGAGTACGTTGCTTCCCGCTCCCAGAAAGAGAACCGGCAGACCCTGGCGCCGGGCCCATCCCCAGGCGGTGTCCAGTAGTCCCGGGTCGCGCAATTCCAGCAGCCAACGGCCTCTTCCGCCAATGGCCAGCGTGGTCAGGGGAGCCAGTAGAGCTTCCGGACGGAGTCCCAACTCGGCAGGCGGGGCATCCATGGGCAGCCTAGGCGACCCTCATTTTCCCTGAGGGGAAACCGGGTCTGACTGAAAGTGCCGGCGAATTCTCAACTATTACGGGCGGCATACGGACCACGGAGCCTTCCTGACGTGAATTGACGAGTTCGAGGGATAACCGGAAAGGGTGACATTCGGGGTGTTCTGCACAGTCATGGAACGTTTTCCGATTGACCCCTTTTCCGTTCTTTGAGAGATTCTGCCGGAGAACCGGCTCGGCGGACAAGGTCCCCGGTGTCGCCGGACCACGGAGGAGAGGAAAGATGTCCATCAGCGCAGCCTTGTTGCCCGAGTTCGATCAGGAGATCGACGGCGCCCGCAGGACCTTGGAGCGGGTGCCGGAAGACCGGTTCGACTGGAAACCCCACCCCAAGTCCGGGAGCATGATCTGGCTGGCGAGTCACCTGGCCAACATCCCCTACTGGGCCATCATCACGATCCAAGACGACGAGTTGGACCTCACGCCCGGCGGAAAACCGCTCCCGCAGCCTCCGGCTCCCACCAGTGTGGATCAGCTCCTCGCCGAATTCGACCAGCGCGTCCGTGAGGCACGCGCCGCCATCGCCCACGCCGGCGACGAAGCCTTTTTCAGACCCTGGTCGCTCCTTCGAAACGGGGTCACCGTTTTCAGCATGCCCAAAGTCGCGGTCCTGCGGACCTTCGTCATGAATCATCTGATTCACCACCGCGCCCAACTCGGGGTCTACCTGCGCCTCAACGACATCCCGGTCCCCTCCATCTACGGTCCCTCTGCCGACGAGAACCCGGTGGGAATGTGAGTTCGGTTCCCTACCCCGCAAAAGACGGTTCCCTACCCCGGAACTGGGACCTGTCCCCGCCGGCGACGGCCCGTTCCATCATCGACGAATTCAAGCATCAGATGGAATTGGGACTGGCGGCGGACCGCTCCGGTTCCCTGGCCATGATCCGGACCTTCATTCCAAAAACGGCCCGTTTTCATCCGGGAACCTATGTGGGTCTGGACATGAGCGGCACCAACTTCCGGATCGTCGTGCTCTCGGTCAACCCGGATCAGACTCTTGCCGGACACCCTCGAATCCGGATCTTTCCCATTCCCTCGAGGCTCAAATACGGAAAGGCGGGCCGCAAAGCCCATTCCCGGGACCTCTTTCGATTCCTCGCTGCCGGCATCGCCCAGACGTTGGAGGAGAAGGGTATCGCCGCCTCCGGACTCCGGGTGGGGTTCACCTTCGCCTTCCCCACGCGCATGGAGTCGGCGGACCGGGGCGTGCTCCTGAAGTGGACCAAGGAGTGGGACCTGCCCGACCTGATTGGACGGGATCCGGTGCCGGAACTGGCCCGGGCCTGCCGGCAGGCCGGCCTGCAAGGAGTGAAGGTCAACGTCCTGCTGAACGACACGGTGGGAACCCTGATCCTGGGGTATTTCCGCGACCGCCGGACCCTCGCCGGAGGAATCCTGGGAACCGGGACCAACCTGGCCGCCTGGCTGGGGTCCACGGCCATCAATTTCGAGTGCGGCAACTTCGATTTCGGCCCTCTCCAGGATCGGATCCTCACGCTTGTCGACCGCGACCTGGACTCGCGGTCCAGAAATCCGGGACAGCAACGGTTCGAAAAGATGGTGGCCGGCCGTTACTTGGGCGGGCTTCTGCGCCGGCTTCTGGCCGGGACCCACCCGTCGGGACGATTCGCGGAGCGGGATTCCGTAGATGCGGAGGATCTCTCACGCCTGGCCGCGGATTCGGGGGATCTGCCGGAGACGCGCCGCTTTCTGGAACGACTGGGCGTGGAGGAAAATCTCGTGGGGCAGCGGCAACAGGCGGTCTCTCTGGCCCGCATGATACTGAGACGGTCGGCCCAGCTCAGTGCGCTGGCCATGATCGCCACGGCGGAATGGGTCGATCCGGGACTGACGGATCCCCACCTGATGACCGTGGACGGCTCCCTGTTCGAGCACGCTCCAGGTTATCCCGAGGCCATGCGCCGGATGTTCCGAAGTGTCCTCGGTTCCCGCGCCGATCGGATAGAATGCCGTCTGGTCAAGGACGGATCCGGAATCGGCGCCGCCCTGGCCTCCTCTGCCGTGGAAGCCCGGGAGACGGTTTGAATGAAAGGGGGAATCTCTCGCGGAACCATCGGTTGACGCCCGGCGGTGATGCCTGGAGAAGCTGACATGTCGAGTCCGATCCGTCCGGCGGTGAGACGAATCCGGATCCTGTTTCTGGGCGGCCTGCTGATCTCGTTCGCCTATTCCATGCAACTGCGCCGCCACCGGCAGGTGGAAGTTCCGACGCCGTCGCCCCCTCCGGCGGTGGAAGTCGGAACCGACGCGGCAACCCTGAACCTGAAGCTCGTCGAGCGCGGCTCGGAAGCTCCCGTCAGCGCCACCGTGAGCGTCAACGGAGGAGCCGTCGAGGGGGAAAGGGCCTACCTGGAACACTCCCTGAGACTTTCCGCCAATCGGCACAAGGGACCGATCCGGTTCCGCCCGCTGAACTACTACTTTTTCGCCGACGGCACTCTCAGCCTGAAGGTCCCGCCCGGGCGGTGTACGGTGGAGGTCCGCAAGGGCTACGAATACATCCCCTCGCACCGCACCTTCGAGCTGGATCAGGGGCAGGTCCTGGACGCCACCGTCTCCCTCTCCCGCTGGATCGACATGGCGGCCCTGGGCTGGTACTCGGGCGACACCCACATCCACTTCGAACGCACCGGAACCAACGACGACGACCTGCTGACTCTGACCTCGGCCCGGGACATCCGCTACGCTTTCAGTCTTTCCATGAACACCCGGGGCTACTCCCTGGGCAGGGCGTTCGAGTCGTGGCACCAGGCCCACGGTCTGGGCGACGGCTCCGTGCGCAACCGTGGCCCCTATTTCCTGACCTCCGGCCAGGAGTATCGAACCCGGACCCTGGGGCACGTCACCATCCTCATGGGCAGGGAATACGTCCCGGGAGCCGGTCACACTCGAAGCACCGACAGCGGGCCGTCGCTGGGAGTCATCGGCGATCAGGCCCGGAAGCTGGGGGGAGCGATCGGCCTCAATCACGGTGGCTACACGCGCCTGGAGGCGGACTCCCTGGCTCTTGCCGGCAAGATGGACTTCCTGGAGCTGCTCCAGTTCGGAGGCTATCGCGGGTTGGGTCTGGACGGATGGTACGATTTCCTGAATCTGGGTTACCGCTGGCCCATCGTCGGCGCCTCCGACTATCCCTACACGCGCGAGTTGGGAGACTGCCTGACCTATGTGCGAGCTTCCCGTCCACCTACGCCCCGGGAATTCGTCGAGGGACTGGTCCGGGGAGAGAGCTTCGCCACCTCCGGCCCCATGCTTCGAGTGACCGTCAACGGGAAGCAGCCGGGCGAGTCGATCCTGGCCGAAGGGAAGACCGGATTGGAGCTGCAGGTGGAGATCCGAGTTTCCAGTCCCCTTTATCCGGTCCGTTACGTGGACCTGATCCGGAACGGACGCGTCGTCTCCCGGGAATTTGCAGCCGAAGGCCGAGCCTACTGGGAGCTGACCCGCCGGATCGAGGCCTCCTCCAGCGGTTGGGTGGCGGTGCGAGCTTATTCCGACGCCGGCACCGAGGCCCACTCCAATCCGGTCTACGTCTACCTGGACGGAAAACTCCCCTTCGATGACGACGCCTGCGGCCAGATTCTGGCCCGCCTGGACTCCTCCATCCGCACCATCCCCGAAGCGACCCTGGCCGAGCAGGTCCGAACCCTGCGGGACCGGCTGGCCCGTTACCGGGATTCCGGCGATTCCCAGGGCCTGGCTCTACCCTCCGTCGCCCGGATCGCGGAGGCTGAGAGAAAACGATCCACCGCGGGTCCGGCGGCGAGAGGAGCGACGTCGAGATGAGCCGGTCGGGCCGGACACGCCTGCGGCTGATTCTCCCCTTTGCCGGGTTGCTGTTTCTGACCTTCGTCCACTCCATGCAGACCCGCCGCAAGGCCCAGATCAGCGAGGATCATCCCCTTCCGCCTCCCCTGCCGGATCCCGGCCCCGACGCCGCCACGCTCCAGCTGTGGATCGTCGACGGGCGGACCGGACGCCCGGTCAGCGGCACGGTCAGCATCAACGGAGGCACCCAGGAGCCCCAAGAGGATCCTTATCTCCCCTACTCGCTGCGCCGTACCAACGGAGAGCGGCAGGGGCCCATGCGGTTCCGGAAACTCGACGACTACTTCTTCACCGATGGCTCCGTCAGCGTCCGGGTCCCTCCCGGCCAGTGTGTGGTGGAGGCCGGCAAGGGGTACGAATACCAACGGACCCGCCGCGTCTTTCAACTGGCGAAGCAAGAGGTCCGCCAAGCCACGATTGCCGTTTCCCGCTGGATCGACATGGCGGAGCTGGGCTGGTACTCGGGCGACACCCACATCCATTTCGAGCGGGACGGAAGCAACGACGATCGGCTGCTGGTGCTCACCTCCGCCAAGGGAATCCGCTATGCCTACAGCCTGTCCATGAACACGGGCGGGTATGCCCTGGGCCGGGAGTTCGAATCGTGGCGCCAAGCCCATGGTCTCGGACCGGCGTCCGACGTGAGGCGGGGAGATTATTTCCTGTCGTCGGGCCAGGAGTACCGCAACTCCTCCATGGGACACGTCACCATCGTTCTGGCCGATGATTACGTGCCGGCCCAGGGATGGTCCGCGAACGCCAACCTGGGACCTTCACTGGCCGTCATCGGCGATCAGGCCCGGGAACTGGGCGGCTACATGGGCCTCAATCACGGCGGGTACTACCGCCGGGAGGCCGACTATCTGGGCCTCACCGGCAAATCGGACTTCCTGGAACTGCTGCAGTTGGGCGGTTACCGCGGCCTGAGACTGGATGGCTGGTACGATTTCCTGAACCTGGGGTACCGCTGGCCCATCGTGGGCGCCTCCGACTTCCCCTACAGCCGGGAATTGGGGGACAGCCTCACCTACGTCTTCTCGGAGACGGAACCGACGCCGCGCAGTTTCATGGAGGGCGTGGTCCAGGGACGCAGCTTCGTCACCAGCGGTCCCATGCTTCTGGTCTCGGTCAACGGGAAGGGTCCGGGAGAATCGCTTCATTTCCCGGGCGACCAGCCCGCCGGTCTGGAGTTGGAGGTCCGGGTCCGGAGCCCGCTCTATCCGGTCCGGTACCTGGAGATCGTGTGGAACGGAAGGGTCGTCTCCCGGTATTTCGACGCGGAGGGACGAAGCGTCTGGGACCATGCCGAAAGGCTTCGGGTCACCGAGAGCGGTTGGGTGGCCGTGAGGGTCCAGGGAGATCCGGGAACCGAAGCTCACTCCAACCCGGTCTATGTCGATGTCGAAGGCCGGTTGCCCTTCGACGACGACGCCTGCGGGCAGATTCTGGCGCGCCTGGAGGGCTCCATACGCTCGGCCATGACTCCCCAGATTCGGGAGCGGTACCGGGACATCCACGCCCGTTTGAAGCGCTATCGAGAAACCCGGGACGCCGCTGGACTGGCACTTCCCGCGAATCTCCGGCCCTGATTAGCAGTCCGTGGTGAAAGTCCCACGCAGCACCGAGACCGGGGCTGCGCCCGCCGGACAAGGCGCTTCGGAGGGAGCATACCGGGAGTATGTGACCGAGGAGCAACGCAGTCCGCGCACGATGCAGACCCGGTCGAATGCCGTGACGACTTTTGCCACGGGCTGTTAGGGCTCTGCAATCGACCGATCGGCCGTTTCATGAAGGCGTTGCACTCCTGGGACCTCACTCCGAAGCAGGCGGTCCAACTCCAGAAGCGGCTTCGCTCTCGCATCCACACCGATCTGCCCTTGTCTGACCCGGGAAGAATCGCCGGCGTGGACGTGGGGTACAGCCGGTCCCTCGGCCTTTCCGTCGCGACCGCGACGGTCCTTTCGTTCCCCTCCCTGGAACTTGTGGAATCGGCGGTGGCCACTACTCCCACGCCATTTCCGTACGTCCCGGGATTGCTGAGCTTTCGGGAGCTGCCCCCCATTCTGGAGGCCCTCGACCAGCTCTCGGCGCCGCCGGAGATGATCCTGGTGGACGGCCATGGACGGGCCCATCCCAGGCGATTCGGCATCGCCTGCCACCTGGGCCTGTGGCTCCGGATTCCCACCATCGGCGTGGGCAAAACCCGCCTCTGCGGAGAGTACGAGGAGCCGGGTCTGACCAAGGGATCGGCCAGTCCCCTGCGAGACGGATCCGAAACTCTGGGTGTGGTCCTGCGCACCCGCACCCGGGTCCGGCCCGTCTTCGTTTCGGTGGGATACGGGCTGCCCCTGGAAGCCTGCGTGAATTGGACCCTGGCCGTCACTCCCCGTTACCGAATTCCCGAACCGGTCCGCCAAGCCCACAACTTGGCGGCCCGGCAGACCGGGAACCGGCCGTGTTAGGAGTCTGCGCGGTAGAAATGATCGTAGCGAGAAAGTGGGGAATCGAGGCCGGATTTTCTCGTTTTGGAGGTGCATAGTTGTTCTATTCGCCGAGAAATCGGGGAAATATGGACCGATCCTACCGCTTTCGCAGTAGATCAATTTCTGCGGCGCAGGCTCCTAGGTCCGTATAATGGCCCCCATGCCTGATCGAGAGGAAACCGAATCTGTACTGGCTCCCCTGGGACTCCACCGTCCTTCCGAGCTGATCTACCGAGCCTGCTACGCGCCGGTGGACTTGGCGGGTCTGCTGGAGACGGCGGAGAACCGCTCCCGGATCCGGCGCCTGTCCGTGCCCCAGCTCTATTTCGGACTCAAGGAGCTGGGCGAGCACCAGGTCCACGCGCTGCTGCCCCACATCACCGAGACGCAATGGCAGGGGGTTCTGGATCTCGATCTCTGGAATCGGGACCGGGCCAACGCGGGTAAGTTTCTCTTCTGGGCGGGGCAGATCATCCAAGCCGAGAACCCGGTGGCCGCCAAGATCGTCCGGGGCACGGACCGTCAACTTCTGGAACTCTGGTTCAAACGCCGGATCAGGATCGAGGAGATCGTCGAGGACGATCCGGGACTCGCTCCGAAAGGCGACTTTATGGAAACGCCGGACCGCTCCTTTCTGGTCCATCTGCCCAGGAACCCGGAGGAATCCCGGCTCGCTCGCGGCCTGCTGTTGAAGCTGTACGAGTTGAGCCCGGAGGAGACCAGCCTCTGGATCCAGGAATCCCGGTACCGGACCTCCATCGAGCTGGAGGAGAGCGCCTACCAGAATCGGAAACGGCGGATCGAGGTCATGGGATTCCAGGACTACTTCGACGCCTTGGACGTGTATACCTATCTTCCTCACGGAACGCCGCTTCCAGAGAAAATACGGGACAAATTGCGAGCCGTCGGCACCCTGCCCGCGCCAGTCGCCCGGATGAAGTCGGGTCCCCTTCTCCTGTTCCAGGCCCTGGCCGCCTTCGCCCGGCCCCACGAGTTGGAACCGCTGATGGAGGAGCTGTTCTTCGTCTGCAACAAGATCCTCTCCGCCGACCGGACGCCTCCCAACCGAACCTCCCGGGTGAAGCGGGCCATTCGCAAGGCGCTCAGCGGCATCAACCTGGGACTGGAGATCTGGGCCGAAGGAGACCTGAACCGTGCTCGGGACGGACTCAGGCGCCACTACCTGCAGTCCTTCTTCCATACCGGCTACAGCCGGTTGGTGGAACTGCGCGACCGGGCCCGAGAGATTCGAGCGCAGGTCCCCCTCGAACCCGGGTCACCGCTGGATGACGCCCTGGCGGAGCTGGCCCGGAATTATCCGCTTCTGCTGGTGGAGATCCGGGAAAAGAGGCGGCGGCGATTCCTCAAGAACACCGCGGACCTGGAACGCGCCAGCGGTTATCTGGCGGCGGCCCAAGAGGCGTAGGGGCGCCCCTCGTGGGTACGGTGGTTCGCCGGGAGCGTTCATTTATCCAGACTTGATGATACGAGTGAGGTTTTCTCCAGAAGTTAACTTAAGATTTGTTCATCTTTTCTGTGTATCTCCGGTGGCTAGGAGCTACTTTTCGGAGAATACAACAGGGGCGCAGAAGACCATGTCTAAGATTAATCAGGCTATTCTTCGAGCCTTGCCGATTCCCCTTCCGCCCCTCTCCGAGCAACGCCGCATCGTCGCCACGGTCGATGAACTCATGGCGCTCTGCGACCGGCTGGAGACCGGTCTTGCTACCGCAGATGGCACTCGCAATCGCCTTCTCGAATCCCTTCTGCATGACGCTCTGGCATTCGCCATATACGAAGCCGCGATCGCCAGGAGGGTTGAGGCATGAAGTACCTGGGCCGCGAGGGCACGAAGGGGAGACACCCCAACCAGGCGCTAGACTACTGCGGTGCGCGCTACGTCCGGTCCAGCCGGGATGGTGTCGCGAGGATAAGGGTATGATCCGCGTCCCAGTGCCCCCGAGATGTTTCGCTGGGCCTGCGAACGTGCCGGCTACGACATAACGCACGTTGTGGAGCGCATGCCACAACTCCCGGCCTGGGTCCGACGCGAGAGACAGCTGACGCTGAAGCAGCGGGAGAAGCTGGCCAAACTTACGCATACGCCGCTCGGCTACCTGTTCCTCCCCGAGCCCCCCGACGAATGCCTCCCGGTTCCTGACTATCGCACCTCACGGATGGATCAGGTGTGGTGATGAGGGGTGACACCGCGAGGAAGAGGCTCCCAAGAGAGGTTCGCTACTGGGCGCGACGTGGACGCCTCGCTCTAGGCCGCAGGGTTAGCACCGTTTCAATGCGCATGCGGGTATCCAGAGCGTTCATGCCCTCGCCCGGCGGCGGCAAGTAGCGCCGCCGCGCGGGTATTTCCCGGATTCGTCGGTCTTGGACTCGGAAGCCAACCCTCATGGCCAACGCCTCGATCAGCGCCGCGTTGTTGACTATCGTCCCACGAATGAACGAGTTGCCGAGAACCATAACGACGTGCCCAGTCTGTTTGACGGTTCTGTGGACCTGCTTCAGTACGGCCTCCATGTCTGCCGCGTATCGCCGAATCCATCCCAAGTGGCGGGAACCGATGGTCGAGCCCTCAGCCTTCACCAAATAGGGTGAGAGCTCCAGCGACATCGCCGACGGCGAGAGAATTCTCTCTGCCCCGACGTTCGAGGCACGCGTGTGTCTCAGCGACGCCATCACATGCCCCATCCATACCAAGGCCAATCTGTGACCCCGGATGTAGTCGATTGCGTTCAGGTAAGGTGGCGATGTCAGCACTAGGTCGAATCCTTCGTCGCTAATGCCTTCAAGCGTACGTGCGTCACCAAGGCAAATGTTCGCCTTGCCAACGATGAGATCGGGTAGTAGTCGGCGGGCGACAAGCTGAGCGGACTGTCGGAACCCAGGATACACATCGAAAGGGTTCTCCTCGGCAACCTTATGCGGCCGGCTGTGCGATGTGTCTCGTGCCAAAGATGCCATCATCTCCTTCGAAACGATGATTCTGCTCAGTGCGATCATCAAAGCTTGCTTTGTCGGTCCATCATGCCGTCCAAGAACCGTCGTAAGCCTTGCGATTTCGTCTTCCTGCTTGGCTGCGAACCAATAGAAGATGAACTTCCGGGTCTCGGCATCGGCCGGCCGCTGGACCGCGCTGGAAGAGAGCGACTCCGCTCTCTTCACGAGATCCCCAGCATCGACACGTATATCCTCTGGATCCAAACGACTGGTCCATACTTGGGACATCATCACGGCCAAAGGATCGATGTCAATGCCGACGCACCTGAGGCCTGTTTCTACGGCCGCGCGTGGAACAGTCCCGGAACCACACATCGGATCCAGAACCTGACCGCCTGGGGGAACCATCTTGAGCGCGTCACGTGCCAATTCCGGTGCCATGCGAGCCGGAAACGGATGTATGGTAGCGAGTTCCATTACTTAGGCTCCAGCTGACCGTGTCCATCTGGCGAATCCATTTTCCCAATCTGTCGGTCAAGCTCCGCCAGGATCTGCTCCCCTGTCTGATACATTACAACATCATCAGAATCGTCTACCTGAAGCCATCTCTCACCGATAATGTTCTCCACCGCCTTCAGGCGGGCGGTCAGCCGACTCGGCGAAAATTCTCGTAGGCCCGGGGTCATTACACGAGCGACTTTAACGTTCGGTACAGCCTTTTTGTCATTCTTCAAGCGCTCAAGTGCCTCGATCAAGAAGGCGAGAGGGATTTCACTTTTCGAGAGGCTGTGTTGCTTTTCACCTATCCACTGGTCTACATGAGCGACGGTACGGCACTCTTCGAACATGTTCCAAAGGTCCGTCAGAGTCAGGCCATGGTGAAAGTGCAACCGGATCAGGCGATCCAGATGTACAATCTTGAGCAAGGTCAGGTACCGATAGGCTTTTCGGCGCGGTTCCGGGAACATCTTTCGATTAACCTTTCCCGCCGGATCGTCTTCCGCTGCGTACTTGGCCGCGATAAAGAAGCCGTACGCTGCGCATTCCTGCGAACGAAAGTCTTCCAGGCTCGATGGATCAATTTTGTCCGCCGGCACGGATGGTTTGTCGGTGTGCTTCGCATCGTAGACTAGCTTATAGTCCCTATCCTGCATTTCTCATCAGTAGAACAATAAACGGAAGTTGAACCGTCGTCTGGGTGATTCTTTATCCATACGAGTTCAAGAGGCAGTTTTCGTGCTCGAACGTGCCGACCAACGGCCAGATGCAGCGCTTCTCCAGAGCCTTTTGACGCCCATCCTGCGCTTCTGAGCGACGACTCTCGACCCGGTGCCCACTCCGGGGCGCAGTCCATCCTGGGGACTCCCAAGTCGCCATCGTCCAAAGAGTTCTTTCCATCCGTTGCTAACAGCGAAGCGGGAGGGCTTGCACTTGCGTCAGAGCCGTCCTCAACAGCGCCGCATACGGATAGCTCTCGGAAAAGGACAACCAGACCTTGCGGCTGGTGATCCGGACCTGTGCCCCGATCTTCAGCAATCTCACCCGCAGGGTCCAGCTCTGCGCCCGCGCCAGCTTCGTCCCCGCCAGCCCCACCCGTCGCAACGTCTCCATCATCACGTAGGCGAATGCCGAGAAATACAACCGCAGTTGATTCCCCGCCAGCTTCCGGGTCGACGTGCGGTCCGCAAACAGACCCATCTGCTGTTCCTTTATCCGATTCTCCATGTCTCCCCGCGCGCAGTAGACCTCCTCGTACAATCTTCGCCCATCGCATTCCTGGACCGGGACCGAAGTCACGATGAATCGCGGGTTCTTTCCCCGGGGCAGGTGCTCCACCTTCGCCACCACCCGGCGCTCGCACGACCAACTCTTGTGCGTCTGATAGCGCAGTTCCTGGAACTGCCTCACGGCCTTCCCGATCGCCCGCTGCAACTGCCGGACGGTCTCCATCCGGGTCGCGATCCTCCGCTTCAGCCGATCGTTCTGCGCCAACCCCAGGACGTAATCGATCCCTTCCTTCTCGCACCAGACCATCAACTCGTCGTTGGAGAAGGCACTGTCCCCTCGAACCGTGATCCGCACCTGGGGCCACGCTTCACGCAGCCGCCTCACGATTGGTTCCAACTCCGCCACCACCCCGTGGGCCGCGCCTCGATCCGCCGTGCGCAGCCGCGCACGCAACAGGTGTTCCCCACAGAAGACGTACAGCGGCAGGTAGCAGTAGCGTTTGTAATAGCCGTGGAAGAACCGTCCCTCCTGCTTCCCATGCAGCGGATCGTCCGTGGCGTCTACATCCAGGATCACCTCCTCCGGGGGCTCCGGATGCGCTTCCACAAACACCTCCAGCAGCAGCTCGTCCATCCCCGCCGGGTCGGCCACGATCTTCTTGTACGCGCCCTCCGGTCCCTCCAACGGAGTCCGCTCCAGTCGGTTCAGGGTGCTCTTGCCTGCCAGCGGCTTGCCTCGATCCGACTCCACGCGCCGGAACTCCCCCGTCAGATCATCTCGATCACACAACAGCGCCAAGAGCCGGTCCCGGCACAACTCGTCGTGGTCGTTGAGGTCCTCGTAGCCCAGGCACAGCCCCAGCACCCGCTGTTTGATCAACGCCTCCACCGGGTGTTCGACTCGATCCGAGTCTCGATAGTCGGTGAAGCATTCGCTCAGACGACCCAGAATCCGGGTCCGCTGCTCCACTTCGCGCAGGAGCACGCCACCGGCGTCGGAGGTGATCTCGCCGCCGTCGAACCGGCCCACGACATCCCGTCCGTCCAGGCCCTGAAATCTGAGCTTTATTCTGGTACACTCTGCGGTCATAAGGTCGCGTCCCTTCTGCTTTGTAAGTTATTGATTACACAACACTTATAGCAGAAAACGCGGCCTTTATCAATCTTTCTGATGAGATATCCGGGCTATGGTCACGGGCTGCATCGCCATGCCGGCCCAAACGGGCAAAGAGTACTCCATCCGTTCCGGGCTTGCTGCCTCCCCTCCGCTCGTATTCGAATCCAAGAACACGAAACGCGGCACCGGTGGCGCGCTCAAGTACGTTCTCATTCTGATTGGCAACCTGGAGTAACCTAACGGCTTCGCTCGCGGTTGGCGGTGCTTCGCCTGCCATGAGCCTCAGGATACGGTCCCGATCGCGAAGGATCTCCGCAATCGCGCCGGTTTCGACGCCTTGCTCTTGAAGCAGTCCTTCCAGTAGCACTTCTGATGGAGCGAACAGCTTTGCCGGATTTCGATTCTTGCCGTCACCTGTGAGCTTGTCGACAAATGGATGCTCAAGATTGATTGCGAGGCGCCGCGTACTGGGATCGTAGCGAACCGCAGCGGCGTGAGGGCCATATCGGCCGAAAGTAGGATCTTCAAATGGCCTACTCGTGACCTCGTCGCAAAAACCGTCGAACCAATCGGAGGCATCGTCTTCGGCCACGTCCTTGGGAGCGGCGATGTAAAACGACTCCTCACCGGATTCTACTGTGGTGCGAACCCCACGAAGCAGAGGCTCGAGGATATGAGTGCTAGGCTCGTCAGACAGGAGCAAATGGATATCCAGATCCTTGACTTGTGTTCGCAGCCACTCCTCATACGCGCTGCGACATTGATTGAAAACCGTCAACAAGTACTGACGGAACTCGCGCACAAGCTTCGAATCCCTTACCCCTTCGCGTGACGACAGAAGATGGTTCCGCAGTCCTTCGGCGCGCACCTCCAAGGCGAATCGAGCCCATGCGGCGTAATTTGGCTGAGTGATTCCGAACAGTTCATCTTCGAGGTTAATGACACGTTCTCGGACTCGTACGAAGAATCCGTGACTCCGGGCAAGGTCGGCTGATTTTCCTCCGGTCAGAGGTTTTTCGTATATCCGAGCGTCGCCTTTAATGACTCCGATGCCTGACAAGTTCTCATCGATCTCGATAGTCTTTATTGGCTCAAGCCTCTCCTTGCTGGAAACGACACGCTCACCGTCGAGATAGATTTGAAAATCTAAATGGAGTGGCAAACCGGTGCTCAACACCCATCGCAATGTCCCGACCGAAAGCTGATTATAGAGATCCCGAAAGTCAGATAATCCGGCCACTGTCCACGATCTATCTCGGCCATTCACGCCAAATAAGAGGTCCCACGCAATCGCATCGCGTTCTTCGACGTCAGCCAGAAGGGCCCTAGCCGTTTGCTCGTCAACTTCACGAAGCGAGATTGTGGCTGGCTCAGGGTTGTCGGCTTGCCGTCCCGTGACCGTTCGAAAATCCATCACTGTCAAGAGGAAGCGATCGCGGACACGACTTAGATGCATGAGATGCCATGCAAGGACGTAGGCGGCAAGCTTTCCGATGCCGAATTGCCCAATGGGAAGACGCCCATTGGATGGAGATGCGTCGGTCTTGTCGGAGTCAGCCACCCGCCAGAGCTGGTGGAATCCATCGGCATTCATGCCGTGTCCGTCGTCAATAACCCAGAGGGGTGAGAGGGGAGTGACCTCGTTTTGGGGGTCCGGAAGCAGCACATGAACGCTGCCGGCCCCGGCGTCATAGCTGTTGCTAACGAGTTCCTCAATTGCCTTGTGCGGACTCTTATACAGGCCTTCCGAAAAGAGGCGAATGATGTCGTAGCTTATGAAAACAGAAATCTCGTCGACTTCATCGCCGACGTGCCCGAAGTCCGACATGGCCGAGGTCATTGCTTTCTCCTTTCATCTCGCTCCAAGTTGCCAAACGGATCCGGCATCGTGTCTACGATCTTCTCGGTCTCGAATCTGAAGCAGACAATCCGCACGATGGTTAGTGACCGAGTCGTTGGGGTGGGGGGGGAAGAAATTCGTTGGCGTCGTTCACCGTTGCGCTTGTCGGTGGTGGTCGTGTAGGAGTAGATCAGCCACTTAGAAAGCGTTCGTCCGTTGACGGCGTAGCAGTGGGCTTCCACGGGACTCCCGGTCAGCCGCGCGCGGTCGTTCAGGATCAGGATGGCGCGAGCCTTGTCGGCCGGACCCATCCGACCCGTCCCGAGACGGTAGTCGCCGGGCCGAAGCGTGTGGCCCGTGGAGGACAGGACTTCGAACGGATGCTCCGGGAAGTCCGTGTCCTCGTATCGCAGGTGCAGTTTTGCCAGCGCGGCCCGTGTGTCAACGAAGGCGCGGAAGTCCGGAGCGAAGAGGATGCGCGGCAAGTCCTTGCCATCCTGTAGGTGTCGTGCAGGCTGTCTTTGGGGGTCGCCATGAAGCGCGCCGCGTATGTGTGCGCGATGCGAGTTTCTATCTCGGGTAAGCGCGGGTTGAGGTTGTCGTCTGCGGAGTTCTTCTGTCAAGCCGACCACGGGCAGATTGTCCAGGATCACCAGAATGGGCGGTTCTTCCGCCGCCAAGAGCGCGCGCTGTTCTCCGACAAAAAGACCGTGCTCTGGGAGTTGTTCAGGTTGGACGTATCGGTTAGCACGGTTCCGCCAAGGGCTCTTGGCGGCGTTCGTCCCACGCCGCTCTCGGTACGATTCCTCAACGTTTAACGCCGCAATGCAATAGTGACGGTTTCGCAAGACTCTCGTCGCCCACCCAGATCCATCCAAACACCGCTCCTTGTCCATTTGCCGACTCCTCGCGCGTCAAGCACGCTCCGCAAGAACTGGAAGATAGTCTACCGCCCCTCAAATGCGGCGATCAGCTCCGCCCACGCTCCCGGTTCGCAGTTCCAGTCGCTCTGCAGCCTGCACGTTGAACCACTTCTCCATGAAATACGGAAGGCCGGCCCCCGCCGGAATACCGTGGGCTAGCACCCCCGTGAGCGGAGGTGCCAAGCCACATGCGACGCCTCAATGTTACACGGGAATACAGGCGACCGGCCCGTTTCAGCCGTTCGAGTGAGGAGCCAGGGTGCTCGGTTTTCCCCTGAGAAACTGGAATCCTTTCGGACTATGTCGTTAAGTGTGTCCCGAATGGGAGGTCGGCCGCCAGGGCCTGGCTTAGGCGACATCAGTAAAACATCTTAAGGAAAGAACAGGGCTCGTGGAGGGCGGCGAGAGACTTGGCAAGAGGGTCGAGCACTTTGCGGACGGGTCCCTCCACAAATTCCGCCTTGTGGGGGAAGAGTAGTGTGGAGAGCCGGTTTCTCGCGACTTGGACGGGGCCGACGGCTCGTTCGGAGAACAGTCGGATCCGCGTCGCGGAAGATGATGGTGCCATCTTGGTGCTTGTCACGGGCGGGATAAGCGCGCTTGATACTCGGTAGCGTGCGCGTGCGCTGCGCTTGGGGCTCAACGCACGGATGCCCGGCCCACTGCGGCAGCGCATGCTCCGGACCGGCCACATTGGATTGAGGGGATCGACCATGCATCATTCGATAAGAAGGGGGATTATAGACAAAGCTAGACGGTAGAACCCTGTCTGAGTGCTGCGCTGTATTTCTTTTTGTGAAAACCCACGCAGCTTTCCAATGCCGGGCGAAGCTCTCCAAACGGGGATTCCGCCGATTGGATTGGATCAGGGGCGTCCTGAATCGAATCTACAATTCCGCACTGGAGGAACGCAAGGCCGCTTGGGAAGACGACAAGCGTGGCATCAGCATGTACGACCAGATGAAGCGTCTGACGCAAGCGCGGAAATCGGACCCGGATGGGATCGGGTCCGTCTCCGTGACTGCGGAACGCGGGATGCTGCGCCGTCTGGAAGGGGCGTTCCAAGCCTTCTTCCGACGCTACAAGGCGGGAGAGAATCCAGGTTACCCCCGGTTCCGTCCTCTGGCCCGGATGGAGACGATCGATCTCGTTGATCCGAGGACGACAATGGTCAAGAAGCGGGCACGTGGGTACGCCATCAAGCCCAAAGGGTTCCCGACGATCCGCATCTTTCCGTCCCGTCTCTTGCCGGCCGGCTGCCCGTTGAAGGCCCTGCGGATCGAACGCCGCCGGCGCGCCTGGCCGGAGATCAAGCGTCAGCAGAGAATGATTGCCCGTTGCAAGCGGGGATCGAACCTCCGAAAGAAGCGGGTCCGGCAACTGGCACGGCTCCACTACGGCGAGAGGGTCGGGAACCGGAATGCGTGCCACCGGGCCACGACTCGGATCGTCCGTTTTCACGGACTCATCGCCGTCGAG
The DNA here is from genome assembly GCA_965263035.1 of Acidobacteriota bacterium. Classification (GTDB taxonomy): domain Bacteria; phylum Acidobacteriota; class UBA6911; order RPQK01; family JAJDTT01; genus JAJDTT01. The sequence continues at coordinate 6,144,774 of OZ253580.1, forward strand.
AAACTGAACGTCAAGGGGATGACCACCAAGGGCCTCAAGAAGAAGCGCCTGATTCGGGAGATCCTCACACAATCTTGGGGGCTTCTTCCAGTACAAGGCCGAGTGGGCCGGGCGGGAGTTCGTCGAAGTGGACCCGAAATACACGTCGCAGGACTGCCACCGGTGTGGTGCCAGGATCCGACCTGGGCGAAGCGAACGGTACGCTTGCGCAGCCTGCGGACTCAGGATGGACAGGGACGAGAACACCGCCCTGAACATTCTCAGGGCAGGGGTTCTCGCCCTGGGTGCCGAAACGTGGGGCGTCAGCCCGTGCGTGGCACCGGAATTGTAGTCGTCAAGTAATGTCTATAAGCCCCATAAGAAGCGTCGCCCGGAATGCCGACGCCCTGGCCGCGGTCTGGAGCGGTGGCGAACGGACCGATCTTCCCTACCTCTGGCTGCGCGACAATTGCGGTTGCAGCGAGTGCCGCGTCGTGCAGACCACGGAGAAGCGTTTCCACATCTTCCGGGTCGCCGGGGACCTGAGACCGCTACAGGTCAGCATCGAACGCGCCGGATCCGAGGACGAGGCGATCTCGATCATTTGGCCGGACGGGCACCGCACCCGCTACCGGTCGAGCGAGATCCACGGCCATTTGAGCCAGCCTCGTTTCGACCTGCGCTACTGGGATTGCCGGTTCCAGCCGCGGCAGTTCGACTATCGGCGGTTCCTGGCGAGCGACAGCAAAGCGGCGGAGCTGATCGCGGAGTTTCTGTGGACCGGGGTCTGCCTGCTGGTCGACGCCCCTACCGACCCCGATTCTTCGGAGCAGCTCGCGACCCGGTTGGGCCCGATCCGCGAGGTCGTGTTCGAGCGCATCCACAATGTCGTGGTCGACCCAAAGGGATACAGCATCGCACACACGGATCTGGCGATCGCACCGCATAACGACTTTACCAGCTACACCTGGCCGCCGAGCGTGCAGGTGCTGCACATGCTGGTGAACGAGTGCGAAGGCGGCGAGTCTCGCGTCGTGGACGGCTTCGGCGTGCTCAACGAGCTGCGCAACGATCACCCCGAAAAGTTCGACGTGCTTTGCGCGGTACCGGTGCCTTTCCGCGTCGTCAGCGAGGAATACGAGAGCTACGCGGCCAACCCCATGGTCGAGCTGGACAGCGACGGCGACGTCAGGTTGTTGCGCTTCAACACCCAGCAGATGCAGGTCATTCCCCTCTCGGAACCTCGGCTGGCCGACTTCTACGCCGCGTACCACGAGTTCTACGCCGCGTACCACGAGCTGTCCAAGCGCGTCAATGCCGCCAGCGCCCAGGTTTCCGTCCGGTTGGAGGGCGGGCAGATTCTGCTGGCCGCCGGGCACCGGATGCTGCACGGTCGCACCGCCTTCCGCTCGATCGGGCGGCGCCACCTGCAGGACGCCTACTTCGAGCACGATAACGTGCGCAACCACCTGAGGCTGCTGCGCCGCACCGGCCGAATCTGAAGGCCGCAAATCCGCGCTATCGGACGGACAGCCTGTCGAATCTGACCGTTTCTTGCCGCGGACAGGTCAACTCTTCTACCGTGTTTTTGCGGCGCAGACTCGGGGAGCTCGTCCAAAAACCGGCTGGCCAAGCCGGGGGTCACCTGGTGCAACTCCAGCCTCTCATCCTCGCGCCAGGCGAGGAACCGCCCCACCTGGGTGGGCGTAGGCGGTCCGGGTGTGGGGATTGGAGAGCCGGACGGAGAAGAACTCATCGGCCGCGAAGCAGGCCGCCTTCCCGGCTCTCACGAGAACAGCCGGGAAGGCCCCTTCGAGGTCATTTCAGGAGAGCGAATCGGCGGTTTTCGGGAGGAGTTCCAAGTCCGCCATAAAAGATACGTATAATATACTTTATCGTAATCTATACCATGCTCCGGACCTTCTGATTTTGCGCGCCGGCCGATGTCCGGAGCCGTCCTCTCCTTCCCGCATCCGGTGATCCCACTGGGGTGAAAAACGAGGTCAGAGACCCATCCATTGAGTCGGTGGCACCGTTTACACTTCGGCCAGAAAGGATTCCCCCGCATCCCTGAATACTGTTGCCGACGCTACCGTCTACCTGGAGGAACCGTTCCAGATGTCAGTCCACTTTCCGAAGCCCTCGCATCTTAGCCGTCACTCCACGACTTCTCTAAGGGTCCTCGTTTTGAGCTTGGGCCTGCTGGCCACGCCAGAGGCAGCCACGGCTGAGATCGTCCCCGTCTGCGACCGGACCCCAGAGGTGCGCGACGAGATCGTGAAGCTCGTGCCAGAAGTCAGCGATTGTGCCGATGTGACCGAGTCGCACCTAGCCGAGATTAGACGGGATTTCTTTCACGGCGGCCTGGAGCGAGTATACGTCTTAGGGTTTCCCAGTACTCGCAGGCTTCCCCCGCCCCCACTCAGAGAGTTGAAAGTGGGCGATTTTTCTGGACTTTCTTCACTGCGCACACTCTATTTGGATCGCACTGGATTGATGACCCTGCCGGAAGAGATTTTCTCCGGCCTCTCCTCCCTGGAAGCTCTCCTCCTGGGTAACAATGGGCTGAGCACCCTGCCGGCGGAGGTCTTCTCCGGCCTCTCCTCCCTGGAGACGCTCTACCTGCATAACAATGGGCTGAGCACCCTGCCGGCGGAGGTCTTCTCCGGCCTCTCCTCCCTGGTATATTTCCGCCTGGATGGCAACCTGGCGGCTCCCCTACCTGTCAACGTTTCATTGGAGTGGGTTGATCCCGGCCGATTCCAGGCCAGAGCGCCAACAGGCGCGCCCTTTGAGATCCACCTTCCTATAACTGTAACCAACGGCATGCTTCACAGGGGGGCGTCCCATCTCACGATTCCCGCAGGGCGGGAATCCAGCGACGTGCTTTCGGTATCTCGACAGCCCGGAACGACCTCGCCGGTCACCGTCGAGATTGCACAATTCCCGGAGAAACCTGTGCGCCACATCGGTTACGAGCTGGTCAGACCCTCTTTGCCCCTGACTTTACTGACACCGCTTTCTCTGGACTTCCCCCATTTCGCCAACGGGGCGGCCATCACCTCCGAGTTGGTGATCGTGAATGTCGCGGCCACCCCCCTCCAGCCGGCCCTCTACTTCTTCGACAGAGAGGGAGACCTCATGGCCCCAGCATCCATGGTAGACGTCGGGGAAGACTGGTTCATCCGGTCCGACGGAGCCTTGACCGTGAGGAAGGAAATAGAGCCCCTGGGAGAGCTCACGATCTCGACCCACGGGCGAGGACCGTTGGTGACCGGCTCGGCGAGGGCCCTGGCCGACGGTCCCATAGGCGGGGTCTTGCGCTTTGACAGCCCGGATATCGGCGTCGCCGGGGTGGGAACGGGGTCCCCCTCACCCGACGCCATCTTCCCCGTGCGCCGCCAGGAATCCGGAATCAACACCGGGGCGGCGATTCGGAATCTGGGAGACGATCCAGTGACCGTCCAATGCCAACTAATGCAAGATGGCCAGGTCTTGGAAGAGAGGGACATTCCCCTGGCCGGCGAGGGGCAGACCGCCCGGTTCATCGACGAGTTGTTCCCTGCGACCGATACGTTGGACTTTGTGGGATCGGTGCGCTGCACCGAATCCGAAGGCGGCCTGTTCACCGGCGTGGCTTTGGAGATGGATTTCCAGAACCGGGTGTTCACCACCTTGCCTGTAGTCCCCGTTCCGCCGATGCGGACCCAGGATTACACGCAACTGCACTTCGCCCATTTTGCCAACGGTGCCTCCATCACTTCCGACCTGGTATTCGTGAACGTGGCCAACACGGCCGTGGCGCCGGCCATCTATTTTTACGATGGCTCAGGCCGTCTCATCGCCCCGGAAATGGTGGTGGACGTCGGGGAAGATCTCCAGGTCCGGATGGACGGATCTCTGACCGTTCAGGCGGACGTGGCCCCGCTGGGGGAACTCACGGTCTCCACCCACGGCCGGGGGAATCTGGTGACCGGGTCGGTGAAAGTCATCGCCAATGGTCCCATCGGTGGATTCCTGCGCTTCGACAACCCCGAGATCGGAGTCGCGGGGGTCGGGGCCAGCGGGGCGGTCCAGGACGCGATCTTCCCGGCTCGACATCAGGCGGGAGGAATCCGCACGGGAGTGGCCATCCGCAATCTGAAGCCGGCCGCCATCGAAGTCAGCTGCCAACTGATGCAAAACGGCAGGGGTGTGGAAGAGAAGGAAATCCCTCTGTCCGGCAATGGGCAGACGGCCCAGTTCATCCACGAGTTGTTCACCAAGACCATCACAGCCGACTTTGTGGGATCGGTGCGCTGCACCGCCTCAGAGGACGGGAGGTTCACCGGATTGGCGCTGGAGATGGACGAGGACAACCGCATCTTCACCACCTTGCCCGTGGTGCCGGTCCGGCGATGACCTGCCGGGAATAGCTGGAGTTGGCGACTCTCTTTAGGACGTCCGTTAACTGAAATTATCGGACGGTCCCCCGGGAAAAGGGAGGATGTCGGGGGGGTGCGAATCAGCCCCAAGCTGCCCGAAAACATGGGTCAGAAGAAGACGGCTCGTCCCCGTCATTTTTCATCCCTCTTCGTCGCTGAGACTCAGGATCAGCAGCTCAGAAATGGCTGGAGTGGGCTCCATTCCAGCCGCGGGATGTCCGCTCGGATTTACTCCTCTGGCCAAGTCACGGACCCGATCTTCCCGAAACCGACGTCGTTGGCAGGCCAGACTTCGATGCGGCGAACGACCACCGACACTCAGCGCATGGCTCGATCGCAAAATGTGGAGAACGCCACTATCATTCGGCCATGAGACAAATACTGCTAGCTGTATTCCTGCTGGCCCCGCTCGCCCGAGAGGTTCAGAGCAAGGACCAGACCGATCCACCCTATGCGGGCACCGTCTGGATCGACCCGGACATCATCACACCATCAGATCCGACTGCGCTCGTGAGCGTGACGGATGCCGGACGGGGACAACGGACGATGTTCGACCTGCGGGTCAAGGACTGGATCGTGGTCAACGCCTATTTGTTCATGGCCCGATTTGATGATGGCCTGACCGCGGAGATTCAGGTCAACCCAGAGTTCGGCAGTGCATCGGACGCGATGGTGGAAGCAAGCAAATATGGGAGATCCATCGGCCAATTGCCGACGCTACTTCGAACCAATGTCGAGACGGTCTGGATCCATAAAGGAAATGCGCCTCTCGGGGGTGGAAACAACAGTATTCTCATCCATACAGATTTTCCGGACGAGTATTTGGAGGAGGGATTGGTCCACGAGGGGGCGCACACTTCCCTGGACCCACCCTGGATGGGGATTGTCAACGCCGTCGATTGGCGCGCCGCCCAGACGGCCGATGATAACTTCATTTCCGACTACGCACGAGATCATCCGGACCGAGAAGACATCGCCGAGTCGTTCCTGCCGTACCTGGCTGTCCGATATCGTTCGGCTCGAATCTCCCGATCTTACGAGCGGACAATATTGGAGACGATGCCGAATCGGATCGCTTACCTTGACCGACTTCTCCAGGCTCAATCGGACAACGCGTTGCATCCAATCACGTTGGACCTTCGACAGTATCTGAGCTTTGCGCATTTCGGGAATGGAGGGTCCATCACCTCGGACCTGGTGTTAGTGAACGTGGAGCCCTCGGCGACTTACCCGGCCATCTACTTCTACGATCGAATGGGTGAACTCATCGACCCCGAATCGGTGGTGGACGTGACGGAAGATCTGGAAGTCCGGGAGGATGGAGCGTTGACCGCCCGGACGGGGATTGAGCCTCTGGGTGAACTGGTGATTTCGACCCATGGACGAGGGAAGTTGGTGACCGGATCGGTGACGGTGTTCTCCGACATCGTGCGCTCTAATCTCTGGGGCGACAAAAACCGAGAGGACGCGGGCGGCGCGGCCCGCATCGGCGGGGTCCTGCGGTTCGACGCCCCGTCCCTGGGCGTGGCCGGCGTGGGGGCCAGTGCGCCCGTAAACGACGTCATTTTCCCGGCGCGCCGCCAAGAGGGCGGAATCAACACCGGAGCCGCAATCCGGAACCTGGGAGAGAACCCGATCGAAGTGAGTTGCCAATTGATGAAAAAAGGCGCGGTATTGGAGATGAAGGACATTTCACTGGCCGGTAACGGCCAGACGGCCAAGTTCATCCACGAGTTGTTCACCCAGACCGATACGTCCGATTTCGTCGGGTCGGTTCGTTGCACCGCTCCTGATGGTGAACGATTCACCGGAATCGCCCTGGAGTTGGATGATAGAAACCGGATCTTCACTACCTTGCCAGTGGTGCCCATCCAGCGATGACCTGTCGAGAGTAACTGCAGACGGTGGTCAGAAGGCACTAGGATGTTGTCTTCTGGATTTTGGAGGATGGGGAGTCGATAGCGATCGGTCAGAAAGCTGTTGATCCGGCCTTCTCAGGCGGAGGAAGGATCAGCCCCGAACTGGCCGGAAACATGGGCTAGAAGAAGAGGCCCAGACCCCTCTCGGAGGGTCCAGAGTACGATAATTGCACTTTATCGTACTCTCCACCACGCTCCTGACTGCCTCGGGAGAGCGTCCCTCGGCATCGGTCTGGAAACCGCTGTCGCCTCTCTGGTGGACGTCGCCCGCCGGTACCGGTGGCCTGAGCCACCCCTTCGGCAAGTCGTTTCCGAGTTTTGGTCCCTGGGGCGGCGGGCTGGTATTCTCCAAGGCACGCCATGTCCACTCGTTCCAGGCGGCAGCAGGAGTCCGCTTGATCAGTCCTCTACTCGGTTCATTCTCGGTTCCGTTTTTTGCCTGGTGGCTGTTTTTCGTCCTGTCGCCACCGCAAACCGGCGGCCCCTCGTCAGAGCACGGGCGCCGGACGGACGACTCGATCGCACCTCAGGCGCAGGAACCGGGGGAGACGATTCTGTACTTCCCGGATTACGTGGATGGGGGCGGCTGGTCGGTGCAGCTGGTGCTCAGCAACGTCGACCCGGAGACCGCGGCCGAGGTTCGGGTGGATGTCTACGACCCGGACGGACAGCCGGTCCGGGATCTGTTCGATTCCGATTTGACGTTGGAAATCCCCTCACTGGGCAGTCGAGTCTTGAGAAGCGCCGGCTCCGGAGCCCTTCGGCGAGGGTGGATCGAGGTCCAGACCCGTTCGGCCGCAGTGAGTGGATTGTTGACCTACCGAGACACCCAATCGGGGATCGAAGTCGGCGTCAAACCCGTTGCGTTGGGACAACGGTTCGCTTTGTTCGTGGAGGAATCGCCGACGGTCGGCGCCGGAGTCGCCGTGTACAAGACGGACGCCGCGGCCCGCGTCGAGCTTCGAATCCGCAACGAGGAAGGCCACGACCCCATGGAGGGAGGGGTCGTCCGCTGGGGGGATTTCCGCCAAGCGGCTCGGACGCTTCCGGAATGGTTCGATGTCCCCGGGGTCGACACGGAATTCCTGAGGGATTTTCGCGGCCTGTTGTTCCTGGAGACCGAGGACGATTCCCGGTTCGCCCCGCTGGGGTTGCGGTTCGGGAAGGGAACCTCTTCGCTTTCGGCGGTACCGGCGATCCGGACCCAGAGTCAGGAACCTCAAGAGGCGGCCCTGGTCTTTCCCGACTACGTGGATGGCGGCGGCTGGTCGGTGCAGTTGGTGCTCAGCAACGTCGACCCGGATGCTGCGGCCGAGGTTCGGGTGGATGTCTACGACCCGGACGGACAACCGGTCCGGAATCTGCTCGATTCCGATTTGACGTTCGAGGTTCCGAGCCAGGGCAGTCGAGTCTTGAGAAGTGCCGGCTCGGGCGCCATTCGGCGAGGTTGGATTCAGGTCGAGACCGATGCGGCCGCAGTCGGTGGACTGTTAACCTACCGAGACGCCCGAACGGGGATCGAGGTCGGCGTCGAGCCCATCCGGTTGGGGAATGAATTCGCTCTGTTCGTGGAGGAATCGGAGACGATCGGGGCGGGTCTGGCCCTCTTCAACCCGGAGGCGTCATCCAGGATCGAACTGAGGCTCCGCGACGAGGAAGGCAACGATCCGTTGGACGGAGTGTACGTCCCCTGGAGAGACTTCCACCAGGCGGCGCGCACACTCCCGGAATGGTTCGACGTCGAAGGCGTGGATACGGGATTTCTGAGGGACTTTCGCGGTCTCCTGTTCCTGCGAACGGAGGACGAATCCGGGTTCGCCCCGCTGGGGCTGCGGTTCGGGAAGAGGTCCTCGTCGCTCTCGGCGGTGCCGGCGATTCGGATCCCGGAGGGAGGCGGGATCGACGGCGGCCAGGCCCCGCCCCCGACGGTGACGCTTTCGGCATCGCCGCCGTCGATCGATCGGGGCCAGAGCACGACGTTGACCTGGTCGTCCACGAATGCGGAGAGCGCCGAGATCACTCCGGACATCGGCGGGGTGCCGACTTCGGGCACGCGGAAGGTGTCGCCGAACGTGACCACGACCTACCGCATCACGGCGACGGGAGCCGACGGACAGACGGCGACGGCATCGGCGACGGTGACGGTGGCCGTTTCCGAGCGGGCGGCGCTGAGGGCGCTGTTCGATGCGCTGGGCGGATCGGGTTGGAGCCACAGTAACAACTGGCTGACGGACACTCCCCTGGGCGACTGGTACGGGGTCGAAGTCGATAGCCAGGGGCGGGTGATCGGACTGCGGATGGCGGTCTGGGTCGATACTGAAGACGGTGGAAGAGAAAAACTCGGGAACGGATTGACCGGGGTGATCCCGCCGGAACTGGGTTCGCTCCCCCACCTGAGGGTCCTGGATCTCAGTCATAACCGACTGGAGGGGCCGATCCCGGCGCAACTCGGGAGCCTCTCCAGCCTGCAGGTGCTGGACCTCAGTGGGAACCAGCTGACGGGCCCGATCCCGCCCGAACTGGGGAGCCTTTCCAACCTGCAGCGGCTGAACCTCGGGGGGAACCGGCTGACGGGCCCGATCCCGCCCGAACTCGGTTCGCTTTCCAATCTGCAGTGGCTGTTCCTCAGTGGGAACCAGCTGACGGGCCCGATCCCGCCCGAACTCGGTTCGCTTTCCAATCTGCAGTGGCTGTTCCTCAGTGGGAACCAGCTGACCGGTCCGATCCCGCCCAGTTTTTTGCAGCTTGAGCAACTAGGATATTTCTATTTCTCCGATAATTTGGGACTCTGCGCCCCCGGTACAACCGGTTTCGTCGATTGGCTGAAAGGGATCGAGCAACACGACGGTCCGTACTGTAACCAGTCCGACGTGGCCGTGATCGAGTCCCTCTACCAAGCCACCGGCGGAGCGAATTGGACGAACTCCGACGGCTGGCTCGGGGAGGGCGCCGTGAGTGATTGGTACGGGATCCGAGCCGACTCCCTGGGACGGGTGACGGGTCTCGATCTGAGTGACAACGGACTGGAGGGCCGGGTTCCGGGCAACTTGGGCCAACTGTCGCAGATGACCGAGTTGCGGATCGGTGGCAACGCCCTTTCCGGCCGGTTGCCGCTCATCTTGACCCGCCTCCCTCTTCACGAGTTCCATTACGCGGACACCGAGTTGTGTGCTCCGACCGAGGCGTCGTTCCAGGCTTGGCTGAACGCCATTCCGTCGCACGACGGAACCAACATGGATTGTGCGCCGCTCACGGACCGCGACATCCTCGTGTCGCTCTACGACGCAACTGGCGGGCCGGACTGGACCAACAACGAGAACTGGCTGACCGATACGTCGCTGGGAGATTGGTCCGGGGTCGAGGTCGATGGCCGAGGTCGAGTGATCGGGCTACGCTTCTCCCAAAACGGTCTAGCGGGCCCGATCCCGCCCGAACTCGGTTCGCTTTCCAATCTGCAGTCGCTGTCCCTCGGGGGGAACCAGCTAGCGGGCCCGATCCCGCCCGATCTCGGTTCGCTTTCCAATCTGCAGAGGCTGGACCTCAGTGAGAACCAGCTGACGGGCCCGATCCCGCCCGATCTCGGTTCGCTTTCCAATCTGGGGTCGCTGTACCTCTGGGAGAACCAGCTGACCGGTCCCATCCCGCCCGATCTCGGTTCGCTTTCCAATCTGCGGTGGCTGGACCTCGGGGGGAACCAGCTAACCGGTCCCATCCCGCCCGATCTCGGTTCGCTTTCCAATCTGGGGTCGCTGTACCTCTGGGAGAACCAGCTGACCGGTCCCATCCCGCCCGATCTCGGTTCGCTTTCCAATCTGGGGGCGCTGTACCTCAGTGGGAACCAGCTGACCGGTCCCATCCCGCCCGATCTCGGTTCGCTTTCCAATCTGCGGACGCTGTACCTCAGTGGGAACCAGCTGACCGGTCCCATCCCGCCCGATCTCGGTTCGCTTTCCAATCTGCGGGCGCTGTCCCTCGATGGGAACCAGCTGACCGGTCCCATCCCACCGGAACTGGGCGGAATGGAGCACCTGCGCACCCTGTCCCTGTCGAGGAACGCCGAGATGTCCGGAGCACTGCCCGCCCGCCTGACCGATCTGCTCCGTCTCGAAGCGCTTCTGGCTGGGGACACCCGTCTTTGCGTCCCCTCCGACGCACGCTTCCAGAACTGGCTGGAGCGGGTCTGGAAACGGCGGATTGCCCCTTGCTTCCGCGACGGCCTGCCGAAGGCGTACTTGACCCAGGCCGTGCAGTCACGAGAGTTTCCGGTGCCGCTTGTTGCCGGCGAGGACGCCCTGCTGCGGATGTTCGTGACGGCCCCGCGAGCGGGCGGGCATAAGATGCCCCCGGTCCGGGCCCGATTCTACGTCGATGGACGGGAAACGCACGTGTTAGACATCCCGGGAAAGTCCACTCCGGTACCGACCGGAGTGGACGAGGGAGCGCTTTCGGCTTCGGCCAACGCCGAAGTTCCAGGAGAGATCGTGCAGCCAGGCCTTGAAATGGTGATCGAGGTCGATCCGGAGGGGATACTGGACCCTGGACTGGGGGTGACGAAGCGCATTCCCGAGGAGGGCCGCCTCGCGGTGGACGTCCAAACGATGCCTCTTTTCGACCTGACGCTGATTCCGTTCCTCTGGAGCCAGGATCCCGATTCGTCGATTGTGGACTTGGTCGAGGCTATGGCCGAGGACGCCGAGGGCCACGAAATGCTCTGGCAGACCCGAACGCTGCTGCCGATCGGCGAGCTGGAGGTAACCGCCCACGAACGGGTTCTGAGCACGAGCAACAATGCGTTCGACCTGCGCGCTAACGCAGGGGCCATCCGGGCCATGGAGGGCGGAACGGGTTATTACATGGGATTGATGTCAAGGCCCGTCACGGGCGCGTCGGGAGTCGGGTTCATCGCCGGCTGGGTGAGTTTCTCGATTCCTTACGTCGCCACCATCGCACACGAACTCGGCCATAACCTGAGTCTTCACCACGCGCCGTGCGGGGGCGCCGGCGGTCCAGACCCGTCGTATCCCCAGACCGACGGTTCCATCGGTGCGTGGGGGTACGATTTGCACGAGGGCGGACAACTGGTGCCGCCGTCACGACCCGATCTGATGAGCTATTGTGGCCCCTATTGGATTAGCGATTACCATTTCACCAACGCGCTCCGGTACCGGTTGCACACCGCCGCCAGTGGCGGACCGTCGTCCCTGGTGGCCGCCCCGGCGAGATCCCTCCTGCTGTGGGGCGGCGTGGACGCCGGAGGGACACCGTTCCTGGAACCGGCGTTCGTGGTCGAGGCCCCGGCGTCACTGCCCCGTTCCACCGGTGAGTACGAGATCGTCGGACGAACCGCCGACGGAGACGAGTTGTTCTCGCTTCCATTCCAGATGCCAGAGGTGGCCGACGGAGACGGGAGTTCCTCCTTCGCCTTCGTCCTTCCCGTACAGCCCGAATGGCCGGAATCCCTGGCCAGTATCACCCTCTCCGGACCCGGCGGTTCGGCCACGCTGGATGACAAGACCGACCGTCCGGTGACCATCCTGCGCAATTCCCGGACCGGTCAGATTCGCGGCATCCTGCGCGATGGGTCAGCCGCTGCCCTGGCCCGCGATGATGCGGTCTCCGCGTTGTCTCGGGAGCCGGACATGGAGGCGTTGAACAGCCGCGGAATCCCGGATTCGGAAGACTGGACGCGATAGGAGGGACGGATCGTCCTCCACTCGGATAACAAACTCCGTAGACTGACGTCCGTTAACTGAAATTGACGGACGTTCTCTGGGAAAAGGGAGGATGCCGGGGGGTGCGAATCAGCCCCAAGCCGACCGGAAACACGGGTCAGAAGAAGACGGCCTGTCCCCGTCAGGAGGGATCAGGATACGATAATTGCACTTTATCGTAATGAGGAGCGACTGGATCGAGGACCTGGAGCCCCAGTGATCCACCGGCGCCAGACCAGATCGAACTATTTGAGGTCTTCTCGGGAAATAGATTGCCGATTCGTGGAGACTGATCCCCAACCGTCGGACCGGAAGGCCATCGATGGCCTTCCACCCGGAGTCCCCAGGGCCAGTCAACTGCCCCTGGAACCGAAGGTTCCAACACACGCGGCCCATCCTCGGCGGCCCTCTGGAGACCCATGTAGACCCTGTTCACGCGCCCAGGGAAGTAAATCAGCAGGAGGTCACCTTTCTTCACATGCTTCCTTAACCGGCGGCCTGTGTCCTCGCTGAAGTGCTGATGCCGGAGATCGTTGCAAATCCACTCCTGCTTTGGGTTTTCGTTGGCCCCTTTCATCGCTTGCCAGATAGCCATTGACGGTCCTCTCCTCTTGACATTCCTGCCCAGTCGAAAATACTCTCCGGGTAACGTACTTTACCGTAATCTAAACCACGCCCCTGACCTTCTGATTTTGCGCGCCGGCCGACGTCCGGAGCCGTCCTCTTTTTCCCGCATCCGGTGAGCCCATTGGGGTGAAAAACGAGGCCAGGACCTGATCCGCCGAGTCGGGGATCCGTTCTACACTTCGGCCAGAAGGAGCTTCCCCGCATCCCTGAATACTGTTGCAGGCGCTCCCATCCACCTGGAGGAACCGTTCTGGATGTCAGTCCACACCCCGAAGACCTCGCATCTTTGCCGCCGCCGATCCCCGACTTTTCTCCCGGCCATTGCCCTGACCGTGGGTCTACTGGTCACAACGAAGCACGCCACGGCGCAGATCGTCCCCGTCTGCGACCGGACCCCGGACGTGCGCGCCGAGATCGTGAGGCTTGTGCCCGGAGTCAGCGATTGTGCCGACGTGACCGAGGCGCATCTGGCTGCGATTGAGGGAGAGTTTTTCCACGGCGGCTGGTATGACGCTTTGCCCACTTGGGCTGGCGGACCCCACCTCGCGCGGGGGGCCCCTCCACAGGTAGAAAAGTTGAGAGCCGGAGATTTTTCTGGTCTCTCCTCGCTGAAAATTCTCTATTTGGACCGAACTCCATTAGCCAGTTTGCCCCAGGGAGTCTTCGCTGGCCTTTCCTCGTTGGAAGAGCTCCACCTTGATCGCACTCAGTTGAGCACGTTGCCGGAGGGGGTCTTCGTCGGCCTCTCCTCACTGAAACGGCTCAATCTGTTCCAAAGCCAGTTAACTATCCTGCCGGAGGGGGTCTTCGCCGGCCTCTCCTCATTGGAACGCCTTACCCTGAGTCACAATCAATTGGACACTCTGCCAAAGGGGATTTTCTCCGACCTGGCCTCGTTGAAGGAACTCGATCTGAATAACAATGATCTGATCAGTCTCCCAGTCAACGTCTTTTCGAGTCTCTCCTCCCTGGAACGGCTCAATCTGAATCACAATTTGCTGGACACTCTGTCACAGGGGGTCTTTGCTGGACTCTCTGCGCTCGAATCACTCAACCTGTCGGCCAATCAACTGACCCAGCTACCCGCTGGGGTCTTTGCCGTCCTCTTCTCGCTGGAAGGTCTCTCGCTGAGTCACAATCAACTGACCCGTCTACCGGTCGGGGTCTTTGCTGGACTCTCTGCGCTCAAATCACTCTCCCTTTCGACCAATCAACTAACCCAGTTACCCGCTGGGGTCTTCGCCGGACTCTTCTCGCTGGAAGGTCTCTCGCTGAGTCGCAATCAATTGACCCATTTACCGGTTAGGGTCTTTGCTGGACTCTCTGCGCTCGAATCACTCGACCTGTCGGACAATCAACTGACCCAGCTACCCGCTGGGGTCTTTGCCGTCCTCTTCTCGCTGGAATATCTCTCGTTGAGTCGCAATCAATTGACCCATTTACCGGTTGGGGTCTTCTCAGGTCTTTTTGCGCTTAAAAAGCTCCTTCTGGATCACAATCGCCTGACCCATTTTCCGGAGGGCATCTTCTCCGGCCTCTCCAGTCTAAGAGAGGTGGAGGCAGAGAGAAACGCCGCGACCCCCTTGGGCATTCGGGTTTCACTGGAGCGGGTGGGAAGAGGCCGGTTCAAAGCCAGGGCTGACACTGGAGCCCCCCGCACTATCTTCGTGACGGTTTCTGTCGTCAATGGTGTCATCAATGGTGGCTCAAACAGCATCGTTATTCCCACTGGAAGCATGGAAAGCTCCGTCGTCACGGTCTCCCGCCACCCAAGAACATCCGCCGCCGTCTCCGTGGATATCGACAGCTTTCGCCGGAACCACTATCTTTATTCCTATCCCTATCTTCCGGGCCTCGAACCCGTCAGGTCCCCCGATTTGCCGCTGGTCGTTTTGGAGCCTGGTGTTGATCCGGTTGTTGATCTGACCTTTGCACATTTTGGGAACGGAACATCGATCCGATCCGAACTCGTGCTGGTGAACCTGGGCTCGCTCCCGCTTCTTCCCGCCATCTTCTTTTACGACAAGGCGGGACACCTCATTGACTCAACTTCGGTGGTGGATATCCGGAACAATCTGTATCTCCGAGCCGACGGAGGCTTGGGCGTGTGGACAGCCATCCCCCCCCTGGGAGAGCTTACGATCTCCACCCATGGGAGAGGAGATTTGATCACGGGATCGGCAAGGGTTGTGGCAGCCGGTCCCATGGGCGGGGTCTTGCGCTTTGACGGCTCGGATCTCGGAGTCGCCGGAGTCGGGTCCAGCCCGGCCCTCCAAGACATCGTCTTCCCCGTGCGCCGCCAACTCTCAGGAGTCAATACCGGAGCAGCATTCCATAACCTGGAGCCCCATCCCACGATTGTGAACTGCCAACTGATGCAAGACGGAGAGATGCTTGAAGAAACGGCGGTTCTGCTGGCCGCCAACGGTCAAACAGCTCGGTTCATTGATGAGATGTTCTCTGCAACCGAGACATCGAGCTTTGTAGGGTCAGTGCGCTGTGCTGCTCCTGGAGATGAGTTGTTCACCGGCTTGGCCCTGGAGATGGACTTCCAGAACCGAGTGTTCACCACCTTGCCGATGGTCCCTGTTCCGGCGGGGCGGACACAAGACTACACGCAACTGCACTTCCCTCATTTCGCCAACGGTTCCTCCATCACTTCCGACCTGGTGTTCGTGAACGTGGCCGCAGGACCGATTCACCCGGCCATCTATTTCTACGATCGTGCAGGCCGTCTCATTGCCCCGGAATTAGTGGTGGACATCGGGGAAGACCTTCAGGTCCGCGCGGACGGAGCCCTGACCATGCAGGCGGAAGTGGCCCCGCTGGGAGAACTCACGATCTCCACGCACGGGCGGGGAGATCTGGTGACCGGGTCGGTGAAAGTCATTGCCGATGGTCCCATCGGTGGGTTCCTGCGATTCGACAACCCCGAGATCGGAGTCACTGGGGTCGGCGCCAGTGAGGATGTCCACGCCGCCATCTTTCCAGTTCGACACCAAGCGAGGGGAATCCGTACCGGAACGGCAATCCGCAATCTGCAGGACAATTCGGTGCCAGTCACATGCCAACTGACACAGTCTGGCAGGGTGCTGGAAGAGAAGAAATTTCGTCTGCCGAGCAACGGACAGACCACCCGGTTCGTTGACGAGTGGTTCCCTGAGGCCGTTACATCCGACTTTGAGGGAGCGGTGCGTTGTACCGTACCCGACCGCGGTAGGTTCACCGGATTGGCTCTGGAGATGGATGCCGACAACCGCATCTTCACAACGTTGCCGGTGGTGCCGTTTCGGCGTTGATCTGTCGAGAATAGCCACCGCCGCCAGCGTTTTGGAGAATATTCGTTCGTTCAAGGAGCTACGGGCCAAGATGGACTCTCCTCCGCGCTTTCCAGGACTGGATAGACCTCGAGAATTAAGAACATGATCTGGAACCTGGTTCTCATTGGGGGATTTCTTCACTTAGCCGTCGTCCTCCAGAGCCAAATCCGGTTCCTGAAACAGATGGAGTCGCGCTTGGATGTCCGCATCACCAAACTGGAGACACTACTCGGAGATCTGCGGGATTGCGTCCACCGGATCGAGGAAACGCTGGCTGCGTCCAAAGAGTCCTGCGGAGGAACTGTTTCGGATGCCCGCGCGCTCGCCCCCGATCCACAGACCTTGTTCTGGGATTCGGCCTGGAGGGGTTCCCCTGCATCAATGAAAGTGAGGTATAGATCCGAATGCCAGCCGACGCCCGAAGCAAACCGCATCTCCTACGGTCGAAATTCCCGATAGTTCTCTTGGCTGCAATGCTGAGAGTAAGCCTGTTGACTGCGACGCCGGCCCAGGAACTCCCGACTTATAAGGTGCAGTTCTTTCTACCGATGGATCTGTATCGAGAATCCAAAACGCCCGAACAGCTGAATCCTGCTGCAGTCAGCCGGATGCGAGATCAGATCCGAGAGATCGATCCGAGGGTCACACAGCTCGGCACCCTCCCTACCTGGGTCTTCCCACTCTTTGCGCACGCGGCTTTGGAGCCGAACTTCGATCCACATCGCGACATCACTGGCGTTGACACGCCCGAGGCATTGGTGCAGTGCATTCCGTCCCTCAAGAGTCCCGAATATCGCCGATTGATCGGCATTCGAAATCGAGTGTGGGCCGCAATCGTTAGGGAATTCCCTGAAATCAATAACTGGCTTGTGGGTGTAGAAGAGGGTCTCGACAGGAAAGGTGTCCACTCTCCACTCGTTGACTGCCAAGGGAGATACCTTACGGACACCGATCTCATTGAGTTTATCGTCGACACCCTGGAGGAACTGTACCCCACCATCAAGCAGGGGAATCGCTGCGCCAAGGTTATCGCCTTTTTTACGAATGGCCCCCTCGATATCGAGCCCTACATTGATATTCCCCGCTTAATCCAAGTGGAAATTCAGCGCCGGGGGAATGACCCAATGGAGTACTATGACCTGTTCGCGGACCAGCTGGCACCTCAGTTCGAGTTCCTCCCTTGGGGGGGAGTCCTGTTGGATCGCTTTCCCGACGGACGTTGCACGTTGGACTTTGCCCATTTCGGGAACGGATCTTCAATCCGTTCCGATTTGGTGCTGGTAAACCGAACCACCTCGGCAGTACGTCCCTTCGTATTTTTTTTCGATCAGAAAGGAAATCCGGTACCCCCCGACTCGTTGGCCGACGTGGCGGAAGGTTTGGAATTCGACCAGGGTGGTGCCTTGAGCGTTCGGACGGAGTTGGCGCCCTTAGGGGAGACGACAATTACGACCCATGGTCGAGGCGGCCTGGTGACCGGTTCGGTGAGGATTGTCTCCGACGGTCCCGTCGGCGGGGCGCTGCGTTTCAATGTTTCGAATGTCGGCGTGTCCGGGGTGGGTATCAGTCGACCCGTCGATGACGCGCTATTTCCGGTCCGGCGACAAGAAGGCGGTGTCCGTACCGCGGCAGCTATCCACAACCTCAGTACGAAGAAGATTGAGTTGACCTGCCAATTGATGAAGGAGGGCATCATCCTGGAAGAAGTCGGGGTCTCTGTGGAAGCCAACGGACAGGTGGCCCGGTTCATCGAAGAAATGTTCACCGAGACCGATACATCGGACTTCGCTGGGTCGGTAAGGTGTACGGCTCCATGGAGGGAGTTGTTCACCGGAGTGGCGGTAGAAATGGATGCCAATAATCGAATCTTCACCACACTGCCCATAGTGCCGGTCCGGCGGTGAGCAGCCGGGATTAGCTGGCGGGGCGATCTCTGGAGAACCTCCTTTAACTGAAATTAACGGCCGTCCCCCGGAAAAAAGGGAGGCTGGCGGCGTTTCTCCGCTTCTCTCGGAGGTCGTGAATCAGCCTCGATCTGCCCGCAAAACGGTCCAGAAGAAGATGGCCAGACGCCCCCAGAAAAGGGTCAGCTTACAATAAGATCAACTTATCGTACCCTATAGCCTGTCAGAACAGCCCCCGCTGGGCCTGGTACTGCCGGGGGGCCTCCAGCTTCTCTGTTCCAGCGCCCAACGAATTCGTACCCTGTGGATACCAATCTCTGTGCCCAGGGGGGACCTCGTAGATTTTTCGCATCCAAGGAATGAGGGAAACAGACTTCGCTCTGCCCTGTCCTTCGTCCATTTGGTGGTCCCCGAAAAATCACCTCGAGCGGCCACGTCGCACAAGCCGAAGAAATACGAACCAGACCAAGGGGATGCAGTAAACAGCAAGTGCCGACCAGTGACCGAGGCGGAAGTCGAAGCCAAGCTCGGTGGCCCAAAGCACACCCGCCACTAGGAAGAATCCTCCTGTATACAGCTTGTCCTGGCGGGTCCAGGTGAATCTCGGTCTTGTCCAGATGTGGGAAGCGACCACTGCGAACGCCACAAACCAGAGGAAGTGGGCGGGCCGATAAAACGTGGGAATCACATACTCATCGAGCCGATCCCAGGTCTTAGTCAGGGGCTGCATCCAGACCGCCAGAGAGAAGGCCACGACCGTGCGCAGGATCCTCAGAAGTATCTTCACGATCGACCACTCCCGACTCATCTCTCCCCCCTCCTCATTCGCAGCGGCCCGAGTGTTCGTGATCTTCCGGGTGCTGCACAACTGAATCCTCCGGTTCCCTCAGTTTTATCGATGGCGTGATGCTCTACACTACACCGCGTCACGCGCCAGAACCTGTGAGCAGACGGCGGACCATCAAATGAAGAAACGAGCATGTCGAGAAAAGTCGCAGACGTAGCCACATTTCAGAAATACCTCCAGCGCGTGATAGACCGCACTCTCCATCACGGCCACAACGTGCAGGCGATCCTCCTCACCCTGGCTGTGTCCGTTAACTGAAATTAACGGACAGTCTCTGGGAAAAGGGAGGATGCCGGGGGCGGGGTCGAATCAGCCCCGATCCGCCGAGTCGGTGGTCCATTCTAGAATTCGGCCAGAAGGAACTCCCCTGCATCCCTGAATACTGTTGCCGACGCTCCCATCTACCTGGAGGAACCATTCCGGATGTCAATTCACTCCCCGAAGACCTCGTATCCTAGGCCTCAGCGATCCACGAGTTCTCTCCTGGCAGTGACGTTGGTCCTGCTGGCCGCTCCAGAGCCTGCCACAGCACAAATCGTCCCCGTCTGCGACCGGACCCCGGCAGTGCGCGACGGGATCGTGAATCTAGTGCCAGAGGTAAATGACTGCGCCGATGTCACCGAGGCGCATCTGGTCGAAGTCCACGGCACCCTCGACTTGAGGGGGCCGGAGTTGCGTAGGGATATATTGAGCGGTACACCCTATCAGGTGGGTCTTCCCAAACCCATCGGGGAGTTGAAGGCGGGGGATTTTTCTGGACTGACCGGACTACAACATCTCATGTTGTCTCGCAACCGCTTTACCACACTGCCGACGGGACTCTTTGCCGGCCTCTTATCGCTGAAGACACTCGACTTGGCCGGCAACAACCGACTGACCACGCTGCCGGAGGGGGTCTTCTCCGGACTCCCCTCGCTAAATTCGCTCAGTCTTGTGCTGGACGATGATTACCCGAACAGTATTCTGTTAGATCTTTTCTCTGAGCTCTACTCACTCCCATCATTGGAAGGCTTCTCGCTGGCCTACAATCGAGTGTATGCGCTCCCGGCAGGGATCTTCTCGGGCTTCTCCTCCCTTACAGAACTGACCCTATACAGCGCCGCGGGCGTTCTGCCGGAGGGGCTTTTGTCGGGGCTATCCTCGCTCCAGCGCCTCCACCTAGGAGTCTATTCCCTGTTCAAATTTCCAGAGGGACTTTTGTCGGAACTGCCTTCACTTCAGCATCTCCACCTAGTGGCCCGCCGCCAAACCACCCTCCCGCCGGACATCTTCTCAGACCTCCCTTCACTGAAATCGCTCAAGATCAATATCAACAGACTGATGGCTTCGGGATCGTATCGGGAACCGACAATCCTCCCAGCCCGGATCTTCTCGGGGCTAAGCTCGTTACAACACCTCGACCTGGAGCACATCGGACTGTCCTCCCTCCCGGCGGACATCTTTTCCAACCTCCACGCATTGACGACACTCAACTTACGGTTCAACCAAATGAAAACGCTCCCGCCGGGAATATTCTCGGGTCTCTCCTCGCTGACGACACTCAACTTGAAATCCAATTGGCTACGTACACTGCCGGAAGGCCTATTCTCCGGCCTCTCCGCCCTCGAAGAACTCTATCTGGAAGACAATGCAATAAAATCTCTGCCGGAGGGGATCTTCTCCGGTCTTTTCTCGCTGAAGCAGCTTCGGCTGCGCAATAATCGAAAGGCTCCCATTTACTACCTGCCCATATTTGTTTCATTGGAGCAGGTGGGGGAGGATGGATTCCAGGCTCGCGTCAATACTGGCGCACCCTTTGATATCGTTCTCCCACTCACTGTGGCCAACGGTACTGTCGACGTGGGGTCAGACCTCCTCACGATCCCCACGGGTCACGAGACCAGCCGCGTCCTTTCGGTATCTCGGCTTCCCGGTACGACCTCTGCCGTGACCGTCGACGTTTTACGGTTCCCATACCCGCCTCGAGACCAGAGTGGGTACACTCTCGTAAGGGCGTTCAACTTTCCAGAGACTGTCTTGGAAACTCATTCCCTAGACTTTCCCCATTTCGTCAACGGGTTCTCCATCACTTCTGACCTAGTGTTTGTGAATGTCGCTGCGACCCCAATCCAGCCCGCCCTCTTCTTTTTCGACAAGCAGGGAGATCTCATAGACCCCGCATCGGTGGTGGATGTCGGCCAAGACCTTCAGGTCCGGGGGGATGGCGGCCTGACCGTGCGGACGGAAATAGAACCCCTGGGAGAACTCACGATTTCTACCCACGGCCGAGGGAGGCTCGTGACCGGTTCGGTGCGAGTCGCGGCCGACGGTCCCATTGGTGGGGCCCTGCGTTTCAACAACCCGACGGTCGGGGTCGCTGGCGTGGGAACGGGATCCCCCGTGCAGGACGCTATCTTCCCCGTGCGCCGCCAGCAATCAGGAATCAATACTGGTGCAGCGATCCGTAACCTGGGAGAGGATCCGATGACCGTGACATGCCAACTAATGAAACGCGGCAGGGTATTGGAAGAGACGGATATTCCCCTGGCCGGCCACGGACAGACCGCCCAGTTCATCGGCGAGTTGTTCGCTGCGACCGATACGTCGGACTTTGTGGGGTCCGTGCGCTGCACTGCTCCCGAAGCCGGCCTGTTTACCGGCGTGGCCTTGGAGATAGACTTCGAGAACCCGGTGTCCACCACCTTGCCGCTGGTTCCCGTTCCACAGATGCGGACACGGGATTACACGCAACTGCACTTCGCCCATTTCGCCAACGGGACGTCCATCACTTCCGATCTGGTGTTCGTGAATGTGGCCTCGAAGCCGATTCGTCCCGTCATCTATTTCTACGATGGCACAGGCCATCTCATTGCCCCGGAATCGGTGGTGGACCTGGATTACTTTGAGGCCTATGCGGATGGAGGCCTGACCATACGGTCGGACATTGCCCCGCTGGGGGAACTCACGATTTCGACCCACGGGCGGGGGCGTCTGGTGACCGGATCGGTGAAAGTCATCGCCCCTGGTCCTATCGGTGGATTCCTGCGGTTTGACAACCCCAACGTCGGAGTCGCCGGAGTCGGGGCCAGTGAGGCTGTCCAGGATGCGATCTTTCCAGCTCGACACCAGGCGCGAGGAATTCGCACGGGAATGGCCATCCGCAACCTGAAAAAGGACGCGATCGACATCATCTGCCAACTGATGCGCGACGGCAGGGGTTTGGAAGAGAAGGAAATCCCCTTGGCCGGCCACGGACAGACCGCCCAATTCATCCACGAGCTATTCCCCCAGACCGTCACCTCCGATTTCGTGGGATCGGTGCGCTGCACCGCACCAGAGGACGGCAGGTTCACGGGATTGGCCCTGGAGATGGACGTCGGCAACCGCATCTTCACGACCTTGCCCGTGGTGCCGGTCCGGCGATGACCTGCCGGGGATAGCGGGAGACGGCGACACTCTGGAGAGCGTCCGCTAATTGAAATTAACGGACGTCGACCCTCTCCCACACCTGAATCGGAACCCTAAACACCGTAACCACTCTCGGTTTCAGTGAGCCCCTTAGCCCAAAAAAATCACATTTCTCGGTGTCGTGAAGATGAAGTCATTTCGGGAAACCAGTCGGGGAGAACCACGGACCCGCTCCGTGGGTCCCCGGTTCCCCAAGACAGGAGGAAGACCTATGAAGCGATGGAGTCAAAATGAAGGAACCCGTCGGCATCTATGGAACCGGGCCCTCATCCTGCCGCTGTGCGCTTGCCTGGTACTCGCCAGCAGTGCGACGCATCCCGTCTGGTCCGCCGGAGCATCCAAGGACGATCGGCTGCAGGATCAGCTCCAGGGCCAAACGGTTCAAGTTGCCTTCAAGGGCTACGGCTTCATGGAGGGCCAAGTACTGGACGTCCAGAAGAACGCCCTGAGAATCGATGTCACTAAGAGTTTCAATCCCAGTTTGATTTCGACTGGGGTTCAGGACATCCCCATCGAGCGGATTTCCACCGTGCGCTGGACGGCAGGGTCCAAGAACAGAAAGATTTTCTTCACGGTGGGCTTTGCAATCGGAATTGTTGGGGGGCTTTGGCTTACGGGAAGTGGAGCTAATGTACTCGCATTTATGGGAACTACAGCGGGGGGAGGACTATTCGGTTACGCCGTGGGCTGGGGGCTGGACCAGAAAAGCATCACGTTGGAGACCCATCGACCGAAGGTGGCTCGCGCGACCAGGAAATAAGAGTGCGAGCCAAGTGAAATCGCCCTACCGTACATGAACGGAAACCACAGCGATGACTTGTCGAGAACAGTTCAGAGGGGAACCCGAGTGACCACTGGGCGCGGTCCGGCCGCTGGTGCAGAGGGTTTAGGCCGCCAACTCAATCAGTCGTTTCTTGTCCTGAGTTTCCCCCTGCAGTATTCTTGGTTTCCCGAAGGCGAGCCCGCCAAGTGTAGCAGCACCCGGCAGGCTCTAAGCCAACTCGACCTATGCCGGAGGAAGAGCCAGCTTGGCAGATATTCTATTCCACCCCCCTCCCTGGTTTCATTCCGGCATAGGTCCCCTCATCGGAGTCAGGATCTTCCGACTGCGGAGAATGAAGTCCTCCAACCCGCGCCAAGCCCACTCCTAATTGGGCACACATGGATCCCGACCCATTAACGAGGGAGAAACCATGACCACCTTTGAACAGACCGAAGGCAACCCCGTGTTTCGGTGCCGCTCCGGCTCGTGGGGAGGCGGATTTTTCCGAACGAGCATATTGCAAGACAAACTCGTCTCTTTCGTTTTGTCCTCGGCAGTGGGGTGCCTCACGGTCGTCTTGCTGCTGGCGGCGGCGCCCCCTTTGCAAGCCTGCGACGATGGTTGGACGGTGCCGAATCCCGAGAACAATCCCGGTCTGGTGGAGGACTG
The DNA here is from genome assembly GCA_965263035.1 of Acidobacteriota bacterium. Classification (GTDB taxonomy): domain Bacteria; phylum Acidobacteriota; class UBA6911; order RPQK01; family JAJDTT01; genus JAJDTT01. Next base: position 6,168,384 of record OZ253580.1, read on the forward strand.
TAGAGTCCTTCTCGCTATACGCGATGACTTGGCCGGGACCGGCTTCTTGAACTGGGAGTTTGGTTTGCCCATGGACCGCTGGGGCGGTATCCGCGTCTCGGGATCTCCCAGCCGCGTGCGGCAGTTGGTCCTGTTTGGGGACGACCGGCCAGGGTCGATTCCGTCGGGACTGGGTCGGCTGTCCCAACTGCAGACGTTGATGCTCTCTAGCCGGCAGCTGATGGGGCCGATTCCGCCGGAATTGGGACAACTGTCGAATCTGGAGGAGTTGAGCCTCTCCGGCGACCGGCTGGGATCGATTCCAGCCGAGTTGGGGCAGCTTTCCCGCCTCCGTCGGCTGGGACTCGTCGGCAATCAGTTAACGGGATCCATACCCGCCGAATTGGGACGGTTGTCCAATCTCCAGCGCTTACACCTCGCTGACAATCAGCTGACGGGGCCAATCCCGCCAGAACTAGGCCAACTGCTTCAGTTGAAGGCAATGACGCTTGACGACAATCAGCTCACGGGGCCGATACCGCCCGAACTGGGGCAACTCTCTTCGTTGGCGGATCTTCACCTTCAGAACAATCAGTTGACGGGATCGATACCGGCCGAACTGGGACAGCTCTCTTCGCTGTTTGAATTACAACTCCAAAACAACGAGCTGTCAGGATCGATCCCGCCGGAGCTAGGGCAACTCTCCTCGTTGTTCGAGCTGGATCTCCAATACAACCAACTCACGGGGCCGATACCGGCCGAACTGGGACGATTGTCCCAACTCCGGAGAGGATTATATCTCCACAGCAATGAACTGACAGGATCGATTCCGGCCGAGTTGGGGCAACTCTCCCAGCTGTGGCGCTTGCACCTCCAGAACAACGAGTTGACAGGATCGATTCCGGCCAAACTCGGGCAACTCTCCGAGTTACAGGAGTTCAGTTTCCGGGGCAACCGGCTGACGGGAGCGGTTCCCACCGAGTTGGGTCATTTGCCCGATGTGTACGTATTGAACTTGGCCGCGCGCCGGATCACCCCAGAACAAGTTAAGGTCACCTGGGATGATCCGGGTGACCCCAGTGCCAGTTACGAGTACCGGCTCGTGCTGCGGGATGAGAACCTGAACTATACGGTGACAGACTGGACCGAAATTGAAGATCCGGAGGCGACACTGGGTCCGGGCGAAGGAATCACCATCGAATGGATTTTGACGAACCTGCCAGCCGATCTCGATGTCGTCTCCGTCCGTTTGAGGGCGAAGAACGAGAACGGACCAAGTCCGCCAACATCGGCTCCAGTCGAACCCCTCCAGGTTTCCGAGGATGCGGATCTCCCCTACTGCCGTTCGCTGTGGACGGGACGGGCGCGTTGCACCACCACTGCCGTCCTGCCACACGTCTTCATGGGACCTCTCGGCGAGGATCAGGCCCGAGCCGAAATCCTTATTACCAACCGCAGCGGGTTTGTAGCTTGCGACCTGGCGCTGCTCTTTCACCAGGGAACTTCCGAAGCTCCGCAGGTATTGTTCGACAACGAGCCGCTCGAGGGGAACCTGTTCGAGGCCACTTTTTCCAGGAGAACTGCACGGATCCTGACCTTGACGTCGGATTCGGAAGAGCTGGTGGTCGGGGCAGTCTCGGTCTTCGTCCGCGCGCCCTGCTCGATCACCTCGTTCCAGATTCGGGGACGCTACCTCGTGGAAGAGTCGGATGAACGGGGATATCCAAGAGCTCTTTTCCGTTCCCGGCCAGTCTCCGCGGGAGTGGCTCGGAAATGGGGATTGTCAAGTCTTGACCGGAGTCTTCGGCCCGGGGCGAAATCTCGGTTTTGCCTCGGTGACGACCGAACCGGGGCTTGGTGCTCCGGCCGGGACCCAACTCCATCTCCAGGCCTTCGATCTGGAGGGGAATCCCGTAGAGAGCCCACCCAGCATGGAGGTCTCCGGCGCACAGACCGCCTCCTTTCCCTGGAGCTTCCAGGAACCCACCATCCTCAAGATGTGCCTGGAGGTTCCGGACCCGGACAGTCAATTCCAGCTCTCGACCATCGCCATCGGCGTCGTCCAGAAGGGGGATAACGTGCAGTGGAGTGATGAACCCGCCGTGGAAGTTGAGCCATCAGATCACCCGTCGCCATGGCCGAACGTCGGTCCCTGAACACCAGAAACACCCATCAGGGGTAAAGAGTGGCTACGGTGGGGGAACTCTGACCACTTTTAGGTAGGTTCAAAAAATTGTTGGGATTGCCGATATGAAGGAGGCGACACTATGATCACTGAATCCGCCATCTTTCCTGACCTGCCCCGCGGCAGGATCCAACCCAGCCAGTCCCACCCGAGTCGACTCCCGGTGGGTTGACCCTCCCCACCCGGTGAGCCCATCCCAACCCAAAACTCACATCTCCTTGCATCGGGCCGGAGGAAGGGCCCGCCCTCAGAAGCCTTCGGCTTCGAGGACACGCCTGCCGGGTGTAGCAGCACCCGTCAGGCTCTCACCTCGACGTGGGCCTCCCCCTGGACGGACAGCTCCCCTTCCCTGGAGTCCTTCGCCCGGCGGGACACAACGGCACGGGCCAAGCGTCGAAGCGGAGCGTCTCTTCCGGGGTCTTCACAGCGGCCTTCCCGCAGGGATCAATGAGAAGTGAGCGCCCCCCCGCAGGGCAAGGGTGTGTTACACAGACGGGGATCTTCTGGACAACATCCGTTAACTGAAATTAACAGACGTTCTCTGGAAAAAGGAAGGAAGCCAGGGGGTGCGAATCAGCCCCAATCCTCCGGGAAACACGGTCCAGGAAAAGACCACCACGCCCCTGACTTCCCCGTGTTCTGCGGTGCCCGCCAAGGGCGAGTGTCCTTCGGCATCGGTCCGGAAACCGCTGTTGCCTCGCTGGTGGATGTCGCCCGCCGGTTCTGGTGGTCTGAGCCACCCCTTCGCTGAGTCATTTCCGGGTCTGGTCCCCGGGCCGTATGGCTAGTATTCTCCAAGACCGGCGTCCGGGTGGGAGAGGACCCGGGAAACGCTATGTCCACTCGTTCTAGACTGCAGTAGGAGTCCGCTTGATCAATCCTCTACTCGGCTCATTCTCGAGTTCTTTTTTTGCCTGGTGGCTGTTTTTCGTTCTGTCGCCGCCGCAAGCCGGCGGCCCCCCGTCAGAGCAAGGTCACCCGACGGACGACTCAATTTCCCGTCAGGCGCAGGAACCGGGGGAGACGATTCTGTACTTCCCGGATTACGTGGATGGGGGCGGATGGTCGGTGCAGTTGGTCCTCAGCAACGTCGACCCGGACGCCGCGGCCGAGGTCCTGGTGGAAGTCTACGACCCGGACGGGCAACCGATCCTGGATCTGTTCAATTCTGATTTGACGTTGGAGATTCCAGCGCTCGGCAGTCGCGTCTTGAGAAGCACCGGATCAGGGGCCATTCGGCGGGGTTGGATCCAGGCCGAGACCGATGCGGATACGATCAGTGGACTATTGGCCTACCGGAACGCCCAATCGGGGATCGAAGTCGGCGTCAAACCCGTCGAGTTGGGCCCGCAGTTCGCCTTGTTCGTTGAGGAATCGCCGACGGTCGGCGCCGGAGTCGCCGTTTACAAGCCGGACGCCTCGTCTCGCCTCGAGCTTCGAATCCGCGACGAGGATGGGAGCGATCCCCTGGAGGGTGGGTTCGTCCCCTGGGGGGACTTCCACCAATCGGCGCTCACACTCCCGGAATGGTTCGCAGTGGAAGGAGTCGATACGGGATTCCTGACGGACTTTCGCGGGCTGTTGTTCCTGGAGACCGAGGACGAGTCTGAGTTCGCCCCGCTCGGTCTTCGGTTCGGGAAGCGGACCTCCTCGCTCTCGGCGGTGCCGGCGATCCGGACCCAAAGCGAGGAACCTCAAGAGACGCTTCTGGTCTTTCCCGACTACGTGGACGGAGGTGGGTGGTCGGTGCAGCTGGCGCTGACCAACGTCGATCCGGACGCCGCGGTCGAGGTTCGGGTTGAAGTCTATGACCCGGACGGACAGCCCGTCCTGGATCTGTTCGATTCCGATTTGACGTTCGAGATCCCGTCCCAGGGCAGTCGAGTCTTGAAGAGTGCCGGCTCCGGAGCCATTCGGCGGGGTTGGATCCAGGTCGGGACCGATGCGCCCACGATCAGTGGACTATTGACCTACCGGCACTCCCAATCGGGGATCGAAGTCGGCGTCGAGCCCGCCCGGTTGGGGAAGCAATTCGCTCTGTTCGTGGAGGAATCGGGAACCGTCGGGGCGGGACTGGCCCTCTTCAAACCAGATGCAGAATCCAGGATCGATCTGAGAATCCGCGACGAGGAGGGAAACGACCCGTTGAACGGGGTGTTCCTCCCCTGGAGAGACTTCCACCAAGCGGCTCGCACGCTCCCGGAATGGTTCGATGTGCACGGAGTGGATGCGGGATTTCTGGCAGACTTTCGAGGCCTCCTGTTCCTGCGCACCGAGGACGAGTCTCCGTTCGCCCCGCTCGGGCTGCGGTTCGGGAAGGAGACCTCCTCGCTCTCGGCAGTGCCGGCGATCGGGATCCCGGACGGAGGCGGGATCGACGACGGCCGCGCTCCCCCTCCCACGGTGACGCTGTCAGCATCGCCGAAGTCGATCGATCGGGGCCAGAGCACGACGTTGACCTGGTCGTCCACGAATGCGGAAAACGCCGAGATCACCCCGGACATCGGCAGGGTGCCGACATCCGGGTCTCGGACGGTGTCGCCGAGCGTCACCACGACCTACCGCATCACGGTGACGGGAGCGGACGGACAGACAGCCCCGGCGGCGGTCACGGTGACGGTGGCCGTTTCCGAGCGGGCGGCGCTGGTCGCGCTGTACGAAGCGCTGGGCGGATCGATGTGGACCCACAGCGAGAACTGGCTGACGGACGCCCCGCTGGGGGAGTGGTACGGGGTCGAGGTCGATATCCAGGGCCGGGTGATCGGACTGCAATTATTCACAGTGATTGAGACTGAAGAGGGGCACCGAATAAAAATAGGGATCGGATTGACCGGCGTGCTCCCGCCGGAACTGGGTTCGCTTTTCCACCTGAGGGTCCTGGATCTCAGTGAGAACCAAGTGGAGGGGCCGATCCCGCCGGAACTGGGCGCGCTCGGCCAACTGGAGTTCCTGTCTCTCGGGGGGAACAATCTGACAGGGGAGATTCCAGCGGAGTTGGGCGCGCTTGCCCAACTGAAGACCCTGTATCTCAGGTTGAATCAGCTGACGGGGGCGATCCCACCGGAGCTGGGCGCGCTCGCCGAACTGAGGACCCTGAATCTTGGTGAGAACCAGCTGACGGGAGAGATCCCGGTTGAGCTGGGCGCGCTCGCCCAACTGGAGCTCCTGTCTCTCGCCGGGAACCAGCTGGCGGGAGAGATCCCGCCAAGTTTCCTGAATCTGGACCAACTCAACAACTTTAACTTTCACGATCTTAGAGCCGCAGGTCTTTGCGTCCCCGGTACGTCCGATTTCGTCACATGGCTGCAAGGGATGGAACGATACAATGGATCGTACTGTAACGAGTCTGACGGGGCCGTGCTCGACTACCTGTACCGAAGTACCGGCGGAGAGGATTGGACAAACTCTGACGGCTGGGTTGAGGATGGCGCATTGGGTGAACGGTACGGGGTTCAGACCGACTCGCTGGGACGCGTAACAGGACTCGACCTGAGCGGCAACGGACTTGCGGGGCGGTTCCCGGGTAGCTTGCTTCGCCTGGGCCAGTTGACTGAATTGCGGGTCGACGGAAACGCCCTCTCTGGCCGGTTACCGTGGTCTTTGACCCGTCTGTCCCTGCAAGAATTCCACTACGCGAACTCGGATCTGTGTGTCCCGAACGAGGCATCGTTCCGCTCTTGGTTGGACACCATTCCCTCTCACGAAGGCACAGGAATGACGTGCGGACCGCCTTCGAGCCGAGATTTCCTGATGGCGCTGTACGATATGACCGACGGACCGAACTGGGCTCAGGACGACCAGTGGGGAGCCCCTGCTCCACTGAAGGATTGGCACGGGGTCCGGGTAGACGAAAGCGGTCAAGTGACCGCGTTGATTCTCGGATGGAACCGACTGGAGGGTGAGATCCCGGCGGCACTCCTCTCGCTCTCCAAGCTGAGGCACCTGAATCTCAGTGGAAACAACCTGACAGGGGAGATCCAGGTGGAACTAAGCCGCCTCTCCAACCTGGAAGTGCTGTATCTCGATGGAAACGAACTGACGGGTTCTGTGCCCCCGGAACTCGGTCAGATGCGCACTCTAAAAACGTTGGGCCTGACGAACAACACTCGGTTGTCGGGGGACCTGCCAGCCAGCTTGACTTCTCTTAGCCGGCTCGAAGCGTTTCTGGCGGGAGGCACCGATCTCTGCGCTCCCGCCGACGCCAGATTCCGGAACTGGTTGGACGGTGTCTGGAAGCGGCAGATCGTCCCCTGCTCCCGTGATGGTCTGCCGAAGGCGTATCTGACCCAAGCCGTCCAGTCGCAGGAGTTCCCGGTTCCGCTGGTCGCTGGGGAGAAAGCCCTGCTCCGGGTGTTCGTAACGTCCGAACGCGACACTGACGTCACTCTCCCACCGGTGCAAGCGACATTCTATCGGGATGGAGCGCCGCCGCACGTGGTGAACATCCCAGGAAAATCAGCTTCCATCCCGAACGAAGTGGAGGAGGGAGACCTGACCGACTCCGTCAACGCCGAGATCCCTGACTGGGTAATTCAGCCGGGGCTCGAGATGGTCGTCGACATCGACCCGCAGGGGACACTGGATTCCAGCCTGGGTGTGACGAAGAGGATCCCGGAGAGTGGTCGTTTGGCAGTCGAAGTTCAGATGATGCCCGACTTTCATTTGACGGTGATCCCCCTTTTGTGGCGTCAGAACCCCGATTCATCGACCGTGGACATGGCCAAGGCCATGGAGCAGGATCCTGAAAGCCACGAATTGCTCCAGGACACGCGGACTCTTCTGCCCATCAGCAAGCTTGAAGTTACGGCCCACGCTCCCGTATTGACCTCAACCAACAATACCGCTGAGTTGGAACTCGAATTGAGAGTAATTCGTGCCATGGAGGGCTCCAGTCGCTATTACCTGGGCATGATAACAGGAGCATTTGATGGTATAGCCGGAAGGGCCTCCCTTCCCGGCTGGACGGCTGTCACGACACCCAATTCGGAAGTGATCGCGCACGAACTCGGACACAACCTGAATCTCCGGCACGCGCTGTGCGGCGGTACTCCAAATGCGGATCCCTCGTTTCCCGACACCTACGGGTCCATCGGCACTTGGGGATACGACTTCCGCGAGGGCGGCCGACTTGTGCCGCCGCAATGGCGAGATCTGATGGTCTATTGCGACGTCAAATGGATCACCAATTATCATTTCACCAAATGGATCGGCGATTATCATTTCACCAACGCGCTCCGTTACCGCTTGCAGACGGCAACCCGAAGTGAACTGTCCTCCCTGGTCGCCGCGCCGGCGAATGCTCTTATGCTCTGGGGCGGCGTGGACTCTGCGGGGGTTCCTTTCCTGGAACCAGCGTTCGTCGTAGATGCTCCCGCGTCGCTGCCGCGGTCCACTGGTGATTATAAGATCACCGGACGAACCTCCGCCGGTGGCGAGTTGTTCTCACTGAGCTTCGACATGCCGGAATTGGCTGACGAGGATCGAAGATCCTCTTTCGCCTTCGTCCTTCCTGCAAAACCCGAGTGGGCCGAGCAGTTGGCCAGCATCGCGCTCTCCGGCCCCCACAGCTGGGTCACCCTGGATAAGAACACGGATCGTCCGGTCACCCTCCTGCGCGATCCAAAGTCCGGGCAGATTCGCGGCATCCTCCGCGACGCGGCCCCCGATGCCCTGACCCGGGACAATGCGGCGTCCGCGCTGTCGTTGGACCCGGGCCTGGAGATGTTGACCAGCCAGGGAATTCCGGATCCGGACGACTGGGGCCTGTAGAACAGATGGATCCCCTAACCTGAGATCGAACTCACTGAAATTAATGGATGTCCTCTGGAAAAAGGGGGGAACTGCCGAGGTCCCACCGTCTCTCACGGGGGCGGGGATCCGCCCCGCGCCGACCGGAACGCGGACCAGAAAAAGCCGACCAGACGCCTCCGGGAGGGAGAGGCCGACGGCGTCGGTTCGGAAACCGCTGTCGCTCGGCCCCGATTGAACCGATTCAGTTTCGCCCGATAAACGGTGAGCTCCGCAGGATTGCCTTCTCATCAGGACGTAGATAAGTGTTCGGGTACGCATCATACCCAGACGACATCAGCGCCTCATGATCACATGTCGAAAGCCCTTCATTACACCCCGGTGGGTGAGAAAGTCCCAGCGCATGGCCAAGCTCATGTCCGAGTCCGCCAATCCAGCGTCCAATGGGACCGGCCCATGGTCCTCCGCCACACTTGGTGTAGACGAGCTTTTCGCCAATCAGGCCCTCCAAGTTTTCGCGAGAGAGTATGGTGAGGCCCAGCGCCCCCCTTCCAAGTTGGTCGTACCCCTGATTCCACTCACCTAAACTGCCATCCGGAGCGCATGGGAGCTCCACATCAACATATACGACCCACGCGAAGGTTGACGTCCCCCCTCTCACGGGGGCGCAATGCTGCACGCCATCGACTACCTTCTGCCAGGAGTACCGCCCGTAGAAGTCCTCGGCCTCGCTCAATTGGCACTGCTCCGGAGTCGCGTTGTAAAGCGAGAACGTCAGTCCTCCGAGTTCCCGGCGATACCAGGACTGAAGATCCACAATGGCATGCTGAATGGCCTCCCTGTAGTCGGATCGAAACTCCCGGTCCGTCGGTACCGCGTACAAGACGCGCACCGTACCCGTCTCGCGCACCGAAATATGTACGGACATAGGCGCATCAGCTGTTAGGCCCTCATAATCGGCGGTAATCGTCGCATTCCCTCCTCCGACTGCGGTCACGGCACCCTCAAGTACCATGGCCACGGCGAGGTCGGAAGATTGCCACTGGACGAGCTCATTCTCGACAGCCTGGCGTGAACCGTCTGACATGTTGGCGGTCACGGAGAGTTGTATCGTCTCACCGATGGATGTCAACGACGCCATCCCGGATACCTCCACAGAGACGGCCATAGGTGGGGGCTCGGGGATCTTGACCACTGGAACTGACGAGAGCGAACCCTTCCGCTTCCCGAACCGCAGCCCCAGCGGGGCGAACGGGGACCCGTCCTCGGTCCGCAAGAACAGGAGACCCCGAAAGTCTCTGAGGAATTCCGTATCGACTCCATCCACGTCGAACCACTCTGGGATGGTTCGAGCTCGTTGGTGAAAGTCCTCCCGGGGAACAAACACTCCTCCCAGAGGATCTCTCCCCTCTTCGTCCCGAATGAGGAGTTCGATCTCGGAAGACGAATCCGGTTTCAAGATGGCCAGACCGGTGCCGATGTCGGTCGACTCCTCGACGAACAGCGCAAAGTGATCTCCCAACTCGACCGAATCGACGCCGACCTCGATCCCCGTTAGGGAATTCCTGTAGATTAGCAATCCCGTGACCAAGACCGGATCGGCCTTGACCTCGATCCAGCCGCGCCGAATTGCTCCCGCTCCAGCGTTTCTCAAGAGCTGGCTGCCCAAGGCGGGAATCTCGAAACTGTTCTCGGAGTCGAAGAACCTCGAAACGGATTGGCCTTGTGAATCGTAGACCTCGACGACGACCGGGGCGCTCCGGTCCGGGTCGAGGTTGCCGAGCACCAGCTGCACCGACCATCCCTCCCCCTCCACGTAGTCGGGGAAGTAAAGTGGATCCTCCGTCGCCTGGGACGGCTGGGGAGAACGGCGGCCCTCCGCTCCCACCACGATCGGGATCACCGGGACCGCCGAGAGCGAACCCTGCCGCTTCCCGAACCGTAGCCCAAGTGGTGCGAACGAAGAGCCGTCCGCCGTTCGCAAGAACAGAAGGCCCCGAAAATCCCTGAGAATCTCCGGATCGGTCCCCTGGAACCATTCCGCAAGGGTTCGAGCCCGTTGCTGGAAATCCCCCCGCATCAGAGCCTCTCCAAGCGGGTCCATTCCCGCTTCGTCACGGATTCGAAACTCGATCTCAGGGGATGCCTCCGGCTTGAAGATCGCCAGGCCGGTGCCGATGCCGCTCGACTCCTCGACGAACAGCGCGAAGTGATCTCTCAGTCGCACCGGTTCGACGCCCACCTCGATCCCGGTTCCGGCTTCTCGATAGGTCAACAATCCCCGAACTGAAGCGGTCTCGCTCTTGACCTCGATCCAGCCCCGCCGAGCAGCGCTTCCTGTGCCAGCACTTCTCAAGACTCGACTGCCCCGGGCCGGAATCTCGAAGCGGCTCCCAGAGTCGAAGAGTTCCGAAACCTCCCGACCTTGGGGATCGTAGGCGGTCACGACCACCGATGCGTTCCGGCTTGGGTCGAGGTTGCTGAGCGCCAGCTGTATGGACCACCACCCCCCATCCACGTAGTCGGGAAAGTAGAGCGTTGTCCCGGACGGCGTCTGGTGTTGGATCGAGTCGCCGGACGGAAGCACGTTTTCCAGCGCCGCGGCCGAGCTTGGCTCTGCAGACAGGGCTGACAACAGCATCCCCATCCCCAACGAGGCATAGAGTTTCCTCATGGGAACGATCCTCTCCATAATCCGAACGGTCGGGATGGCGCCGGACGGACGATGCCGACCCGCTCGATGGCCAGCACGTAATCCAAAGTGGCGATGGATTCCACCTGGTCGTAGGCCAGGCTGGCCGTGTAGGCTCGCAGGTCCGGATCGAACCGGGCCACCACCACGCCCTGGTCCTCCAATGACCGCCGCCACCGGCCGTCGGGATCGTCCGTCATCAGGGTTATGAATACCGGTGCCTGTTCCTGCGGAGGCGCCTCCCGGGCCTCGCGGACGAACCTCTCGGAGAGCTTCCTGTCTACGGGCACAGCGCCCAGTCCATCGACTTCCGGCAAGGCCGCGATCTCCTGCAACAGGGCCGGTTCGCCCGGCAGTTGCGCGCGCACGAGATGGCCCGAGGAACCGAGGGCGGTCGCGCCGAACTTGGAGAGCAGCCCGGTCACCTCGTTCGGCTTCGCGTCCTCGGCCAGCCGGACCCAGCCGAAGGACCAGTCCCGTCCGGCGGCAGACGCCTGGGTGGCGAGGACCTCGATGGAAGTGACCGCATCCAGCCAGTCCGGACCAGGACCCGCCGGCTCGTCTCCAGCGTCGACCTCGACTGCGATTCGTGCCCGGGGCATCTCTCCGTGGTAGGAGACGAAGGAATATCCTTCGGGCGGCGAGTGCACCGTCTCCTCCGCGGAGCCGTCGAGGAGGGGCGGCGTTTCAGAAGATCGGGGCGGGGCCTGGAGCTGCGGCTCCAAGACGATTCCTCGGCTCTCGGCTTCGATTCGGGCCAGGGCAGCGCGCGACGCCTTGACCTCCCCGGTCAGGGACGGCTCCGGCTCTTCTCCGGGCGCCCGGTAGTAGGCGATCAGCCCCGCCAGGGTCGCGACCAAGGCCAACGACACCAAGCCTCGGAGTGTTCTCTTGTTTTTTGGCCTGTGCTTCTGAGGTCCCGAGCCGGCACTGTCGTTTCTGTAAGGAGTTCTGATCATGATCCGAACTCCTTATCCAGGGTGAAATCGGATGGGCTCACTCTCCGAAGCCGCGATCCGGCGGACTTGGAGCTTGATCGCCGCCGGGAGGCTTGTCGTCGCCAACGATCCTCCGGCGCAAGAATTAGAGTAGCAGCAGACGGGAAAACGGGAAAATATGAAGGCACAAGCTACCTTACACGACTCACGTGATATTGAGGTGAATTTACAGTCTAATATGGTGAAATATTAGTGAAATCTTGCCTCAATGCGCGATCCGTGCCGCTTACCGGGTTCGGTACGGCTCGAACTCGGTCCCTCCATCGAGCCGGCGGATGGCGACGCTGAACCGGGTTTCGCCCCGGGGTCCGACGAGGTTGGACCATGGAAGAGGGCCGAAGAACTGAGGCGAGAGAACCCGACTCCCACAACAGAGGGCGCATGAGCACCTGAGAGGGAGGCCCGGAGACGCGCCATCCACTCCTCACAGCTAAGCGGTGGCTTCACAGTTCACCCTCCCCTAAAAGCCTCTTTCTCTGACCGGTACGGTCGCGCCCGGATGGGGCGCGCAGGACTGGGCGGGTCTCTTCACTCGCGAAGCGTCTTGGGACCGCTCTTGGCCCTAGCGGATTCTGTCCTGGTCCGTGACTCGGGCAAGGAATAGACTGGAGACGACATGTCCAACGAACAACTGCTGACCATCATCGTCTCGCTGGGTGGCCTCATCCTGACCGTTGCCATCGCTCTCGCTGGCCTCATCCTGGCCCAGTCTCGCGCCACGCGCACAGAACTGCGAGACATCCACGATCGCATGGATACCCAGATCGCTGATCTCCGGCAACATATGAACCTTCAGATCGGAGAACTTCGGGAACGAATGGCGCACCTGGAGGGTCTGCTAGAAGGCTTGCGCGAAGCCATTACCCGCCGCAACGTCGCTTGATTTTCCAGTCGCGGAGGAGGAGGAGACTTAGACCTAGGGCGCTGTCCTCCCTTCTTCCTCGCTGAGGCCATGGTGCGCCAGTGTCGCGAGGGCGTCGCGTTCCATAGTCATCAGAGAGGTGTCCGCTCGGATTTGCTCCTCTGGCCAAGTCACGGACCCGATCTTCCCGAAACCGACGTCGTTGGCAGGCCAGACTTCGATGCGGCGAACGACCACCGACACTCAGCGCATGGCTCGGTCGCAAAATGTGGAGACCGCCACTACCATTCGGCCATGAGACAAATACTGCTAGCTGTATTCCTGCTGGTCACGCTCGGACGAGAGGTTCAGAGCAAGGACCAGACCGATCCACCCTATGCGGGCACCGTCTGGATCGACCCGGACATCATCACGCCATCAGATCCGACTGCGCTCGTGAGCGTGACGGATGCCGGGCGAGGGGAACGAGTGATGTACGATCGGCGGGTCGAGGCCTGGATCATGGTCAATGCCTATCTGTTCGACGCCCGGTATGACGATGGACTGGCGATAGAGATTCAGATCAATCCGGAGATCGGTAATATTTCTGCCGCTCAGGCGGAGGCCGACAAGCACGGACGAGTCATCGGGCAATTGCCGACGGTTCTTCGAACCGGTGTCGAGACCGTTTGGATTCATAAAGGCGACGACGAGGGAGGGGGTGGAAATAAAAATATTCTCCTCTACACGGATGATGCAGAAAGGGGTCTGAAGTCGGGGTATTGGGAAGAGGCTCTCGTTCACGAGGCGGCACATACCAGCCTGGATCCGGTGCATGGGAAGGCTCCCGACTGGCTCGCTGCTCAGGCTGCGGATGGCAACTTCATCTCCACCTACGCCCATGATAATCCAGAGCACGAAGACATCCCCGAGTCGTTTTTGTCGTACCTGGCTGTCCGCTATCGCTCGGCTCGAATCTCTCGGTCGTACGAAGGGTCGATATTGGAAACGATCCCGAACCGGATCGCCTATTTCGACTCACTTCTTCAAGCCCAATCGGACGACGCCACCTATCCGATCACGGAGGACCTCCGGCCGTCTCTGGACTTTGCGCATTTCGGGAATGGAGAGTCCATCTCCTCGGACCTGGTGTTGGTGAACGTAGAGACCGTGACAGCTCACCCGGCTATCTACTTCTACGATCAGATGGGCGAGGTCATCGACCCCGAATCAGTGGTGGACGTGAGGGGAAATCTGGGAGTCCGGGAGGATGGAGCTTTGACCGACCGGACCGGGATTGAGCCCTTGGGCGAACGGGTGATTTCGACCCATGGACGAGGGGAGTTGGTGACCGGATCGGTGAAGGTGTTCTCTGACGTCTTGAAGTCTGGGCCCTGGGACGATGAGGTGGGAGGAGGGGGCCGCATCGGCGGGGTCCTGCGGTTCGACGTCCCGTCCCTAGGCGTGGCCGGCGTGGGGGCCAGTGCGCCCGTAAACGACGTCATTTTCCCGGCGCGCCGCCAAGAGGGCGGAATCAACACCGGAGCCGCGATCCGGAACCTGGGAGAGAATCCGATCGAAGTGAGTTGCCAATTGATGAAAGATGGCATGGTCTTGGAAACGAAGCCGATTCCATTGGCCGGCAACGGTCAGACGGCCAAGTTCCTTCACGAATTGTTCACCCAGACCGATACGGCGAACTTCGCGGGGTCGGTTCGCTGCACCGCTCCTGATGGTGAACGATTCACCGGAGTCGCCCTGGAGTTGGATGATAGAAACCGGATCTTCACCACCTTGCCAGTGGTGCCCATCCAGCGATGACCTGTCGAGAGTAACTGCAGACGGTGGTCGGAAGGCACTAGGATATTGTCTCCCGGATTTTGGAGGATGGGGAGTCGATAGCGATCGGTCAGGAAGCTGTTGATCCGGCCTTCTCAGGCGGAGGAAGGATCAGCCCCGAACTGGCCGGAAACATGGGCTAGAAGAAGAGGCCCAGACCCCTCCTGGAGGGTCCAGGGTACGATAATTCCACTTTATCGTACCCTAGACCACGCCCCTGACTGCCCCGTGTTCTGCGGTGCCTGCCCCGGGAGAGCGTCCCTCGGCATCGGACTGGACAACCGCTGTCGCCTCGCCGCTGGACATCGCCCGCCGGGACCGGTCGTCTGAGCCACCCCTTCGGCAAGTCGTTTCCGAGTTTTGGTCCCTGGGGCGGACGGCTGGTATTCTCCAAGACCGCCGGACGGGTGGGGGAGGGCCCGGGACACACTATGTCCACTCGTTCCAGGCGGCAGCAGGAGTCCGCTTGATCAGTACTCGGATATTCTAGGGACTGGAGAGAGGAGATTAGCCCACATTTGAAGCCGATAAATAAAATACTAAGACTGATCCGCATAGCTACTGCCGTGCTCGTGGCGGGTGGCCTTGCCGTCGTGGTGCTCTCGGCACAGGACGATCTCGACACGCTCCGCTAAGCCGCCGAGCAGGGTGACGACGTCGGGCAGTTCAGCCTCGGGTTCATGTACCACGAGGGGAAGGGCGTCCCGAAGGACGATGTCGAAGCGGTACGCTGGTTCCGACTCGCCGCCAAGCAAGGCTCCGCCAAGACGCAATTCTGCGAGGAGGCAGTCCCATGAAGGATCGAGGCCACCCCCGTTCGCGCGCGGTTGGTTCGGTGCGCCCCGTGATGGGGGACGACCCTGGTCGCCCGCCACCCGCGGCTTTGTCGAGGCGTTGCCGAAGAAGACCGAAGGCGCTGTGATCTCGGTAATTCGGACAGTCCTTGCCTTCCTTCTGATCATTGGCGTCGGAGATGTCGGCCTCGCTCTCGACCGCGTTCGTGTTGAAACGAGTGTCGACAAGGCTGTCGCCGCGTTGGGCGTGTCTGGAGCGGGCGTCATCGTCGCAATTCTGGACCGCGGCATCGACTGGGAGAGCAACGATTTCCGCAACGAGGATGGCAGCACGCGGATCGCCTACATCTTCGACCTCTTCGACGATTCCGCCGCCGCCGCCCCGGGCAACTCCTACGGACGCGGCACCATTTACACCAGGGAGCAGATAGATCAGGCGCTCTTCTCCGGCACCAGGCTGCCGACCCGGGATGCCGTCGGCCACGGGACCACAACCACCGGCATTGCCGCCGGGAACGGGCGCAACAGCGCCGACGGGAAGTACCGAGGCATTGCCCCCAACGCCACGATCATCTCCGTGAAGATCGCCACCGGTGCCCCGGCGCATGGGAATGAGCCAGCCGAGCCCCCCTGGTACGTGGGCACCGCGGGTGTAAACGTCGCAATGGATTTTGTGGTGGACAAGGCGCGAGAACTGTCGATGCCGGTGGTGATGCTCCTCAATGTCGGATCGATCGGCGGACCGACCGACGGCACGAGCGCATTCTGTCGAAGGATCGATGAGACCGTCGGCCCCGATCACCCCGGCATTGTGTTCGTTAACGGAACCGGGGACGATGGGACTCCGGCGAAGCCGCCAAGGCGAGCGGCAGGAGACGTGCCCAACGGTGGGACTCTTGACCTGCGACTCGCGCTCGATACGGGCGAGGGCGTCCTTGAGGTGTGGTACGAGCAGAGCCAGGAGTTTGCCGTGTCGATTCATACCCCGATGGGCATGCTCGGTCCGTTCCCAGCCTCGCAGTTCACGGCAAAGGGCACTGGTGTCAATGTGTACCACTATCGTGGAGGAACGGACCACTGGGGTTCGACGAACGGCAACCGGCTGCAGCTTATCCATTTCGATGGGGCCGCTGGACCAGGCGATTACCTTCTGAGATTGGATCACACAGCCAGCTCCGCCGGTTCCAGCATCCACTTCGACGCCTCGCTCAACGCGGCCAATTTTTCAGGCCGATTCCTGAATTTCGTGACGCCGGGCAGCATATCGGACGGGGCGACGGCGTTTCGCAATGTAGCGCCCAACAGCTACGTCATTCGCACCAAGTGGAAAGACATTGATGGTGTCGACCGTGGGCTGATCGGTGAAGGCAACGTTGGCGAGTTCTGGACCGGCAGCAGCGTTGGACCTACGGTCGACGGGCGGGTCGGCGTAGACGTCTCGGCCCCGGGAGATCGTATTGTGACGACATACGCACCTCGGTCGGCCTGGGGCGTCAGCAGGTGGCTCCTGATCGAGGGCGGGGGCGGGTTGTACGGAATGGCGGGGGCGGTGAGTGCCGCGGCGCCGATCGTGACCGGCATCATTGCCCTGATGCTTGAGGTCGACCCAACGCTCGACGCTCTCTCGGTCAAGAAGATCTTGCAAGAGACAGCCCGAGCCGACGAGTTCACGGGGCCGACCCCGAACCCATTGTGGGGGTATGGCAAGGTGGACGCGTTCGAGGCGCTCATGGCGGTGCGGCTGCAGGCCCAGGACGATACAGCTCCCGCCGGAACCGAATCGTTTTCATTTCTGTACTTCCCGGATTACGTGGATGGGGGCGGATGGTCGGTGCAGCTGGTGCTCAGCAACGTCGACCCGGAGGCCGCGGCCGAGGTTCAGGTGGACGTCTACGACCCGGACGGACAGCCGGTCCTGGATCTGTTCGATTCCGATTTGACCTTGGAGATTCCGTCCCTGGGGAGCCGAGTCTTGAAAAGTGCCGGCTCAGGGACCATTCGGAGGGGTTGGATCCAGGTCGAGACCGGTACGGCCGCGGTGAGTGGATTGTTGACCTACCGAGACGCCCAATCGGGGATCGAAGTCGGCGTCAAACCCGTTGAGTTGGGACAACAGTTCGCTCTGTTCGTGGAGGAATCGCCGAGTGTCGGCGCCGGAGTCGCCGTGTACATGACGGACGCCGCGGCCCGCGTCGAGCTTCGAATCCGCAACGAGGAAGGCCACGACCCCTTGGAGGGAGGGGTCGTCCGCTGGGGGGATTCCCGCCAAGCGGCTCGGACGCTTCCGGAATGGTTCGCCGGGGAAGGAGTCGATACGGAATTCCTGAGGGATTTTCGCGGCCTGTTGTTCCTGGAGACCGAGGACGATTCCCCGTTCGCCCCGCTGGGGTTGCGGTTCGGGAAGGGAACCTCTTCCCTCTCGGCGGTGCCGGCGATCCGGACCCAGAGTCAGGAACCTCAAGAGGCGGCCCTGGTCTTTCCCGACTATGTGGATGGAGGGGGATGGTCGGTGCAGCTGGTGCTCAGCAACGTCGACCCGGAGGCCGCGGCCGAGGTTCAGGTGGACGTCTACGACCCGGACGGGCAACTGGTCCGGGATCTGTTCGATTCCGATTTGAGGTTGGAGATTCCGGCGCTGGGGAGCCGAGTCTTGAGAAGCGCCGGCTCCGGATCCATTCGGCGGGGTTGGATCCAGGTCCAGACCGGTGCGGCCACAGTCGGTGGACTGTTGACCTACCGAGACGTCCAATCGGGGATCGAGGTCGGCGTCGAGCCCGTTCAGTTGGGGCATGAATTCGCTCTTTTCGTCGAGGAATCGGGGACGATCGGAGCAGGTCTGGCCCTCTTCAAGCCGGACGTGTCGTCCAGGATCGAGCTGAGACTCCGCGACGAGGAAGGCAACGACCCGTTGGAGGGGGTGTTTCTGCCCTGGCGAGACTTCCACCAAGCGGCGCGCACACTTCCAGAATGGTTCGATGTCTCCGGAGTGGATACGGGATTTCTGGCGGACTTTCGAGGCCTCCTGTTCCTGCGAACCGAGGACGATTCCCGGTTCGCCCCGCTCGGGCTCCGGTTTGGGAAGGGAACCTCTTCGCTCTCGGCGGTGCCGGCGATCCGCATCACTGAAGGAGGCGGGATCGACGGCGGACACCCACCCCCTCCGACGGTGACGTTGTCGGCTTCTCCGAAGTCGATCGATCGGGGCCAGAGCACGACATTGAGTTGGTCGTCGACAAGCGCGGAGAGCGCGGAGATCGAACCGGACATCGGGGAGGTTCCCACGTCGGGCACACGGCGGGTGTCGCCGAACGCGACCACGACCTACCGCATAACGGTGACGGGAGCGGACGGACAGACGGCCACGGCATCGGTGACGGTGACGGTGGCCGTTTCGGAGCGGGCGGCGCTGAGGGCGCTGTTCGATGCGCTGGGCGGATCGGGTTGGAGCCACAGTAACAACTGGCTGACGGACACTCCCCTGGGCGACTGGTACGGGGTCGAAGTCGATAGCCAGGGGCGGGTGATCGAACTGCGGATGGCGGTCTGGGTCGATACTGAAGACGGTGGAAGCGAAAAACTCGGGAACGGATTGAACGGGGTGATCCCGCCGGAACTGGGTTCGCTCGCCCACCTGAGGGTCCTGGACCTCAGTGAGAACCAACTGGAGGGGCCGATCCCGGCGCAACTCGGGAGCCTCTCCAGCCTGCAGGTGCTGGACCTCGGGGGGAACCAGTTGACGGGCCCGATCCCGCCCGAACTGGGCAGCCTTTCCAACCTGACGTGGCTGGCCCTCCGTGGGAACCAGTTGACGGGCCCCATCCCGCCCGAACTGGGCAGCCTTTCCAACCTGCAGCGGCTGTCCCTCTGGGGGAACCAGCTGACGGGCCCCATCCCGCCCGAACTGGGCAGGCTCGCCGACCTAGAGTCGCTGGATGTCTTCGGTAACGACCTTACGGGTCCGATTCCGCCTGAGCTGGGTCAACTTGCCAGCCTGACCCGGTTGCAGCTCGGCTCGAACAGCTTGACGGGTACGATCCCGCGGAGCCTTCTGGATCTCACCAGGCTCACCCGTTTCTACTTTGAGCGAAACGAGGATCTCTGCGCGCCCGGCGTTGCCGCTTTTGCCGACTGGCTGGGAGCGATGGAGGATACCTCCGGACCGTACTGCAACGAGTCAGACGTGGAGGCGCTGGAGCTGCTCTTCGAGACCGCAGGCGGCACCGGCTGGACCAGGGCAGATGGCTGGCGTGCTACCCATGTGCTGGGGGAATGGCACGGCGTGACGGCCGACGCCCTCGGTCGGGTGGAAGCACTTGACCTCAGGGGCAACGGGCTTGCCGGAGAGATGCCGAACTGGCCCCGGGGAGCACTGGCCAACATGACCGACCTGAGGATAGGCGCCAACGCCGGCCTTGCCGGCCGACTGCCGCTGTCACTCGCCGATTTGTCCCTTCGTGTGCTCGACTATGCGGGTACGGAACTGTGTGCTCCTGCCGACGCGGCCTTCACCAGATGGCTCAATACCGTTTCGTCGCACCAGGGGACCGGGGTCGAGTGCGCTCCGCTGTCGGACCGCGAGATCCTCGAAAGCTTCTATGAAGCGACCGGCGGGCCGAACTGGTACCACAACGACAACTGGCTTACGGATGCGCCGCTCGGAGATTGGTACGGCGTCGAAGTCGACGGGCAGGATAGGGTCACCGAACTGGAAATCCAATTGAATCGCTTGACGGGCCAGCTCCCGCCCGAACTCGGCGGCCTGGCCAATCTGCGGTCGCTCTTCATCTGGCTGGACGGAACAACCGGTCCCATCCCGCCCGAGCTCGGCAACCTCGCCAACCTGCGGTCCCTGCGCCTCATGAGCTTCGCCGACACCCCCCACCTGACCGGCCCCATCCCGCCGGAACTCGCCAACCTCGCCAACCTGCAAGTCCTGGAACTCTGGAACAACGACCTGACGGGTCCCATCCCGCCGGAACTCGGCGACCTGGCCCGCCTGAGGCACCTGGGCCTCGACCAGAACCGCCTGACCGGCCCGATCCCGACCGAGCTCGGCCGTCTCGCCAACCTGAATTCCCTGCATCTCTCGAAAAACGACCTGACCGGTCCGATCCCGACCGGGCTGGGCGGCCTGGCCAACATGCGGTCGCTGAATCTCGCTTCGAATCGCCTTTCGGGCCCAATCCCGACCGGGCTGGGTGGCCTGGCCAATGTGGAGTCTGTGTACCTTGGCGACAACGAGTTGACGGGTCCGGTGCCGGCGGTGTTGGGCGGCCTGATTCACCTGCGCCACCTCGCCCTGCAGGCGAACCCCGGCATGTCCGGAGCCCTTCCGGCCAGCCTGACGAACCTCGCGTCCCTTGAGACGTTGCAGACCGGCGGCACGGACCTCTGCGCGCCCTCCGACGCCGGGTTCCTCGACTGGTTGGAGCGCGTCGCGAACCGACAGGTGGCTCTCTGCGGCCATGAACCCGCGATGGCCTATCTCGTCCAGGCGGTCCAGTCGCGGGAGTTCCCGGTTCCGCTCGTTGCCGGCAGGGAGGCGCTGCTGCGCGTCTTCGTCACCGCCGGCCGTGACAACGACGAGCGGCTTCCCCCGGTGCGGGCCTCGTTTTACCTGAACGGCGCCCTCGCGCACGTCGCCGAGATCGCCGGCGGCCCGGGCCCGATCCCCACCCAGGTCGACGAGGGATCTCTGGCGACATCGGCCAACGCCGCGGTTCCGGCGGAGTTGGTTCAGCCAGGCTTGGAGATGGTGGTCGAGATCGACCCGGACGGAACGCTCGAGTCCGGGCTTGGCGTGGCGAGGCGGATCCCGAATACGGGCCGAGCGGCGGTCGACGTGCGGGCCGTTCCGCTTCTCGATCTCACGCTGGTGCCGTTCCTGTGGGCGGCGGATCCGGACTCGACAATTCTGGAGCCGGTCGTCGAGATGGCCGCCGACCCCGAGGGCCACGAGCTGCTCGAGTTCATGCGCACGGTGCTCCCGGTGGGCGACCTGGACGTAAAGGCTCACGAGCCCGTGCTCAGCTCGACCAACGACGGATTCGAACTGGTCGAACAGGTCCGGGCGATCCGGGTGATGGAGGGCGGGACCGGGTACTGGATGGGCACGATGGCGGGGCGCTGGGGTACTGCCATCGTCGGTACTGGGGGCATCGGCCGGGGCGTGGTGAGTTTCGTCCTTCTGGACAAAGCGCAGGATGTCGGACCCAACCGTCACTTCGCCCGCGTCACCGCGCACGAGTTCGGCCACAACTTCAGCCTCGGGCACGCGCCGTCGTGTGGGGCGGGTCTCCCGGACTCGGCGTATCCGCAGCCGGACGGGTCGACAGGGGTATGGGGATACGACTTCCGCGATGGCAGTCTGGTACCGCCAAGCTGGACCGACGTGATGGGCTACTGTGAGGGTGACCCCGAATGGATCAGCGACTACCACTTTTCCAAAGCGCTTCACTTCCGCCTCTTCGACGATCACCGGGCGAGCGTGACCGCTCAAGAAGCAGAGTCCCTCCTCCTGTGGGGCGGTGCAGACGCCGACGGCGAACTCTACCTGAATCCGGCCTTCGTGATCGATGCCGCGCCCGTGCTGCCCGATGCCGCTGGTGAACACCGGATCGCCGGACGCACGGCCGACGGTGCCGAGCTCTTCTCCCTCAGCTTCGCCATGCCCGAGACCGCCGATGGCGATGGCAGTTCGTCTTTCGTGTTTGCCCTGCCCCTGCACCCCGAGTGGTCCGGCCAGTTGGCGCGCATCACCCTGTCCGGCCCCGCCGGATCGGACACGCTGGATGAGGAAACCGACCGTCCGGTGACCATCCTGCGCAATTCCCGGACCGGCCAGATTCGCGGTATCCTGCGCGGCTCGGCCGCCACCCCCCCCAACCTGGACATCACAGTGTCCGCATTGTCGTTGGACCCGGGATTGGAGAGGTTGACCAGCCGCGGCATACCGGATCCGGACGACTGGGCGCAATAGAAGAAGTGGATCGTCCACCCAGAGAACGAACTCCGTAGACGGATGTCCGTTAACTGAAATTAAAGGACGTCCTCAGGAAAAAGTGAGGGAGTTGCCGGGGTTTCTCTGTTTCTCTCGGGAGGCGTGGATCAGCCCTCGGTAGCGGTGGGGATTGTGGCCGATCGGGCGTTGACGGTAGGGTCCACAAATGAAGCGAGATTATGATGCCTAAAAAGAATCTTCGTGGTGACCGCTGGGATACGGATTCGATGAATTGGAACGCCAAGTCGTTGCAACGGGTGGTGAAGGAATTGGAACGGTACGGATCCGAGTCTTCGACGGCGGACCCCTTGCTTTTCCAGGGATCGGGATTGGCCGGACCGATCCTCTTGTCGCTGGCGACAGAGATCGCACTGAAGGCTTGGCAGTGTCGAGAGCGGAAGAACGCGCCTGATCGCACTCATGACTTGCTGGATTTGTTCATGGGGTTGGAACCGGATACCCAAGAACTGCTCCAAGCAAGGATGCCAGGGTGGCCCGAGATTCTGGAGGGGACGCCATTTCGTATACGGGTCGTTGCCCGAGCTGTTGTGGTCTCATCGGGATTCCCATACCGACTGGAGGTACCTCCACGAAAAGCGTTGGGGCGTGTTTCGAACCAGTGAACTCAGTCAAGCCTTAACCGTGATACTCAACGCCTACGGTAAGCGGTGGGGCGATTCCGCCTAAAGCGCGGACACTTATTGGTGAGTCGCCTGCCGAGAGACTAGTACCCCGTAACACTTAAAGTTGTGGATACAGGCTCTTCAGCTTGATCCGTGCATCCTCCGTCTTGAACTGCCAGTCGATCTCGGTTTGCCGTTGGTTCCGATCCGCAACCCAAGCCCCGATCTCACGTTGCATCCCGGCCAGGCTTGGAATCCGGCGGTCCAGGCATTGTCCGCACAGCGCGCTCAATTCGATTTCTGCAATGTTGAGCCAACTGCCGTGCTTAGGCGTGTAGTGGATTTCCAGTCGTTGTGCCAGTTGGCGAGCGTGTCGAGGCTCGTAGGTCGCGTACAGCGATTCGATTCCGTGCGGGTTCAGGTTGTCCAAGACCAGGACCACCCGCTCGGCCTCCGGGTATCGCCTCTCCAACATGCCCTCGATCCACCGGGCCCAATCCTGTCGCGTGCGCCGCTCGGTCGCCTCCACATGGCAGCGGCCGGTCAGTGGCTCCACCTCCAGGAAGATCTGCGCGACCCCGTTGCGCACATACTCATGCTCGACTCGCTCCGGCTGGCCGGGCGCGACCGGCAAAGGCTCCCGCACTTCTCCGATCAACTGCTTGTTGGTCTCGTCCATGCAGACCACCGGACGACGGGGGTCGTACGGACGGGCATAGACTTCTAAAACGTCCTCCATGCAGGCTACGAATGCGGCGCTGCCCCGGGGCGGGATCCGCCAATACTTCTTCCGATGAGGCTGCAGTTGGTTTTTTTTAGCGTCCGCTGCACCGTCATCACCGACACCCGCTCGACCCAGCCCAGTTCCACTACTTTCTCCGCCAGCAGGCGCAGGGTCCAGCGCTTCCGTCCTGGCGGGGCCGGGGAGCAGGCCAAGGCGACCAAGCGAGCCTCGAACGCGCCGTCGAAGATCACTTTCCGCGGCGGCTGCACCCGCCGCTTGCGCTCCAAGGCGAACTCCAAACCCTGCTCCACAAACCGCCGTTTCAAGTGCTCGATCGTGCGGGCCGAGACGCCCAGCGCCTCGGCCACCCGGGCCACGGTCCATCCCGGCCCTTCCGGCCCGCGGTCGCACAACAACAGAGCCCGCGCGTACAGGAACCGCTTGCCGGTGGTCTTGGTCGCGGCCCGGGTCAAGGCCTTCAATTCTGAGCGCTCTTCCACAGTGAGCGTGACACGATAGCGTGGTGCCATGAGAACTCCTCCTTCCGAGTCCTCCAGCCTCCCACCATAGTATACGAACAATTACATGTTATTGGGTACTAGCCTGCACTGCCCCGTCGCTGAAGAGGACTCTGCGTCGCCTCCCTTGTGGTGGAGCCTTTTCCTCCACTGGATCGCGGAAACGTACTTTGCCGACAATAATTTGCCCCCCACCGAGCCGGCTCGCAGGAGGCCCGTAGCGCTTCCGGACCTGGCGCTGGAGCGCCAGGCGTCGGGCCGTTTCGCCGGTCCCGGGCCGATTTCGGCCGATCCCGAAAAAAGAGGCACCCTCAGAGGGCGTGTGGGGTGCGTCCGGACTAAGGGTGAGGCATAGGCCTCTGGCGCTTGCGGGCCGGGAACGCGCCGCACTCCGGGACCGCCTGGGACAGCTCGAAGGGCGCATGGCCCGCCTCAACGAGACATCGGACAAAACAATGGGCGATTCGCGGTCGGGTGCCCAGTCTTGTTCGCCCGACGCGCTACCTTCGGACTCCGCTCCGCCCGCTAACGTGATTGAGCCGGTGCTCGAAGTACCGGCGGAACACTTCGTTCTCGGGATACGCTGCCGGATCGGCCCAGATTGCCCCAAGGCGTCCCACCAATCCGGCAATCCAATCCGCTGCCTGGAGGGTCTGATACCGGTGGCTTTCCAGATGGAACGGCGGCTCGATAAGACGCCGGCGGCGTTCCGTCCTCGCATACATGCTCCGTGCCGCCTCGGTGATCAGGGCAGATCGTTGATCGTGTTCATCGAGAATCAGGAAAAAATCCCGGGCGGATTACAATCCTCTTCGCAAAATCCATCAATCCGCTTGATTGCCTCAAGAAATACCCGTGTGTAGAGCCTGTTCGAATTGTGCGCCCTTGGCGGCGCAGTCTTTTTGAGACCGACATAGAAGACGAATCCGCCGAGCGCTTCGATCTTGTTGAACAGCCGGTTGGTGAAATTCCTGAGTTCTGCGGACCGCGTCACGTTCTTGACAGTGTAGAGGCTCGCCCTCTTCTCTTCCCATAGGGCCGGATGTTTCCCCGACCGGTTGATCTCAAATTCGAGAAGCTCGCACTTGCGCCGGAAGAACCAGGTTCCGAACCCACGCACCACTTCGGAAGCGAGGACGAAGCCCGCCAGGCCAAACACTGGACTGTCCTTGTACCTTCGGTCTCGCCTGCTGACGTAGGGGCCGATATGCCCGAATTCATCAAGGTATGCGAAATACGTCACCGACGGGGTCTCCGGAAACACGAAAGCCCGTGCCGGAGCACGGGCCTCGGAAAGAGAGCAAGACAAGCTTGCATCTCATAGATAACTATACCTCTTAAAAAGATGACCTGTCGAGAATGGCTGGAGACGGCGATACTCTGGAGAACGTCCGTTAACTGAAATTAACGCACCTTCTGCGGGAAAAGGGAGGATTTCACCGTTTCTCTCGGGGGCTGTGGATCGGACCTGAGCCGACTGAAACATGATCCGAGAGAAGCGGCCCAGATGGCTCCAGGAGGGATCTGGATCCAACAAGATCAACTTATTGGACTCTATATATGTTCTGCGGAGGAGGCCAGGGTCAGCTATTCTCGGTAGATCATCGTGGAATGGGAACGACGGGCAGGGTCGTGAAGATGCGGTTGACGGCGTCCAGCTCCAGGGCCACTCCCGTGAACCTTCCCCCTCCTGACACCGTACAGCGTACCGATCCTTCAAAGTCGGACGTATCGGTCTCGGGGAACATCTCGTGGATGAATTGCGCCGACTGTCCGTCGGCTGCTAGCGGGATTTCCGTCTCTTCCAACACGAGGCCCCCCTGCATCAATCGGCACATCACAATCATCTCGAGGCCGGTCAAGTTGCGGACCGCGGCTCCGGTGTTGATTCCGCCCTCCTTTCGGCGCGCCGGGAAGATCACATCGCTGACCGGTGGACTCGTCCCCACGCCAGCCACTCCCAGCCCTGGACTGTCGAAGCGCAGGAACCCACCGAAAGGGCCATTCGCGACGACCTGCACGGATCCGGTCACCAGGTCCCCCCGGCCGTGGGTCGAAAAGGTCCGCTCTCCCAGCGGAGCCAACTCCGTCTGGGTGCCCAAAGCCCCATCCTCATGGATTTCCAAGTCTCCAGAGACGTCCACTACCGATTCGGCAGCAATGGGGGTCCCCACCGTATCGTAAAAGTAGATGGCGGGTCGGATAGCCGTGGTTCCTATATTCACCAGCACCAAGTCGGAGAATGTGGACTCCCCATTGGCGAAATGGGGAAAGCTCAGACCCAGTGCGTCATGAACGATCAAGGGCAAATTGGGAGACTTGACCAGCTCGTAACCGTGATGGAATCGCGGCAAGCGCGGCAAATCAGTAATGTCTACAGTGACGGCTGAGATCGTGTCGGGACGACGGGCGATCGTGTGGACGGCGCTTTCGAGGCTCCCGGCAAGAATAACGATACTGCTTGTGCTGCCTTCAATCTCTCCACTAACCAAAGTGGTGGGCAGGACGATTTCAAAGGGCGCACCCGTATGTGCCTTCGCCAAGAATTGACTCTCCCCGACTCGTTCCAGTGATACGACAATGGGCGGCCTCCAAAAATTCACCTGCTCCAGCCGACGCTCTCTCTGCTGCAGCCGAAGCTCTCTCAGCGAGGAGAGGCCAACGAAGAGCCCGTCCGGCAGGCTGGTCAATTGATTTTCATCCAGGTAGAGATTGGCCAGCTCCGAGAGACCGGAAAAGATACCCTCCGGCAGGCTGGTCAATCGGTTGCCGTCCAGGTAGAGATCTCTCAGCGAGGCGAGGCCGGAGAAGATGTCCGGCGGCAGACTGGTCCGTCGAATTCCACCCATCCCAAGAACTTGCAATGAGGCGAGGCCGGAGAAGATGTCTGGCGGCAGGCTCTCCAGTGGATTCGAGGTCATCGAAAGGTATTCCAATGAGCCGAGGCCGGAGAAGATGTCCGGCGGCAGGCTCTCCAGTTCGTTGTAATTTATCTCGAGTTTTTCCAGCGACTTCAGCCCGGAGAAATCCCCCGACCTTAACTCATAAATGGGTGTGGGGCGGCCGTGGTGTGTCGCAAATACAATATACGGACCTGTGAGGATGAGGAACCGAATCTCGCCCAGATGGGCCTCGGTCACATCAGCGCAATCGCTGACTCCCGGCACCCACTTCACGATCTCATCGCGCACTTCCGGGCTCCGGTCGCAGACTGGAGTGATTTGCGCCATGGTCGATCCCGGTGCGACTAACAGGCCTACAGTCAAGAGTGCCGTCAGAAGGGAGGATATGGATTGTTGTCGACGGCGAATTGGAGTCCACTCGGACGACATCGATATGGGCGGGATACTGTCAATTGCCGGTTGGGGCCAGCGAGAGGGAGTTCGGCCCGGACAGGAACACATACTCCGCATCTTTTGCATTTGATCCATCAGGCCAGAAAGCGTTTGGAAGAGGCCAAATCCGTGGAGCAAGGCCATCTTTCCACCACTCTCTATTCCGGGTAAACCCAATAGGCGGTTGCAACTCGCTCGACATTGATCCCAATGCTGGGACTTCGCCTGGTCAAACAATCCTCTAGAGATTCGCCAGGCATTCGTTCTGGATCTCTGTCTGCACATTGAGAATCCAAGGATCCCAATCCAACGGCAAGCTTCGATTCTCCCAACCGTGGGATCTCGATGCCGTAGATGTCGCGTATGGTCCACTCATCGTACCAACCGCTGTCACCGACTAGATCAACGTTATCGCCGCCGGGATCCTTCCAAACTTGGGCACGCCAATATAGACGATAACTCTCATCAGAAGTATATCTTTTCTTCTCGATGATTTGGACTCGATAGAGCGTACTTGAATTGTCCCAAAGGAGGCCTGTCATCCTGCACTGTTCGGTCTGCTGTCTCCCGCTTGAGGCCGTGTCTTCCTCTTGAGGGATCCGCACTGGAAAGTTGAACAGTTTCAGTCGCCTCTCTGTCTTCCCCTCATGCAAACTATCCGAGGAATAGACATCATCGCCAGTGATTTGCAAGGATCCGCACCACAAATTGCAACATCCCCGTGCCGTATTTCGCCCGAAGACAAAGGCCCCAAAGCGAGTTTGGTTCGGATAGCCGCCCCATGTTCGGTCCCGGACTCGGAGAAAGACGGCCGCATGAGCTGCGGTGGAGTTGTTATCGTTGACCGCATAGAAATTGAAGGTGTCCCGTTTACGTGGACGGTTTATTAGTGCGGTTTACGTTGGTCTTGGTTGTAATACTCCTTCTGTCGTTGGGGAGCAAGACTTCCACCCGCTGAATGTCAATGGCCATAGAAAATGTCAGGGTTTTGACCATTGACAGAGCGTTCTTTCTTCTGTGGGGGGACTGATGGAGGCGTCAGCAAAAGGGCTCCCGTTGTGGGAAATCTCTGATTTTCCACAATGGGATACCGCGTAACGAGGGGGCCTCGGCGCTCTCTTTCCAGGGATTTAAGAGTGGTGTGTATCTCTTTGCATCCGGGGGTCTCAGGGGGGCAGCGCCCCCCTGCCCTCTTCAATCGTGTCGCGCGCGACGCTTGGTGCGACGGTGATGGTGCTGGCTTCGTGGTCGAGCAGCGCGAAAACGAACCGGTTCGTGAGGCGGCGTCAGTCCTTCTGAGCCTCCCGGCCCGCAGGACCGGCATTGGAGGCAGGAAAGACGACCCCAGCAGGTCATCACTGCACTCGGCGAGAGCACGAATCGAGGATCTCGTCGTCCGGATCGAGTTTCGACGACGCCGTGGGTCCTACGCTGCCTGCTGCTCGTAGCGGACCGGCGACTCGTAGCCCAGCGCCGAGTGTCGGCGGCGCCGGTTGTAGAATCCCTCAATGAAGTCGAAGACGGCCCGCCTCGCCTGATTCGGATTCCGGAACTGGTGACGGTCCAGCAACTCGCACTCCAGCGTCGCGAAGAAGCTCTCGCACATGGCGTTGTCGTAAGCGTCCCCCACCGAGCCCATCGACGGCCGCACCCCGGCCTCCCGGCATCTCTTCCCGAAGGCAGTCGAGGTGTACTGCGCCCCTTGGTCCGAGTGGTGGATCACCTGCTTCGGCTGCCGCCGTATCACCGCCATGGCGAGCGCCTTCTCGACCAGTTCGGACCGCAGATGGGTCTCCATCGCCCAGCCCACGACCAAGCGGCTCCAAGCGTCCAGGACCACGGCCACATACAACCAGCCCGCCTTCGTGCGGACATACGTCAGGTCCGCCACCCAGAGCTGATCCGGTCCCTCAGCCGCGAAGTTCCGGTTCACCAAGTCCGGTGCTGGACGGGCCTCCCGGTCCCTCCGGGTGAGCCCGGCCTTCCGGTGTCTCCGGCTCGCCCCCTGAATCCCGGCTTCCCGCATCAATCGACCGACACGCTTCGGGCTCGTCCGTTCCCCTCGAGCTCTCAGTTCGGCATGCAGACGAGGCCGACCGTAAACTCTCCGGTTCTCGTTCCAGATCTGCACGATCTTTTCCCGAAGCGCCTGGTCCTGGCGAGCTCGATTCGAGGGCAGACGTTTCAACCAGGCGTAGTACCCACTGGGGGAGAGACCCAACACGCGGCACATCACCCGAATCGGAAACTGGGCCCGGTGCGCCTTTACGAACTCGAATCCTTTCCTGGGATCGAGTCGCTCTCCCGGGCGAACCAAGCCGCGGCTTTTTTTAGGATGTCCCGCTCCATCCGCAGGCGCTTGATCTCCCGCCTCGCCTGACGCAACTCCTGGCGCTCGAACGTCGTCAACC